>NZ_JBEZOK010000002.1:0-345423 GCF_040706515.1 Streptomyces sp. NPDC047880 | reverse complement strand
CCCCGGCCAGGGCTGTTGATGCGACGGCGGGCGGCCCCGGCCAGGGCTGTTGATGCGACGGCGGGCGGCCCCGGCCAGGGCTGTTGATGCGACGGCGCGCGGCCGGGGCTGTCGGTTTGACGGTGGGCCGCCGGGGCGTCGTAGGGTCGTTCCCATGGCACGGAATGTAGTAATCAGTGGTGGAGGTACGGGAATTGGGCTCGCGGCGGCCCGGGTGTTCGCCGCCGACGGGGACCGGGTGCTGCTGCTCGGGCGGCGGGCCGAGGTGCTGGAGAAGGCCGAGGTGCCCGGCGCGTCGACCTACGCGGCCGATCTCGCCGAGCCGGAGGACGTGCGCGGTGTCGCCGCCTTCGTGAAGCGCGAGCTGGGAACGGTGGACGTGCTCGTGCACAGCGCCGGCGGCAGCGGGCTGCTCGAACCGGAGGCGCCGCAGGGCGATCCCCTCGCAGCTGTCGCGCACACCTGGAACGTGAACTTCAGGCTCAACACCCTGACCGCCGTCCTGCTCACCGAGGCGCTGAAGCCGCGGCTGGCCGAGCCCGGCGGCCGGGTGCTGTTCCTCGGTTCCATCGCCGCCTACCGGGGATCCGGAAGCGGGGCGTACGCGGCGGCCAAGGCCGGGCTGCATCCCTACGCCCACGACCTGGCCCGCGAACTGGGGCCGCGTGGCATCACCGTGAACGTGGTCGCGCCCGGTTACATCGAGGACACCGAGTTCTTCGGTGACGCGATGGCCGAGGAGCGCCGGGCCCGGCTCATCGGCGAGACGTCGAACGGACGGGCCGGCACCCCGGGAGACGTCGCCGCGACCCTGCACTGGCTGGCCTCCCCGGGTGCCGGGCACATCACCTCGCAGATCATCCAGGTCAACGGCGGGGCCGAGCGCGGCCACTGAGCCGGCGGTAAGCAGGAGGGGCTCCCCGCGCCGCGGGGAGCCCCTCCTCACGTCCGAGTGGTGGTCAGCGCTCGGGCCGCCCCGAACCGTTGCCGTGGTAGCGGCGCTGCTGGGCCGGTACGGCCTCGGAGGACGGCCGGTGGCCGTTGCTGCCGGAGGACGGCGGGAGCGCCGCGTCCGCCGTGTTGACCCGGGGCAGCGCGTAGGGGTGCTCGCGGGTCAGCCAGTGGATCATCTCCTCGCGGACCGTGACCCGCACCGTCCAGATGTCGTCCGCGTCCTTGGCCGTCACCAGGGCCCGCACCTGCATGGTGTTCGGGGTGGTGTCCGTGACGGACAGGTTGCAGGCGCGGCCGTCCCAGGCCGGGCACTCGCGCAGGATGTCGCGGAGCTTGTCGCGCATCGCCTCCACCGGCGCCGAGTGGTCGACGTGCCAGAAGACGATCCCCGTCATCTGCGGGGTGCCGCGCGACCAGTTCTCGAACGGCTTGGACGTGAAGTACGACACCGGCATGGTGATGCGGCGTTCGTCCCAGGTGTGGACGGTCAGGAACGTCAGCGTGATCTCCTCGACCGTGCCCCACTCGCCGTCCACCACCACCGTGTCCCCGATGCGGACCATGTCGCCGAAGGCGATCTGGAACCCCGCGAACATGTTGCTCAGCGTGGACTGGGCGGCGACACCGGCGACGATGCCGAGGATTCCGGCCGAGGCCAGCAGCGACGCACCGGCCGCCTTGAAGGCCGGGAAGGTCAGCAGCATGCTCGCCGCGGCCACCACTCCGACGACCGCGGACACCACCCGCATGATCAGCGTCACCTGGGTGCGCACCCGGCGGACCCGGGCCGGGTCGCGGTGGGCACGGGCGTGGGCGTACCGGCTGTAGGACGTCTCGACGATCGCCGCCGCGATACGGATCACCAGCCAGGCGGTCGACCCGATCAGCACCAGCGTCAACGTCTGGCCGATGGCGTCACGGCGCTCCTCCAGCAGTTGCGCCTCGTCGTACGACCCTCTCAGCAGGGCCGCGAAGAGGACCAGCATGTAGGGGATGCGGCCACGGCGGAGCAGGCCCCACAGCGGGGTCTCGTGGTGTCGTTCGTCGGCCTTGCGCAGCAGGAAGTCGGTCGCCCAGCCGATCACCAGCGTGAGCACGACCGAGCCACCGACCACGATCAGCGGTCGTAGCAGGTTCTCCATGCCCCCGAACCTAACCGGCTCCCGGGGTGCATGAACATGTGACTTCTGCTGCGTCGTGGGTAGTGCCGCGCACTCGGGGCGTCACACCCGGCTGGCACCATGGCCTCATGAACATCATGCTCTTTCACTCGACCTTCGGGCTGCGGCCCGCGGTGCTGCACGCCGCTGACCGACTGCGAGCGGCCGGACACGAGGTGTGGACGCCCGACCTCTTCGAGGGGCGCACCTTCGAGGAGGTCGAGGAGGGCATGGAGCACAAGGAGAAGATCGGCAAGGAGGAGCTGCTGAAGCGGGCGGTGCTGGCCGCCGCGCCGTACTCCGAGCGCGGGCTGGTGTACGCCGGGTTCTCGCTCGGCGCCTCCATCGCGCAAACCCTCGCCCTCGGTGACGACAAGGCGCGCGGCCTGCTCCTGCTGCACGGCACGTCGGACATCGCGCCGGACGCCACCGCGCAGGACCTGCCGGTCCAGCTGCACGTGGCGGAGCCGGACCCCTTCGAGACGGACGACTGGCTCAGCGCCTGGTACCTCCGGATGGGCCGCACCGGAGCCGATGTCGAGGTGTACCGGTACGCCGGGGCCGGCCACCTCTACACCGACCCCGACCTGCCCGACTACGACGAGGAGGCGGCCGAGGCCACCTGGCGGGTGGCACTCGGCTTCCTCGAGACCCTGTAGGCGGTTACACCGGGTTCTGGACGCGCTCGAGCTTCTGCGTGCCGCTGAGGGTGCGGTACGAGCGCGACCACTTGGCGGTCGCGTCGCGCTTGGCGCGGTCGGAGATCACGTAGTAGTCCATCTGCGCGCGCTCGGCCGTGATGTCCAGGACACCGAAGCCGTGGCGGTCGGTGTCGACCCAGTGGACGTGGCGGTTGGCCGCGCGGATGACGGGTGAGGCGACCGCGGAGACCGTGCCCTCGGGGACCTTCACGATGTCGTCGAGGTTGTCCGAGGTGACGGACGTGACGACGAACTCCGTGGCGGCCGACGGGGACAGCGGATACGTCCCGGCGTCCACCGGCACGTCGTTGGCCCACGCCATGTGGATGTCGCCGGTGAGGAAGACGGTGTTGCGGATCGCGTTCGTCCGCAGGTGCGCCAGGATCTCGCGGCGGTCGTCGGTGTAGCCGTCCCACTGGTCGGTGTTGAGGGCCAGGCCCTCCTGCGGCAGGCCCAGCAGTTTGGCGAGCGGCTTCAGCAGATCGGCGGAGAGCGAGCCGATGGCGAACGGCGAGATCATCACCGAGTTGCCGACCAGTCGCCAGGTCGTGTCGGAGGACTTCAGCCCGGCCTTGAGCCAGTCGAGTTGGGCGCGCCCGGTGAGCGTGCGGTCCGGGTCGTCGACCTCGCCGTTGCCGACCTTGACCTGCTGCGAGCGGAAGGAGCGCAGGTCCAGCAGCGAGAGGTCGGCCAGCTTGCCGAAGCGCAGCCGGCGGTAGGTGGTGCCCGCGATGGCCGGGCGCACCGGCATCCACTCGAAGTAGGCCTGCTTGGCCGCGGCCTGGCGGGCGGACCAGGCGCCCTCCGCGCCCTCGGTGTGGTTCTCCGCGCCGCCCGACCAGGTGTCGTTGGCGAACTCGTGGTCGTCCCAGATCGCCACGACCGGGGCCGTGGCGTGCAGCGCCTGGAGGTCGGGGTCGGTCTTGTAACGGGCGTGCCGGATGCGGTAGTCGGCGAGGGTGACGATCTCGTGGGCCGGGGCGTGCGGGCGGACGACCTTGCCGCGGGTGCCGTATTCGCCGGTGCCGTACTCGTAGATGTAGTCGCCGAGGTGCAGCCAGGCGTCCAGGTCGCCGCGGGCGGCGAGGTGCCGGTACGGGGAGAAGTAACCGGCCTCCCAGTTGGCGCAGGAGACCACGCCGAAGCGCAGGCCCGGGACGGCGGCGTCGTGGGCCGGGGCGGTGCGGGTGCGCGCGGCGGGGGAGTCGGTGCCGCCGGCGGAGAAGCGGAACCAGTAGTCGGTGCCGGGCTCCAGGCCGCGGACGTCGGCCTTGACGGTGTGGTCGGAGGCCGCCGTGGCGGTGGTGGAGCCCTTGGCGACGACGGTGGTGAACGCCTTGTCCCGGGCGACGACCCAGCTCACCTCGGTGTCCGGGCCGACTCCCGAACCGGGTATCGCCTCGGGCACCGGGGTGATGCGGGTCCACAGCAGGATGCCGTCCGGCAGCGGGTCGCCGGAGGCCACGCCGTGCAGGAAGGCGGGTGCCTGGTCGACGGCGCGCGCCGGCAGGGTCGCCGCCAGCGGCCCGGCCAGGACAGCGGTCGCCGCCGCGGCCTTGACGACCGTACGGCGGCGCGGGGTGAGGGAGTTGAGGCCCTCGGACGTCTTCGATGATCTGTATCGACTGGTCACGACCGATCAGGTTACTGGTCGGTATGCATCGGAGCGGGCGAACTCCGGAAGTTCGCCCGCTCTTCATGTGGTGACCGGTCCCTGACCTGCCGTCACTTCTTGAGGGCCTCGCCCACGACCCGGTTGAAGTCGGCCACATTCAGCAGCGGCGTGCCCTGGCTGTCGGCGGTGAGCTGCTTGCCGTCCATGACGAAGCCCGGGGTGCCCTGCACGCCGTCCTTGTTGTCGTCGAAGGTCTTCGACATGGCCATCGCCCAGGCGTCGTAGGTGCCCTTCTCGACCGCGTCCTGGAACTTCTTGTTGTCCTTCAGCTCGGGGACGGAGTCCGCGACCTTGATGAGGTAGCTGTCGTCCTTGAACTTGTCGGTCGTCTCTTCCGGGTGGAACTTCGCCGAGTACAGAGCGGCCTTGTAGTCGAGGAACGCCTTGTCGCTCACGTTCAGCGCGGCGCCCATGGCGCTCAGCGCGTTCTTGGAGCCCTCGCCGTTGTCCTTGTTGTCGATGAAGGTGGCACCGATGAACTGCATCTTGAACTTGCCGTCGTCGATGTCCTTCTTCACGGTCGGACCGACGGTCTGCTCGAACTGGGCGCAGACGGGGCAGCGCGCGTCCTCGTAGACCTTCAGGGTCTTCTTGGCCGAGTCCTTGCCGATGACGACCGTGGTCCCGTCGGTGCCCGTGGTGTTGGCGGGGGTGACGACCTTCTCGTCCTTCACAGCCTCCCAGTGGGTGGGCTTGTTGGCCTGGACGACTGCGTAGCCGATGCCGCCGGCTATCGCCAGGACGCCGACGATGGAGCAGGCGACGACGACCTGCCGCTTGGTCTTCGCCCGCTTGGCCTCGCGCTCGCGCTCGATGCGCAGCCGCTCACGGGCCGCCGTCTTCGCCGACTGGCTGTTGCGCTTGCTCATGGTGATCTTCTCCGTGGGGGACGCGCACACCTGTGTGTGCGGGATACGTAGGGGACTGCCGGTGCTCGGAAGTGCCGCAGGGGAAGGCGCGGGGCCTCCCGCGGCGGCGGGTGCCTTCTTACGTGAAGGCGGGGGAGCACGGCGGTCCACGCCGTCCCAGGGAGTGCGCGAGGATCCGGTCGCGGGCGGTGGGCGTGCGGTCGGTGGCTCGCGCCGGCAGGTGCCGGCCGGCCGGAGCCCGATCCACCGCGACCGCGGCGACCGCCAGCAGCAGCGGCCGGAACGTGGTGGCCGTCACCGCCCGCAGCAGCTGGGCCAGGGCCCGCTCACCGCGGCGCAGCCAGACGGCGGCCAGGAGCCCGACGCCGATGTGCGCGCCGAGCAGCAGCCAGGCGGTCGCCGGGTCGGCATGGGCGACCGCGGCCGCGAGCCGGTCGCTGCCGGTGGCTCCGGCCATCCGGGCCAGGGGCGTGCCGACCTCGCTGCCGCACAGGACGTCGAGGCCGACCGAGCGCAGGGGGCCGGCGACCGGGCCGCCCGCCCGGCCGTAACAGGCGTGCTGGCCCGTGGTGAACACCGTGTCGGCGGCCAGTTCCAGCGGGATCAGCAGGGCCGCGATCCTCCCGAAGGAGCGCTCGCGGCCCGCCAGGGCGAACGCGATCACGAACACGGCGGCGGCGACCGCGGCCACCGTGCTCACCGGCAGCGGGGCTCCGGACAGCAGCACGTGCGACGCGGTGCTGAGCGTCACGACCACGGCCGTGAACAGCGCCGCGCGTACGGCTCTGAGCGGGATCCCGGATATGTCCATAGCGATAGGAGAGTGTGTCACGGGGGCCTGTAAGGGACCCCTAAAGGATGCCTGTGAGAGGCCTCGCCGTCACAGGCCCGGAATCCGTCCGTTGCGGAACAGGTCCACGAAGGTCTGGTGATCGGCACGGGCGCGGGCGCCGTAGCCGTGCGCGAAGTCGACCAGCAGCGGCGCGAAGCCCTCCTCGTCGGCCGCGATCGCCGCGTCGATGGCCCGCTCCGTGGAGAACGGCACCAGGGACTCGCCGGACTGGTCGTCCGCCGCCGCGTGCATCGCGGCGGTCGCACCGCCCAGGTCGGCCACCACCTGGGCGATCTCCTCCGGGTCGTCGATGTCGCCCCAGTCCAGGTCGACCGCGTACGGCGAGACCTCCGCGACCAGCTGGCCCGCGCCGTCCAGCTCGGTCCAGCCGAGCCACGGGTCGGCGTGCGCCTGGAGGGCCCGCTGGGAGATGACCGTGCGGTGCCCCTCGTGCTGGAAGTAGTCGCTGATCGCCCGGTCCGTGATGTGCCGGGACACCGCCGGGGTCTGGGCCTGCTTGATGTAGATCACGACATCGTTCTCCAGGGCGTCGCTGTGGCCCTCCAGGAGGATGTTGTACGACGGCAGCCCCGCCGAGCCGATGCCGATGCCGCGCCGGCCGACGACGTCCTTCACCCGGTAGGAGTCCGGGCGGGCCAGGGAGCTGTCCGGCAGCGTCTCCAGGTAGCCGTCGAAGGCGGCGAGGACCTTGTAGCGCGTGGCCGCGTCCAGCTCGACCGAGCCGCCTCCCGAGGCGAAGCGGCGCTCGAAGTCACGGATCTCCGTCATCGAGTCCAGCAGGCCGAAGCGGGTCAGCGAGCGGGCGTCACGCAGCGCGTCCAGCAGCGGGCCCTGCGCCGTGTCCAGCGTGAACGGCGGCACCTCGTCGCTCTTCGCGCCCGTCGCCAGGGCGTGGATCCGCCGGCGGTACGCGCCCGCGTACACCCGCACCAGCTCGCTGATCTGCTCGTCGCCGAGCGCCTTCGCGTACCCGATCAGCGCGATGGAGGCGGCGAAGCGCTTCAGGTCCCAGGTGAAGGGGCCGACGTAGGCCTCGTCGAAGTCGTTGACGTTGAAGATCAGGCGGCCGTTGGCGTCCATGTACGTGCCGAAGTTCTCCGCGTGCAGGTCGCCGTGGATCCACACGCGCGAGGTGCGCTCGTCCAGGTACGGCCCGCCCTGCTTCTCTTCGTCCAGATCGTGGTAGAAGAGGCACGCCGTCCCGCGGTAGAAGGCGAAGGCCGAGGCCGCCATCTTCCGGAACTTCACGCGGAACGCGGCCGGGTCGGCGGCCAGGAGCTCGCCGAAGGCGGTGTCGAAGACGGCGAGGATCTCCTCACCGCGGTGCTCCTCGTCGAGCTGCGGGAACGACATCGCTGGGTGCCTCCTGGTGCATGCGTGTCAGGGCGGCTGGTCCGCCCTGACGGCTAACGTGCGGCGGCCCGCGGGAGTGCCCGCGGCCCTTGCCAGAAGGTACGTGGGTCAGGCCTCCGGGTGTCAGTGCCGAGGCATAGACTTCGACGCTGTCCCCCAGGCTGTCCGCAGCCTGCCGGGCCCGTCCGACCCCTGTTCCCCCTGGAGGCCGCAGCCGTGTCAAAGCCGCCGTTCACGCACCTGCACGTCCACACCCAGTATTCGCTGCTGGACGGTGCCGCGCGGCTGAAGGACATGTTCAACGCGTGCAACGAGATGGGCATGACGCACATCGCCATGTCCGACCACGGCAACCTCCACGGGGCGTACGACTTCTTCCATTCAGCGCAGAAGGCCGGGGTCACCCCGATCATCGGGATCGAGGCCTATGTCGCGCCCGAGTCCCGGCGCAACAAGCGCAAGATCCAGTGGGGCCAGCCGCACCAGAAGCGGGACGACGTCTCCGGTTCCGGTGGTTACACCCACAAGACGATGTGGGCCGTGAACAGCACGGGTCTGCACAACCTCTTCCGGCTGTCCTCCGACGCGTACGCCGAGGGCTGGCTGCAGAAGTGGCCCCGGATGGACAAGGAGACCATCTCCCAGTGGTCCGAGGGGATCGTCGCCTCCACCGGCTGCCCCTCCGGCGAGGTCCAGACCCGGCTGCGTCTCGGTCACTTCGACGAGGCCCTGAAGGCCGCCGCCGACTACCAGGACATCTTCGGCAAGGACCGCTACTTCCTGGAGCTGATGGACCACGGCATCGACATCGAGCACCGGGTCCGCGACGGCCTCCTGGAGATCGGCAAGAAGCTCGGCATCCCCCCGCTGGTCACCAACGACTCGCACTACACCTACGCGCACGAGGCGACCGCCCACGACGCCCTGCTGTGCATCCAGACCGGCAAGAACCTCTCCGACCCGGACCGCTTCAAGTTCGACGGCACGGGCTACTACCTGAAGTCCACGGACGAGATGTACGCCATCGACTCCTCGGACGCCTGGCAGGAGGGCTGTGCCAACACCCGCCTGATCGCCGAGATGGTCGACACCACGGGCATGTTCGAGAAGCGCGACCTCATGCCCAAGTTCGACATCCCGGAGGGCTACACCGAGGTCAGCTGGTTCCGCGAGGAGACCCTGCGCGGCATGCACCGCCGCTTCCCGGACGGCATCCCGGACGACCGCATGAAGCAGGTCGAGTACGAGATGGACACCATCATCTCGATGGGCTTCCCGGGCTACTTCCTCGTGGTCGCCGACTTCATCATGTGGGCCAAGAAGCAGGGCATCGCGGTCGGCCCCGGGCGCGGCTCCGCGGCCGGCTCGATCGTCGCCTACGCCCTCGGCATCACCGACCTCGACCCCATCCCGCACGGCCTGATCTTCGAGCGGTTCCTCAACCCCGAGCGCATCTCCATGCCCGATGTCGACATCGACTTCGACGAGCGCCGGCGCGTCGAGGTGATCCGGTACGTGACGGAGAAGTACGGCGCCGACAAGGTCGCCATGATCGGCACGTACGGCACCATCAAGGCCAAGAACGCGATCAAGGACTCCGCGCGCGTGCTGGGCTACCCGTACGCGATGGGCGACCGCATCACCAAGGCCATGCCCGCCGACGTCCTCGGCAAGGGCATCAACCTGGACGGCATCACCAACCCCGAGCACCCCCGCTACTCGGAGGCGGGCGAGGTCCGGGCGATGTACGAGAACGAGCCGGACGTGAAGAAGGTCATCGACACCGCCAAGGGCGTCGAGGGCCTGGTCCGGCAGATGGGCGTGCACGCCGCCGGCGTGATCATGTCCAGCGAGACCATCACCGACCACGTGCCCGTCTGGGTCAGGCACACGGACAAGGTCACCATCACCCAGTGGGACTACCCGAGCTGCGAGTCGCTCGGCCTGCTGAAGATGGACTTCCTGGGCCTGCGCAACCTGACGATCATGGACGACGCCGTCAAGATGGTGAAGTCCAACAAGGGGATCGACATCGATCTCCTGAGCCTCCCGCTCGACGACCCCACGACCTTCGAGCTGCTCCAGCGCGGCGACACCCTCGGCGTCTTCCAGTTCGACGGCGGCCCGATGCGCTCCCTGCTCCGGCTGATGAAGCCGGACAACTTCGAAGACATCTCCGCCGTGTCGGCCCTGTACCGCCCGGGCCCCATGGGCATGAACTCCCACACGAACTACGCGCTGCGCAAGAACGGGCAGCAGGAGATCACGCCCATCCACCCCGAGCTGGAGGAGCCCCTCAAGGAGGTCCTGGACGTCACCTACGGCCTGATCGTCTACCAGGAGCAGGTGCAGAAGGCCGCCCAGATCATCGCCGGCTACTCGCTCGGCGAGGCCGACATCCTCCGCCGCGTGATGGGCAAGAAGAAGCCCGAGGAACTGGCGAAGAACTTCGTCCTCTTCCAGGAGGGCGCCCGCAAGAAGGGCTTCAGCGACGAGGCCATCCAGGCGCTGTGGGACGTGCTGGTCCCGTTCGCCGGCTACGCGTTCAACAAGGCGCACTCCGCCGCGTACGGACTCGTCTCCTACTGGACGGCGTACCTCAAGGCGAACCACCCCGCCGAGTACATGGCCGCGCTGCTCACGTCCGTGAAGGACGACAAGGACAAGTCGGCCGTCTACCTCAACGAGTGCCGCCGCATGGGCATCAAGGTGCTCCCGCCGGACGTCAACGAGTCGATGTCCAACTTCGCGGCCCAGGGCGACGACGTGATCCTCTTCGGCCTCTCCGCCGTGCGCAACGTCGGCACCAACGTGGTCGAGTCGATCATCAGGTGCCGCACGTCCAAGGGGAAGTACGTCTCCTTCCCGGACTACCTCGACAAGGTGGAGGCGGTGGTCTGCAACAAGCGCACCACCGAGTCGCTGATCAAGGCCGGCGCCTTCGACGCCATGGGCCACACCCGCAAGGGCCTCACCGCGCACTACGAACCGATGATCGACAACGTGGTCGCGGTCAAGCGCAAGGAGGCCGAGGGACAGTTCGACCTCTTCGGCGGCATGGGCGAGGCCGAGACCAGCGAGCCGGGCTTCGGGCTCGACGTGGAGTTCTCCCCCGACGAGTGGGACAAGACCTATCTGCTCGCCCAGGAGCGGGAGATGCTCGGCCTGTACGTCTCCGACCACCCGCTGTTCGGCCTGGAGCACATCCTGTCCGACAAGGCCGACGCGGGCATCTCCCAGCTGACCGGCGGTGACTATTCCGACGGCTCCGTGGTCACCATCGGAGGCATCATCTCCGGCCTCCAGCGCAAGATGACCAAGCAGGGCAACGCCTGGGCCATCGCCACCGTCGAGGACCTCGCCGGTTCGATCGAGTGCATGTTCTTCCCCGCGACCTACCAGCTCGTCTCGACGCAACTCGTCGAGGACGCCGTGGTGTTCGTCAAGGGCCGCCTCGACAAGCGCGAGGACGTCCCGCGGCTCGTCGCGATGGAGCTGATGATCCCGGACCTGTCCAACGCGGGCACCAACGCGCCCGTGGTCCTCACCATCCCGGCCACCCGGGTCACCCCGCCGCTGGTCAGCCGCCTCGGCGAGGTCCTCAGCCACCACAAGGGCGACAGCGAGGTCCGGATCAAGCTCCAGGGGCCGACCAAGACGACCGTACTGCGGCTCGACCGGCACCGGGTGAAGCCGGACCCGGCACTCTTCGGCGACCTGAAGGTGCTGCTCGGACCGTCCTGCCTGGCCGGGTGAGACGGGCTCTCGATGCGCTTGAGGGGCGTACCCGCAACCGGGTACGCCCCTCCTGCATGTGCGCGGGATCAACATCCCGTCACACAGGCGTCAGTTGTGGCCGAAGCTGCGCTTTCGCTTGGCCGACGCCATCTCGCCGGGGGTCGTCTCGACCTCGGGCTGGGGCTCGGTCTGCGAGGCGGGGCTGCGGTCGGCCCGCTGGCCACGCTCGGTCGGACGCTGCTGCTTACGGTCACGGTTCTTGTTCTTGGCCATGGTGATGCCTCCTGTGGGGGACTAGGGGCCAGGGCCGCGACCAGATTCACACAGGCCGACAACGATCGCATGTCGGACAATTACCGTGCGTGACAGGGTGGTCGGAGCGGGAGGCGCCGAAACGCCACGCCGAAGATCGAGTTCGGGCCGTTAACCTCCGCGCCGTCGGGCAGACTCGAAGCAAGCCCGAAGCAAACCTCCTGGGAAGAGGGTGAGTCGCGTGGACCGCTGCATCGTCCTGGTGGACGCTGGGTATCTGCTGGGAGCCGCGGCGAGTCTCCTCGCCGGGGAGCCCTCACGGTCCCGCATCACCGTCGACCACACCGCCCTCATCCAGGGGCTGCGTGAGCGCGCCGAATCCGACACCGAGCAGCCGCTGCTGCGCATCTACTGGTTCGACGGCGCCCCCGACCGCGTTCCGCAGCCCGAGCACCGCAGACTGCGCGTGATGCCCCGGGTCACCGTCCGGCTCGGCGCCCTGACCCGCAGCGACGGCCGCTGGGCGCAGAAGGGTGTGGACGCCGCGATGCACGCCGAACTCACCGAACTGGCCCGCAACCGCGCCTGCTCCGACGTCGTCCTCGTCACCGGCGACGGCGATCTGCTGCCCGGCATGATGGCCGCCAAGGAACACGGCGTCGCCGTCCACCTGTGGGCCGTCCAGGCCGCCGACGGCGACTACAACCAGTCCGAGGACCTGGTGGCGGAAGCCGACGAGCGGCGCGTCCTGGACCGTACGTGGATCACCAAGGCCGTCCGCGCCAAGGACCACACCGGGGTGTGCGCACCGCAGCCCGCGCCCCGGCCGGAGATCGCCGCCATCCTCTCCGCGCCGCTGCCCGAGTCCGCCCTCGGCGCCGCGACCGACCGCCCCGCCCCGCAGCCCCGGCACCAGGAGGCCGCCCCCGGGCAGAACGGCACCGAGGAGCGTGTTCCCGCCGCCAAAGGGGTCCCCACGCCCAAAGACCTGGCCGCCCTGCGCGCCCCCGGCACCCAGCCCGCCCAGCACCCCGCCTCCGCCACCCTCCGGTGGTCCTCCGACAAGGGCTGGGTCGACCGGCCCGCGGCCGAGCCCCCCGAGGCCGCCTCGATGCCGACGCTCGCCCAGCTGACCACGGCGGAGCAGCGCTGGGCCGACCGCGAGGAGGACATCACCACCGTCGGCGGTGACCCCTTCGAGGTGGGACAGGTCTTCGCCCGGCGCTGGGTCGAGCGCCTGGGCGACCAGAGCCACCTGCAGAAGCTGTCCGGGATGTACCCGCGCATCCCGCACCGCGTCGACGGTGAGCTGCTGCGCTACGCCGCCCGCTTCGGCCTGCTCGCCCACAAGGACGACCAGATCGACGAGCGGGACCGGTACGCCATCCGGGCCGGCTTCTGGCGGGAGATCAGCGTGCGCACGGGAGTGGAGCACCCGCCCGTCGACGCCTGAGTTCCGTGCCGGCGGATTTCCCGGTACGGACCGCCCCGAGGACGGACCAAGGCCGCCGACCCCGTAGTCTCGTCCCTTGTGAGTACGCGCGCGGCACAGGCATTTCGGCACGATGGTGACGTCGTGTGCGCGGTGCGCGGGCTGACCAAGACCTACCCGGCCGTCCGCAGCCGGCGCGGCACCCCGGGAACACCCGAGGTCCGGGCCACGGACGACGTGACGCTGGACATCCGCCGCGGCGAGATCTTCGGCCTGCTCGGTCCGAACGGCGCCGGCAAGTCCACCCTCGTGCGCCAGCTCACCGGGCTCATGCGGCCCGACCGGGGCGGCGTGGAGATCCTCGGCCACGACATCGTGCGCCATCCCGAGCGGGCCTCGCGGATCCTCGCCTACCTCGGGCAGGAGTCGACCGCCCTCGACGAGCTGACCGTGTCGCTCGCCGCCGAGACCACCGGGCGGCTGCGCGGCCTCGACGTGCGGCAGGCCCGGGCCGAGCGGGACGCCGTCCTCGACGAGCTGGGACTCGCGCCGCTCGCCGGCCGGCCGTTGAAGAAGCTCTCCGGGGGGCAGCGGCGCCTGGCGTGCTTCGCCGCGGCCCTGGTGGGGGAGCGGCCGCTGCTCGTCCTCGACGAGCCGACCACCGGCATGGACCCGGTCGCGCGGCGCGCCGTGTGGTCCGCGGTCGACCGGCGCAGGGCCGAGCACGGGACGACCGTGCTGCTCGTCACGCACAACGTCATCGAGGCCGAGACCGTACTGGACCGGGTGGCCGTCCTCGACCGGGGACGGGTGATCGCCTGCGACACCCCCGCCGGGCTCAAGGAGCAGGTCGCCGGCGAGGTGCGGGTCGACCTGGTGTGGCGGGACGCGGCTCCGCTGCACGTGCCCGAGGTGGCCGCGCTGCGGGACCGTGTCGTGGAGTCGGGCCGCCGCTGGACGCTGCGGCTCGGACCGGAGGAGGCCAGGGCGGTCGTCGCGACCGTCACCGGCGGGTCCGCCTTCGCCGCCCTGGACGACTTCACCCTGGCCACGCCGAGCCTGGAGGACGTGTACCTGGCCCTCGGCGGTGCCGTGCAGCAGGGGCTGGTGAAGGTGTGAGCACCACAGCGCCGGGCGGGCGGGCCGTGAGCACACCGGACGTCGTATCCGTACCGAAAAGGCGACTGCCGCAGTGGACCCGAGCGAAGGGGAGCAGCGCGACGTGAGTGTCGTACCCGCCGAAGTCCTGCCGGGCAGTGCCCTGGCCGCCGACGGGCCCGCCCCGGGCGCTGCCGAGCTCGGGCCCCGGGCGCGGCTCTGGCCGTCGCTGGCGGCCGTGTACCGGGCCCAGCTGTCCCGGGCACGGGTGGCGCGGATCCCGCTGCTGTTCGTGGCGACCTTCCAGTCGGTCGGGATCATGATCCTGATGCGCGGGGTCGTGGACGACGGGGCGGAGGCGCAGGCCGTCGTCGCCGGGTCGTCGGTCCTGGTGGTCGCCTTCGTCGCGCTGAACCTGCTCGCGCAGTACTTCGGGCAGCTGCGGGCCAGTGGCGGGCTCGACCACTACGCGACGCTGCCGGTGCCGCCGGCGGCGGTGGTGCTGGGCGCGGCGGGGGCGTACGCGTCGTTCACCGTGCCGGGGACCGTGGTGACCGCGGTGTTCGGCTGTGTGCTGTTCGGGCTGCCGATGGCCCATCTGTGGGTCCTCATGGCCGTGATCCCGCTCGCGGGCGCCGCGCTCGCCGGGCTCGGCGCGGCGCTGGGCCTGCTCGCGCCCCGGCCGGAACTGGCCACGCTGCTCGGGCAGCTTGGCATGTCGGCGGCGCTGCTGCTGGGTGTGCTGCCTGCGGACCGGATGCCGGAGATCGTGCGCTTCGCGCGGGACCTGCTGCCGTCGACGTACGGCGTGGAGGCGTTCGCGCGTACGTTCGGGCCGCACCCCGACTGGGTCTTCGTACTCGGGGACCTCGCGGTGTGCGGGGCCGTGGGCGTCGTCTCGCTGGCGGTGGCGACCTGGGCGTACCGCCGGGCGGCCGTCCGTTGAGCGCGGAGCGGTCGTCCGGTGACGCGGCGCACAGGCGGGCCTGGCACGATGGCAGGGTGACCGCACCACTGACTCCGCCTCCGCCACCGCACGAACACTCCGCACAGGACGCGTGGCAGCCGCCGGACGCCGGGCCTGCGGCTCCCGGGTCGCAGCACGCCGAGTACGCCGGGCACGGCTGGTACGGACAGGACGGCCCCGGGATGAAGACGGAACTGCGGGAAGCCGCCGTGATCGCGGTGGCCGTGGCGCTCGGCGGCGTGCTGTTCGGAGTGCTGTGGTGGTGGCTCGCGCCGCACGTGCCGCTGGTCGGCGACCTGGTGGAGAAGAACTGGGTCGTCTTCCTCAAGGACACCGAGGGGGAGCAGGCCATCGGCGTCGACGGCACGTTCACGCTGCTCGGGCTGGCCTTCGGGGCCGTCAGCGCGCTGGCCGTCTTCCTGCTGCGGCGGCGCGGGGGTGTGCCGCTGGTGGTGGGGCTGGCCCTCGGCGGACTGCTCGGGTCGTTGCTCGCCTGGCGGATCGGGGTGTGGCTCGGACCCGCCGATGACGTGATCGCGCAGGCGCGGGAGGTCGGACGGGGCGTGACCTTCGACGCGCCGCTGAAGCTGGGCGCGAAGGGAGCGCTCCTGGCGTGGCCACTGGCCGCGCTGGTGCTGCACCTCGGCCTCATGGCACTGTTCGGCCCTCGCGACCCGGAACCGGAGTTCCCGGCCGGGCCGTACCAGGAGTCGTCTGCGGCTAACGGCCGATAGGCGCCAGGACCGCCCCGGTCAGCCGCCGCAGGTCTTCCGGGGCGAGTTCCACCTCCAGGCCCCTCCTGCCCGCCGACACGCAGATCGTCGGGTGGGCCGATGCCGAGGCGTCGAGGACCGTCGGCAGCTTCTTGCGCTGACCCAGGGGTGAGATGCCGCCGCGGACGTAGCCCGTCGTGCGTTCCGCCAGGGCCGGGTCGGCCATCGCCGCGCGCTTGCCGCCGACGGCCGCCGCCAGGGCCTTCAGGTCCAGCTGGCCCGCCACCGGGACCACCGCGACGGTCAGGGCGCCGTCGACGTCCGCGACCAGGGTCTTGAAGACGCGGTCGGGGGAGACGCCCATGGCCTCGGCCGCCTCCTCGCCGTAGGAGGGGTGTGCGGGGTCGTGGTCGTAGGAGTGGACCGTGTAGCTCGCGCCCGCCGCCGTGAGGGCCACCGTCGCGGGCGTGCCGCCCGGCTGTTGCTGCTTCTTCGACTTCTTCGCCATGCCGATCCGCTCAGTTGAGGCTCATCGGGCCGCGCGTCAGCTCCGACGCCGGCAACGACGGCAGACTACGGATGATCGCCGTCTCGGAGCGAAGGAGTTTCAGCTCGTCGCGCAGGCGGGAGGCCGTGTCCGGGGACTGGAGCAGGCGCTGCTTGGTCGGCGTGTCCAGCATCATGGCGGCCGCCACCAGGTACGACACCACGCCCGGCTCGTCCGGCAGGTCGGCCCCCGTCGTCAGGGACCGCTCCCGTGCCCCGGCCAGCCGCTTCTGGTACTGGCGGAACGAGCGCAGCACCCCCTCCGCCAGGGGCGCGGCCTCGTCGCCCGGCTCCTCGTCCAGCGGCTCCAGCTCGGCCGTCAGGAACGGCCCGGACGCCTCCACCGACAGCAGCTTCACCCGGGTTGTGCCGGTCGCCAGCACCTCGAAGGAGCCGTCGGTGCGCTCCCGGATCGTCGCCGCGTCCGCGATGCAGCCGACCCTGTGGAACGCCTTGGCCGGCTCCGCGCCGAAGCCCGCCGCGGGCCCCCGCTCGGGCACGGCCGTCGGGTCGGGCATGCCGGGCGCGCTCGGGGCCACCTCGTGGCCGTCGCGGATCGCCACGACGGCGAACCGGCGCGGCTCGTCCTCGGGCGTCTTCAGCAGCTCGCGCATCATCGCGCGATACCGCTCCTCGAAGACGTTGAGCGGCAGCACGAGCCCCGGGAACAGCACCGAGTTCAGGGGGAAGAGGGGGAGCCGGACGGTGGTCACGACGTAAAAGCCTAATGGTCGCCGGGACGGACTCGTCCGCCCCGTTCACTCCGTGGATGCCCGGACGGGTCCCCGGGCGCTCCGTTCAGGACGTCCTCGCGCACCCGCAGGAAGTGGCCGAGCGGGTCGTCCGACACCTGGTCCCACGGGAAGGAGGTGGCGTACGGGCCGTTCAGGCGCAGTTGCTCCGCGGCGTCGTGCCAGCGCTCAAGGCGCACCAGGACGAACAGCAGCAGGTTGCGCATCCGGGCCGGCCAGGGGTCGGCGGCCGGCAGCGTCGGGGACAGCGCGATCGCCCGGTCGGCGGCCGCGTCCAGCCGCTCGCGGGGCACCTCGGGCCCGCAGCGGTCGGTGAGATAGCCGAAGGCCGCCCGCAGCGGCAGGGCCTGGACGAGCGCACCGGAGGGAGCGTCCTGGGCGGCCCGGTCGGCGAAGTCGAAGCACTCGTGGTGCGAACCGTGCCAGTAGGTGGCCAGGTAGCGCAGGGCCGCCACATGGCAGCCGTAGTGGTGCGGGGCGCGGCGTACGGCCGCCGCCCACAGTTCCTCGAAGTACGTGTGCCCGGCCTGTGCGCCCCGGGCGTGGTCGAGCGCGAGCCGCCAGGGCACCGGGTCCCGCTGGTCGCCCCGGGCGGCGGCCGTGATCAGCGGGCTCACCTCACGCAGCAGCTCGGCCCGGGCCGGTGACCGCCAGGCGCGGTCCACCGCCAGCTGGGCACCGGCCAGCAGTGCGTCGGGGTCCTGCGGAGCGGTCGCGAGCCAGGCGTCCAGCCACTCGGGCCGCGACCGGGCGAAGGCGGCCAGCCGGGTCACGTACCGGTCGCGCCGCTCCCACTCGGAGGCCGCGCGGGTGGCCAGGAGCAGCGTGGCGGCCGGCCCGTGGTCGCCGCGGGCGGCGGCGACCAGCGCCGGGCTCAGCCGGGCGTCGGGCGCGTCGAGCAGCACCTCGTCGTCGGCGTACGGCCTGCCGGCGAAGCGGGAGACGGGCCTTGCCATCCGGGTCGCGCGGATGAACGGGAGCTGCATTGCCATGGTGCCGACCATTGAAAGTCGGCTGGTCATGGCGGCGCCAGACCGTTCATGGAACCTGCGGAAAGTTGTACATCCGATGGTCAAGAGAGCGTAAAACCGCGACAGTTCGACAACTGTGGTCACATCAGCACCATCAGTTGCGCCGCAGCAGCCGCGTGGCCCCCGCGGCCACCGTCGTGGCCAGGATCCAGCCCAGCAGGATCATCGCCGTCGCCAGCCATTGCCAGGCCCCCCGGAGCTGCCAGAAACCCGTCTGGCCCAGGTCTATGACCGGAAGCAGCAGATCGAGGGTGAACAGCGTGGGGTTCCACTCCGGGTGCTCGCCCCGCTTCATCGGCGGATGGCCCGCCTGCGCGAAGGCGAGGGAGCCCGCCGCCCACAGCACCGCCATCCACACCGCGGCCCGGCCCGGCCGGTATCCGTAGGCGACCGTCCAGTCCTGCGCGTAGCCCCACAGCTTGGCCGCCATCGGCAGGCTCTCCCGGTGCCGGCGCTGCTTGGCGAGCAGCACCTCCCGGGCGTCCTCGTCCTCACCGCCCGCCCGCAGCACCGCCGCGAGGCGCTCGTACGGCTCCGGGTTGTACTCGGCGGTCGCGGCCGCCACCCAGTCCAGCCGCTCGGCCAGCGGGAACGGCCCGCGCGGCACCAGGTTCTCGTAGGCGAAGCCGCCCATGTGCAGCCGCCCCGGGCCCGGCCAGGCGTCCGACCGGTCCATCAGGTTGACGACCTTCGCCCCGGACAGCACCACCCGCCCGCGCGCCGGCCGCTCCCCGAGGAACCGCAGCTCCGGCGTCTGCACCCGGCGCAGCGACAGCTCCTGGTCGTCCGTGAGGGTGAACCGGGCCCGCTCGAAATCGACGGCGTCCCCGAACCGGCCGTCGTCCAGGCGGACCCCGCCCGCGCACGCGAAGCGCTGGATCCGCGTCCCCTGCGCCGGGGTCATCCCGCTCATCGCATGGGCGCCGACCCCCGCGGGCGTGAGATACAGACTGCGCTCGACGGTCAGCTGCGGGGCGTTCAGCGCGAGCCGCTCGTAGGGGTTGGACAGACGCGCCCCGCGCAGGCTCAGCGAGACGCCGACGGTGGCGGCGCGCAGGCTCAGCTCGCCGTGCGACTCCAGCAGCTCCGCCTGTAAGTCCTGGCCTACGGTCATGCCGTCCGCGGCGATCGAGCGGCCGCTGTGGTCCCGGTGCACGATCGCCTGGTTGAGCATCAGGTCCGTGCCGATCTGCGCGTCCGTGAGCCGGATGCCGTGGTGGAAGCGGCAGCGCGGCAGATGCAGATCGCCCTCGGTGTGCACCCGGGCCGCCTCCAGCCGGGGCACCGAGCAGTCCACCATCCGCAGCGTCGTGAAGCGGGCCTCCGGCAGCAGCACGTCCCGCTCGAAACGGCACCGGCGCATCTCCACGTACGGCACCACTGTGCCGCCCGCGAGGTCGAGCGAGCCGCTGACCTGCACACCGACCAGCTTCAGCGAGGAAACGCGGCCGGCCAGCGCGGGCGGGCCGTCCAGGAGCAGCCAGCAGACGATCCTGGCCCGAACGGTCCGCTCCACGCCCCAGGGGTGGCCGCCGTGCGGATCGTCCACCACGGCGTCGCCGCTGGTCAGGTCGTACACGGTGCCGTTGCGGAAGGCCTGCCACATACCGGCCTCGGCCGCGGTCAGGTCCTCGGGCAGCTCCCCGGCACGCACGCCGGCCCCCTCGGTCACAGCTCTTCCTTCCTCCCCGGGTACTCGTGAGTCACTTCCTCGTACACCTGTTCATGCCCGCTGAGTGATGTACCGAACACACCACGTGAGGGTGATCTTCCGGCTCCCTGCGGCGTTCTGTATCAGCCATTGATACGCGCGAACGACGCCTCACCGGGTTCTGAGAGAATTGAGCACGTGATCTCCCGAATCGACCTGCGTGGCGACGCCCTTCCCGAGGGCCCCGCCCTGCGCGACCTGCTGCCCCGAGCCGACTTCGACGTTGCGGCCGCCCTGGAGAAGGTGCGTCCGATCTGCGAGGACGTGCATCATCGGGGCGACGCGGCGCTGATCGACGCCGCCGAGCGGTTCGACGGGGTCAGGCTCGACCAGGTGCGCGTGCCCGCCGCCGCCCTCACCCGCGCCCTGGAGGAACTCGACCCGGCCGTGCGCGCGGCCCTGGAGGAATCCATCCGCCGCGCCCGGACCGTCCACCGCGCGCAGCGCCGCGAGACCCACACCACCCAGGTCGTGCCCGGCGGCACCGTGACCGAGAAGTGGGTGCCGGTCGACCGCGTCGGGCTGTACGCGCCCGGCGGCCGGTCGGTGTACCCGTCCTCCGTGATCATGAACGTGGTGCCCGCGCAGGAGGCCGGCGTCGGATCCGTCGCACTCGCCTCACCCGCCCAGGCCGACTTCGGCGGCCTGCCGCACCCCACGATCCTCGCCGCCTGCGCCCTGCTCGGCGTCGACGAGGTGTACGCGGCCGGCGGTGCCACGGCTGTCGCGATGTTCGCCTACGGCACCGAGTCCTGCGCGCCCGCGAACATGGTCACCGGCCCCGGCAACATCTGGGTCGCCGCCGCCAAGCGCTACTTCACCGGCAGGATCGGCATCGACGCCGAGGCCGGCCCGACCGAGATCGCGGTCCTCGCCGACGACACGGCCGACCCGGTCCACGTCGCCTCCGACCTGATCAGCCAGGCCGAGCACGACCCGCTGGCCGCCGCCGTCCTGGTCACCGACTCGACCGAGCTCGCCGACGCCGTCGAGAAGGAACTGGCGCCGCAGGTCGCCGCCACCAAGCACGTCGAGGACCGGATCATCCCGGCCCTGTCGGGCAGGCAGTCCGCGATCGTCCTGGTCGACGGCATCGACGAGGGCCTGAAGGTCGTCGACGCGTACGGCGCCGAGCACCTGGAGATCCAGACCGCCGACGCCGCGGCCGTGGCCGACCGGGTCCGCAACGCCGGCGCGATCTTCATCGGCCCCTGGGCGCCCGTGTCGCTGGGCGACTACGCGGCCGGGTCCAACCACGTCCTGCCCACCGGCGGCTGCGCCTGCCACTCCTCGGGCCTGTCCGTCCAGTCCTTCCTGCGCGGCATCCACATCGTCGACTACACCGAGGACGCGCTGGCCGAGGTCGCGCACCACGTGGTGACGCTGGCCGAGGCGGAGGACCTGCCGGCCCACGGGGCGGCGATCAAGGCGAGGTTCGACTGGAAGGTTCCCCAGGGCAAGTGAACGACGTACGCATCGACGATCTCCCCGTACGGGACGAGCTGCGCGGCAAGTCCCCCTACGGCGCGCCCCAGCTGGACGTCCCCGTACGGCTGAACACCAACGAGAACCCCTACCCGCTGCCCGAGCCGCTGGTCGAGCGGATCGCCGAGCGGGTCCGTGAGGCCGCCCGCAACCTCAACCGCTACCCGGACCGGGACGCGGTCGAGCTGCGCACACGGCTGGCGGAGTACCTCACCGACACCTCCGGACACGAGGTCGGCCTGGCCAACGTCTGGGCGGCCAACGGCTCCAACGAGGTCATCCAGCAGCTGCTGCAGACCTTCGGCGGACCGGGCCGCACCGCCATCGGCTTCGAGCCGTCGTACTCGATGCACGGCCTCATCTCGCGCGGCACCGGCACGGGCTGGATCTCCGGCCCCCGCAACGAGGACTTCACGATCGACGTCGCCGCCGCCGAGAAGGCGATCGCCGAGAACCAGCCGGACGTCGTCTTCATCACCACCCCCAACAACCCCACGGGCACCGCCGTACCGCCCGAGACGGTCCTCGCGCTGTACGAGGCCGCCCAGGCGGCGAAGCCGTCGATGGTGGTGGTCGACGAGGCGTACATCGAGTTCAGCCATGGCGACTCGCTGCTGCCGCTGCTTCAGGGCCGCCCGAACCTCGTCGTCTCCCGCACCATGTCGAAGGCGTTCGGCGCGGCGGGCCTGCGCCTGGGCTACCTCGCGGCGCACCCGGCCGTCGTCGACGCCGTCCAGCTGGTCCGGCTGCCCTACCACCTGTCGGCCGTGACCCAGGCGACCGCCCTGGCCGCCCTGGAGCACACCGGCACGCTGCTGGGCTACGTCGAGCAGCTCAAGGCCGAACGGGACCGCCTGGTCACCGAACTGCTCGCCCTCGGCTACGAGGTGACCGCGTCCGACGCGAACTTCGTGCAGTTCGGCCGGTTCGAGGACTCCCACGCGATCTGGCGGAAGATCCTCGACCGGGGTGTCCTGGTCCGGGACAACGGCGTGCCCGGCTGGCTCCGGGTCACCGCCGGAACCCCCGAAGAGAACGACGCGTTCCTCGACGCGGTACGTGAACTGAAGAAGGAGCAGAGCGCATGAGCCGCGTAGGCCGCATAGAGCGGGTGACCAAGGAGACCTCGGTCCTCGTCGAGATCGACCTCGACGGCACCGGCAAGACGGACATCAAGACCGGCGTCGGCTTCTACGACCACATGCTCGACCAGCTCGGCCGGCACGGCCTGTTCGACCTGACCGTGAAGACCGAGGGCGACCTCCACATCGACTCGCACCACACCATCGAGGACACCGCCCTCGCCCTCGGCGCCGCCTTCAAGCAGGCCCTCGGCGACAAGGTGGGCATCTACCGCTTCGGCAACTGCACGGTCCCGCTGGACGAGTCCCTCGCCCAGGTCACCGTCGACCTGTCCGGCCGGCCCTACCTCGTGCACACCGAGCCCGAGAAGATGGCGCCGATGATCGGCGAGTACGACACCACCATGACCCGGCACATCCTGGAGTCCTTCGTGGCCCAGGCGCAGATCGCGCTGCACGTGCACGTGCCCTACGGGCGCAACGCGCACCACATCGTGGAGTGCCAGTTCAAGGCGCTCGCCCGGGCCCTGCGCTACGCGTCCGAGCGCGACCCGCGCGCGGCCGGCATCCTCCCCTCCACGAAGGGCGCCCTGTGAACGGCACCTCGACCCTGCTGATCGTCGTCGGCCTGTTCCTCGTCGGCGGGATCTACTCCTTCGTCAAGCAGAAGATGCCCAAGGGCCTGATCGTGCTGCTGTCGATCGGCGCCGCGATGTGCCTGACGGCCGGTGTCGTGAGGCTGGAGGTGTGGAATTGAGCGGCTCCCCGGGCAAGCAGAAGAAGGTCGTCGTCTTCGACTACGGCTTCGGCAACGTCCGTTCCGCCGAACGCGCCCTCGCCCGCGCCGGGGCCGACGTCGAGATCACCCGTGACTACGACAAGGCCATGAACGCCGACGGCCTGCTGGTGCCCGGCGTCGGCGCCTTCGCCTCCTGCATGACGGGCCTGCGCGAGGCACGCGGCGACTGGATCGTCGACCGCAGGCTCTCCGGCGGCCGCCCCGTCATGGGTATCTGCGTCGGCATGCAGATCCTCTTCGCGCGCGGCATCGAGCACGGCGTGGAGAGCGAGGGCCTCGACGAGTGGCCCGGCTCGGTCGAGCCGCTCCAGGCCGATGTCGTGCCCCACATGGGCTGGAACACCGTGGAGGCGGCGCCCGGTTCGCGGCTGTTCGCCGGCCTCGACGCGGACGCCCGCTTCTACTTCGTGCACTCCTACGCCGTCCACGACTGGTCGCTGGAGACGCACAACCCGGCCATCGAGGCCCCCAAGGTCACCTGGTCCACGCACGGCAAGCCGTTCGTCGCGGCCGTCGAGAACGGCGCCCTGTGGGCCACGCAGTTCCACCCCGAGAAGTCCGGCGACGCCGGAGCCCAGCTCCTCACCAACTGGATCGGAACCCTGTGAGCAAGCTCGAACTCCTCCCCGCCGTCGACGTCCGTGACGGCCAGGCCGTGCGTCTGGTGCACGGCGAGTCCGGTACGGAGACCTCCTACGGCTCCCCGCTGGAGGCCGCCCTCGCCTGGCAGCGCTCCGGCGCCGAGTGGCTGCACCTGGTCGACCTGGACGCCGCGTTCGGCACCGGCGACAACCGCGAACTGATCGCCGAGGTCGCCCGGGCCATGGACATCAAGGTGGAGCTGTCCGGCGGCATCCGCGACGACGACACCCTCGCCGCCGCCCTCGCCACCGGCTGCACGCGCGTCAACCTCGGCACGGCCGCCCTGGAGACGCCGGAGTGGGTCGCCAAGGTCATCGCCGAGCACGGCGACAAGATCGCGGTCGGCCTGGACGTCCGCGGCACCACCCTGCGCGGCCGCGGCTGGACCCGCGACGGCGGCGACCTCTACGAGACGCTTGAGCGCCTCAACAAGGAGGGCTGCGCGCGGTACGTCGTCACCGACATCGCCAAGGACGGCACCCTCCAGGGCCCGAACCTGGAGCTGCTGAGGAACGTCTGCGCCGCGACCGACCGCCCGGTCGTGGCCTCCGGCGGCGTGTCCTCGCTGGACGACCTCCGCGCGATCGCCGACCTCGTCCCGCTCGGTGTCGAAGGCTCGATCGTAGGGAAAGCGCTGTACGCGAAGGCGTTCACCCTGGAAGAGGCCTTGGAGGCTGTGTCGTCATGACCGTGCGGCGTGTGCAGAGCGGAAGTCCCTGGGAAGAGTCCTTCGGTTTTGCACGTGCCGTCGCGGCGGGCGACCGTGTACTGGTCGCGGGCACGACCGCTTTCAAGGGCGACGTGCTCTACGGCGAGGGCGACCCCTACGAGCAGGCCAAGGTCGCCTTCACCACCGCCCTGGAGGCGATCGCCGAGTTCGGGCTCGCACCCGAGTCCGTGATCCGCACCCGGGTGTGCCTGGCACACGCCCGGGACGTCGACGCCGTGGGCCGGGCGCACAAGGAGATGTTCGACGCCGTACGCCCGGTCACGACCCTGCTGATCGTGCAGGGCTTCATGGACTCCCGGGTCCTGGTGTCGGTGGAAGTGGAAGCATTCAGAGGGACACCCTCCGAAGAGCACTAGAGGAGCGCGATTCATGACCCTGGCGGTCCGAGTCATCCCCTGCCTGGACGTGGACAACGGCCGGGTCGTCAAGGGCGTCAACTTCCAGAACCTGCGCGACGCGGGCGACCCCGTCGAGATGGCCAAGGTGTACGACGCCGAGGGCGCCGACGAGCTGACGTTCCTGGACATCACCGCCTCGTCGGGCAACCGCGAGACCACCTACGACGTGGTGCGCCGCACCGCCGAGCAGGTGTTCATCCCGCTCACGGTCGGCGGCGGCGTCCGCACGGCCGAGGACGTGGACAAGCTGCTGCGGGCCGGAGCGGACAAGGTCGGCGTCAACACGGCCGCGATCGCCCGCCCCGACCTGATCCGCGAGATCGCCGAGCGTTTCGGCCGTCAGGTGCTGGTGCTGTCGGTCGACGCCCGCCGCACCGAGTCGGGCTCGTTCGAGGTCACCACCCACGGCGGCCGCAAGGGCACCGGCATCGACGCCGTCGAGTGGGCCCACCGGGCCGCCGAACTGGGTGCCGGTGAGATCCTGCTCAACTCGATGGACGCCGACGGCACCAAGGACGGCTACGACCTGGAGATGATCCGGGCCGTCCGCAAGCACGTCACGGTCCCCGTCATCGCCTCGGGCGGCGCGGGCCGGCTGACCGACTTCCCCCCGGCCGTCGAGGCCGGCGCGGACGCGGTCCTGGCCGCGTCGGTGTTCCACTTCGGGGACCTGCGGATCGGGCAGGTCAAGGAGACGCTGCGGGAGGCGGGGCACCCGGTGCGGTGACGCCCCGTCTGCCGAGAGCCCCGGCCGCGTGGTGCGGCCGGGGCTCTCGCCTGTCCCTCGGATCCCTCAGATCCCGAGCTGCTTCGACTCGTGCAGCTTCGCGATCGCGTTCTCGTCACCGTCCAGATCGACCTTGGCCGCGCTCTGACGGCCGTAGGAGAACAGGACCAGCTCGGACGGCTCGCCGGTGACGGTGACCACCGGGGTGCCGCGGTGGGCGACCGCCGTCTGGCCGTCGGGGCGGCGCAGGACCAGGCCGGTCGGAACGCCGCGGCCCATCAGACGCGCGGTGCGCTCCAGGCGGGACCACAGGGCGTCCTGGAAGACCGGGTCGAGATCGCGCGGCGACCAGTCGGGCTGAGCGCGGCGCACGTCCTCGGTGTGGACGTAGAACTCGATGATGTTCGACGCCTCGTCGACCGGCTTGAGGGAGAAGGGGGAGAACCGCGGGGGACCCGTACGGATCAGCTGGATCAGCTCCTCGTACGGCTTGTCGGCGTACTCCGCCATCACCTTTTCCAGGCGGGGCGCGAGCTGCTTGATCAGCATCCCGCCGGCGGCGTCCGGGCGGCGCTCGCGCACCACCACGTGCGCGGCGAGGTCCCGGGTCGTCCAGCCCTCGCACAGGGTGGGCGCTTCCGGGCCCGCGGTCTCCAACAGGTCGGCGAGGAGAAGTCGTTCACGCTTGGCATGGGTCGACATGCGGCCCAGCCTACGGCCGCGCCGGGAGTCCGCCCAGCGGACACTCCACCAGCCCTGTCCGTGGCGCCCGGCACAATGGTCACCATGACCAGCACGCCCAGCCCTCTCGACCCGGAGATCGCCGCGCGCCTCAAGCGCAGCCCCGACGGTCTCCTGCCCGCCATCGCCCAGCAGTACGACACCGGAGAGGTGCTGATGCTCGGCTGGATGGACGACGAGGCGCTGCACCGCACCCTCACCACCGGCCGGTGCACCTACTGGTCGCGCAGCCGCCGGGAGTACTGGGTCAAGGGCGACACCTCCGGCCACGTCCAGTGGGTGAAGTCCGTCGCCCTGGACTGCGACGCCGACACCGTGCTCGTCAAGGTCGACCAGGTCGGCGCCGCCTGCCACACCGGCGCACGCACCTGCTTCGACGAGGACGTGCTCCTCAAGGACGGCGGCACCGACCGCCCCGCCCGGGATCAGTAAGGTCAGCGGCCATGGACCTCGAGACGTTCCGCAAGCTCGCCACCGACCGGCGGGTCATCCCCGTCACCCGCAAGCTCCTCGCCGACGGCGACACCCCGGTGGCGCTCTACCGCAAGCTCGCCGCCGAGCGGCCCGGCACCTTCCTGCTGGAGTCCGCGGAGAACGGCCGCTCGTGGTCCCGGTACTCCTTCGTGGGCGTGCGGTCCGCGGCGACCCTGACCGCACGCGACGGTCAGGCCCACTGGCTCGGCGCCCCGCCGGTCGGCGTCCCCACGGACGGTGACCCGCTCGCCGCCCTGCGCGCCACCATCGAAGCCCTGCACACGCCCCACCAGGAGGGCATGCCGCCCTTCACCGGCGGCATGGTCGGCTACCTCGGCTACGACATCGTCCGCCGCCTGGAGAAGATCGGCCCCGGCGAGCGCGACGACCTGAAGCTGCCCGAGCTGACCATGCTCCTCACCAGCGACCTGGCCGTCATGGACCACTGGGAGGGCTCGGTCCTGCTGATCGCCAACGCGATCAACCACAACGACCTGGATACGGGCGTCGACGAGGCCTACGCCGACGCCGTCGCCCGCCTCGACGCCATGGAGGCCGACCTCTCCCGCGCCGTCGCCCAGCCCCCGGCCGTCCTCCCGCCCTCCGAGCTCCCGGAGTACACCGCGCTGTGGGGCGGCCCCGACTTCCAGGTGGCCGTCGAGGACATCAAGGAGCGCATCCGGGCCGGCGAGGCCTTCCAGGTGGTCCCCTCCCAGCGCTTCGAGACGCCGTGCACCGCGAGCGCGCTGGACGTCTACCGGGTCCTGCGGGCCACCAACCCGTCCCCGTACATGTACCTGTTCCGCTTCGACGGGTTCGACGTCGTCGGCTCGTCGCCCGAGGCCCTGGTCAAGGTCGAGGACGGCCGGGCCATGGTGCACCCCATCGCCGGCACCCGCTGGCGCGGCGCCACGCCGCAGGAGGACCAGGCCCTCGCCGAGGAGCTGCTCGCCGACCCCAAGGAGCGTGCCGAGCACCTCATGCTCGTCGACCTGGGGCGCAACGACCTGGGGCGGGTCTGCGAGCCGGGCTCGGTCGAGGTGGTGGACTTCATGTCCGTCGAGCGGTACTCGCACGTCATGCACATCGTCTCGACGGTGACGGGCCGCGTCGCCGCAGGACGCACGGCGTTCGACGTCCTCACCGCCTGCTTCCCGGCCGGCACCCTCTCCGGCGCCCCGAAGCCCCGCGCCATGCAGATCATCGACGAACTCGAACCCTCCCGGCGCGGCCTCTACGGCGGCTGCGTCGGCTACCTGGACTTCGCCGGCGACTCCGACACGGCCATCGCCATCCGCACGGCCCTCCTGCGCGACGGCACCGCGTACGTGCAGGCAGGCGCCGGCATCGTCGCCGACTCCGACCCGGTCGCCGAGGACACCGAGTGCCGCAACAAGGCGGCCGCGGTGCTGCGGGCCGTGCACACGGCGAACCGGCTGGGAAAGGCATGAGATGAACCCCGGGTGACGGTTCGCCCGGGGTTCAGGCGATAGTGGGGTACGTGACTGCTGTACCTCACCCCCGTTCCGAAGCCCCCGGATCCGCCCGGGCCGGCCGCCTGAGCCTCGCCGTCGCGCTGCTGAGCGGCGCACTCGGCGCTGCCGTGGCGCTGCTCGCCACCCGGCAGCAATGGTCGCAGGGCACCGCGACGGTGGCCGGTGGCTCCTTCCCCCTGACCGCCAAGGGCAGCGACGTCACGGGCGTTCCCGCGGCGCTCGCCATAGTGGGCCTCGCCGCGCTCGTCGCCGTGTTCGCGGTCCGCCGCGCCGGCCGTGTGGTCGTGGCGGCGCTGCTGGCGCTGTCCGGCGCGGGCATCGTCGCCGCGGCCCTGCTGGGCGCCTCCGACAGCTCCGCGCTCGACGAGCAGGCCGCGCAGGCCTCCGGCGACACCTCGGCCTCCGTCGACGCCCTCAGCCACACCGCCTGGCCGTACGTCGCGGTCGTCGGCGGCGTCCTGATCCTCCTGGCCGGGCTGCTCGCCCTGCGGTTCGGCCGGCTGTGGCCCGGCATGTCCGGCCGCTACGAGCGGTCCAGCACGCCCCAGCCGCGCCGCAGGGCCCCCGCCGTCGACCCCGACCGGCCCGAGGACCTCTGGAAGGCACTCGACCGCGGCGAGGATCCGACCGGGGCCTAGTGCCGCGGCAGGCGACGTTTGCCCGTGAAGGAGCGGCGTCCGGTGCGTGCTCTCGGCGTGCCGGCCGGAAGCCCGACCCGCGCCCCGTACTCAGGTGCCCTTCCACCGGGCCCGCCCCGGTCGCGTGGTCCGGCCGCTCGCACTGACGGAGCCCTGAGCCGCACGAGTGAGCCGGGGGAGCACCCCGGGTCACCTCCCGGGTACCCGTGCGGGACAATGGGCCCGAGCGTCCTGCTCAGACACGCACACAGCAACGAGGAGCAAGCAATGGCGGGCAGCAGCCACGGTCACACCCCGGCCGCCTGGACCGGTGTCACGATCGCCTTCATCGGTTTCTGCGTCGCGGGCGCGTTCATGGTGATGGACCAGCCGGTGGGCTTCTGGGCGGGCATGGTGGTCGTGCTGCTCGGCGGTGTCGTCGGCGGCATCATGCGGATGATGGGCCTGGGCCAGCCCAAGGACCTGCACCAGCCGCACCAGATGACCGGCGAGCGCGCACCGGCCCGCGCCGAGGGCTGACCCCCGCGGAACACCGCGTTGTCGCGTGAGGGGCGGCCGGCACCGGGGTGCCGGGACCGCCCCTCACGCGCGTGAGGGGCACAATGCCTGGCGTGAACGCCGAGAGCCGAAGGGTGACGCAGAGCGTCCCGAGCCGTCTGGCCGTCCCCGCCGGGGTCCTCGCCGCCGTCGGCGCCGCCTTCGCCTACGTGGGCGCCGTGGACCCCAACCGGCCCGGCCACTACCCCGTCTGCCCGCTGCTGCACTACACCGGCCTCTACTGCCCGGGCTGCGGCGGACTGCGCAGTGCGCACGCCTTCGTCCACGGGGACGTCCTCACCGCGCTGCAGGCCAACGCGCTCGCGACCCTGGGCTACCTGGGCTTCGCCGTGCTGTGGACCGTATGGGTGGTGCACGCGGCCCGGGGGCGCCCCCTGCGGATCGACCCCCGCCCGGGCCTGGTGTGGAGCCTCGGGGCATTGCTGCTGGTCTTCTCGGTTGTCCGGAACCTGCCCTTCGGCGGCTGGCTCCATCCTTGATCGACGGGCGGATGTCCAGGTACTGGGACCGGCGTCAACCGGATGCGGGGCCTACGCCCCGCTACGGATACCATCGCTATGACCATCGGTTTCCGATCGGTCGCTGGAACTGTCAAGAGTCTGGAAGGGGGCCGCTCGCGTGAGTGTGCTCGACGAGATCATCGACGGAGTCCGTGCCGACCTCGCGGAGCGGCAGGCGCGCGTCAGCCTCGACGAGCTCAAGGAGCGCGCGGCGAAGGCTCCCGCGGCGAAGGACGGCGCTGCCGCCCTGCGCGGCGAAGGCGTCAAGGTCATCTGCGAGGTCAAGCGCTCCAGCCCCTCCAAGGGCGCGCTGGCCGCGATCGCCGACCCGGCCGGTCTCGCCGCGGACTACGAGGCGGGCGGCGCCGCCGTCATCTCCGTCCTCACCGAGGAGCGCCGCTTCGGCGGCTCGCTCGCCGACCTGGAGGCGGTCCGCGCCCGCGTGGACATCCCGGTCCTGCGCAAGGACTTCGTCGTCACGTCGTACCAGCTGTGGGAGGCCCGCGCCTACGGCGCCGACGTCGTGCTGCTGATCGTCGCCGCCCTCGAACAGACCGCCCTGGAGTCCCTCATCGAGCGCGCCGAGTCCATCGGGCTCACCCCGCTCGTCGAGGTGCACGACGAGGACGAGGTCGAGCGCGCGGTCGACGCCGGTGCCCGCGTGATCGGCGTCAACGCGCGCAACCTCAAGACCCTCGAGGTCGACCGCGGCACCTTCGAGCGGGTGGCGCCGGAGATCCCCGACCACATCATCAAGATCGCCGAGTCCGGCGTCCGCGGCCCGCACGACCTCATCGCCTACGCCAACGCCGGCGCCGACGCGGTGCTGGTCGGCGAGTCCCTCGTCACCGGCAAGGACCCCAGAACGGCGGTCTCGGACCTGGTGGCGGCCGGCGAGCACCCCGCACTCCGGCACGGCCGGAGCTGATCTCCCGCTAGGCTTGGCCCGATGACTCCCACCATGACGACCGTGGACCGGTACGCCCGCCTCGCGCGCGGCTGCCGCCCCCGCGGCTGCCGCGCACCCGCCCGCCGGGTCCACGGCCGCCGCGTCCGGTACGTCATCGGTGACGAGCCGGGCCAGGTGAACGGCATGCGATGGCAGCAGCGCCCCGCAAGGGGCGCGGGGCTCTTTCTGATGTGCGGCTACCGCCGCGCGGGCGCGACCAGCCACTGACGGCTCGCGGCCGACAGCAGAGCCCCGTCCCCACGGCGACTAGTGCACTCACACACAACTCACCGTGAAGGTTTCCGCATGCCCAGCCAGTTCTTCATCCCCGACCCCGAGGGTCAAACACCCAGCCCCGAAGGCTACTTCGGGGCCTTCGGCGGCAAGTTCATCCCGGAGGCCCTCGTCGCCGCCGTCGACGAGGTCGCCGTCGAGTACGACAAGGCCAAGCACGACCCCGAGTTCGCCAGGGAACTCGACGACCTCCTGGTCAACTACACCGGCCGCCCCAGCTCCCTCACCGAGGTGCCGAGGTTCGCCGAACACGCCGGTGGCGCACGGATCTTCCTGAAGCGGGAAGACCTGAACCACACCGGCTCCCACAAGATCAACAACGTCCTCGGCCAGGCCCTGCTCACCAAGCGCATGGGCAAGACCCGCGTCATCGCCGAGACGGGCGCCGGCCAGCACGGCGTGGCCACGGCCACCGCCTGCGCACTGTTCGGTCTCGACTGCACGATCTACATGGGCGAGATCGACACCCAGCGCCAGGCCCTCAACGTCGCCCGCATGCGCATGCTCGGCGCCGAGGTCATCGCCGTGAAGTCGGGATCGCGCACCCTCAAGGACGCCATCAACGAGGCGTTCCGCGACTGGGTCGCCAACGTCGACCACACCCACTACCTCTTCGGCACCGTCGCCGGACCGCACCCCTTCCCCGCCATGGTCCGCGACTTCCACCGCGTCATCGGCGTCGAGGCCCGCCGCCAGCTCCTGGAGCGTGCCGGACGCCTGCCCGACGCGGCCATCGCCTGCGTCGGCGGCGGCTCCAACGCCATCGGCCTGTTCCACGCGTTCATCCCGGACGCCGACGTCCGCCTCATCGGCTGTGAGCCGGCCGGCCACGGCGTCGACACCGGCGAGCACGCGGCGACCCTGACCGCCGGCGAGCCCGGCATCCTGCACGGCTCGCGCTCCTACGTCCTCCAGGACGACGAGGGCCAGATCACCGAGCCGTACTCGATCTCGGCCGGTCTCGACTACCCGGGCATCGGCCCCGAGCACTCCTATCTGAAGGACTCCGGCCGCGGCGAGTACCGCGCGGTCACCGACGACGCGGCCATGCAGGCCCTGCGCCTGCTGTCGCGCACCGAGGGCATCATCCCGGCCATCGAGAGCGCCCACGCCCTCGCCGGAGCCCTCGAGGTCGGCAAGGAGCTCGGCAAGGACGGGCTGATCGTGGTCAACCTGTCCGGCCGCGGCGACAAGGACATGGACACCGCCGCCCGCTACTTCGGCCTGTACGACACCGACGCCGAGGTCGCCGCCGACGCGGACAGCGACACCGCCGAGATCGAGGGGGACGCCAAGTGAGCGGGAACATTGAGCTGTTGAGCGACACCCTCGCCGCGGCCCGGTCCGAAGGGCGCTCGGCCCTCATCGCCTACCTCCCGGCCGGGTTCCCCACCGTGGACGGCGGCATCGAGGCCGTCAAGGCCGTCATCGACGGCGGCGCCGACGTCGTCGAGGTGGGCCTGCCGCACAGCGATCCCGTCCTCGACGGCCCCGTCATCCAGACCGCCGACGACATCGCGCTGCGCGGCGGCGTGAAGATCGCCGACGTGATGCGCACGGTCCGCGAGGCCCACGCCGCCACCGGCAAGCCGATCCTCGTCATGACGTACTGGAACCCCATCGACCGCTACGGCGTCGAGCGGTTCACCGCCGAGCTCGCCGAGGCGGGCGGCGCCGGGTGCATCCTGCCCGACCTGCCCGTGCAGGAGTCGGCGCTGTGGAGGGAGCACGCGGAGAAGCACGGTCTCGCCACCGTCTTCGTCGTCGCCCCCAGCAGCAAGGACGAGCGGCTCGCGCAGATCACCGCGGCGGGCAGCGGCTTCGTCTACGCCGCCTCCCTCATGGGCGTCACCGGCACCCGTGCAAGCGTCAGCTCGCAGGCCCAGGACCTGGTGGAACGCACCCGGGCCACCGGCACCGGCCTGCCCGTCTGCGTCGGGCTCGGCGTCTCCAACCCCGCCCAGGCCGCCGAGGTCGCGGGCTTCGCCGACGGTGTGATCGTCGGCTCGGCCTTCGTCAAGGCGATGCTGGACGCGCCGGACGCGGCGGCCGGGGTGGAGGCCGTACGGGCGCTCGCCGGTGACCTCGCCAAGGGCGTGCGCCGGCAGGCGTAGCAAGCCGGGAAGTCATACAGATCCCTCGTACGGGTGGACCTGGGGCCGGGGAGGCGCGGTGCGCCTCCCCGGTTCGTTTCCGGGGTGTGAGCGAGAAGAACCGTGAGGGAAAGCGCACCGCCCGGGAGAAGCTGGCGGTCGAGCGCGAGAAGCAGAAGTCCGCGGACAAGCGCCGGCGCGCGCTGATCGTCGGCGGCGCCGTCGTCGGCGTCCTGGGACTCGCGGCGGTGATCGGCGTCGTGGCGGCCAACGCCGGGAAGGACGACGGCAGCGAGGCCTCGGGCCCGGTCGTCGCGCCCTCCGGAGCCCAGGGCAAGGACAGCCTCGCCATCCCGGTCGGCAAGGACAGCGCCAAGTCCACGCTCACGGTGTGGGAGGACTTCCGCTGCCCCGCGTGCAAGTCCTTCGAGACGGCGTACCGGCCGGTGATCCACGACCTGACGAACGCCGGCGAGCTCAAGGTCGAGTACCACCTGGTCACGCTCATCGACGGCAACATGCGCGGCACCGGCTCCCGCAACGCGGCCAACGCGGCTGCCTGCGCCCAGGACGCCGGCAAGTTCCCCGCGTACCACGACGTGCTCTTCGACAACCAGCCCTCGGAGGTCGACGACGCCTACGCTGACAACGCCAAGCTGATCGAGCTGGCCGGCAAGGTCGACGGCCTGGACACCCCCGCCTTCCGCACCTGCGTCGAGAAGGGCACGCACAACGGCTGGGTCGCCAAGTCCCACCAGGCCTTCGACAAGGGCGACTTCTCGGGCACGCCCACGGTGCTGTTCGACGGCAAGAACATCTACCAGGACCGGACGATGACCCCGGCCAAGCTGAAGCAGATGGTGCAGGAGGCGAACCAGGGGTGAGGGAAAATTCTCACGCCCCCGTTATGGACCCGTAGCCGGGCCGCCCGGCGCGGGCCCGGTGCGGCACGGTAGCGTCGACCTTGCCATGGAACTTGCCTTCATTCCCAGCCCGTCACGCGGGGTGCTGTACCTCGGCCCCATTCCGCTGCGCGGCTACGCGTTCTGCATCATCATCGGCGTCTTCGTTGCCGTCTGGCTCGGCAACAAGCGGTGGATCGCCCGGGGCGGGCGGGCCGGCACGGTGGCCGACATCGCTGTCTGGGCCGTGCCGTTCGGCCTGGTCGGCGGCCGGCTCTACCACGTGATCACGGACTACGAGCTGTACTTCAGCGAGGGCCGCGACTGGGTGGACGCCTTCAAGATCTGGGAGGGCGGCCTCGGCATCTGGGGCGCGATCGCGCTGGGCGGGCTGGGCGCCTGGATCGGCTGCCGCCGCCGTGGCATCCCGATGCCCGCCTACGCCGACGCCGTCGCGCCGGGCATCGCCTTCGCCCAGGCGATCGGCCGCTGGGGCAACTGGTTCAACCAGGAGCTGTACGGCAAGCCCACCGATCTGCCGTGGGCCCTGGAGATCACCTCCTCCTCCGACGGGCGGGTGCCGGGCACCTACCACCCGACGTTCCTGTACGAGTCGCTGTGGTGCATCGGCGTGGCACTCCTGGTCATCTGGGCCGACCGCCGCTTCCGGCTCGGGCACGGCCGGGCGTTCGCCCTGTACGTCGCCGCGTACTGCACGGGCCGGGCGTGGATCGAGTACATGCGCGTCGACGACGCCCACCACATCCTGGGCCTCCGGCTGAACGTCTGGACCTCGATCCTCGTGTTCGTGCTCGCTGTCGCGTACCTGGTGGTGTCGTCGAAGAAGCGGCCCGGGCGGGAGGAGATCGTCGAGCCGGGTGCGCAGGCCTCCGGCGGCGAGACCGACGGTGCCGAGCCGGCCGATGCGGCGGGCAAGGCCGACCGGGCCGAGGACGCCGGTGAGGACGACGAGCCCGCGGACGAGGCCGGGGCGGACGATGCCAGGAACGAGGCCGGGTCGGGGAAGAAGACCTGACGGTTCACCGCATGTGACGTGCCGAGGGCGCCCGGGACTCTCCCCGGGCGCCCTCGGTGTGTCAGCGGTGGCGGGCCGAGGACGGGGTGGGTCGGGTCGCGGGCTTCGGTGTGTCAGCGGTGGCGGGCGATGGAAAGGATGCGGCGGGCCGCCGTGACCATCGCCGCGTCGATGAAGCGGCCGTCCGGCAGGGCTTGGGCACCCTGCTCGGCGGCGGCCGCCTTGAGGACCGTTTCCGCCTGCTCGATCTCCTTCTCACCGGGAAGATAGGCCCGCTCGATCACCGGCAGCTGGCGGGGGTGGATCGCGGCCCGGCCCAGGAAGCCCAGGGCGCGGCCGTGCGCGCAGGACGCGGCCAGGCCCTCCTGGTCGCGGATGTCCGGGTGGACCGACTGGGCCGGTGGCGGCAGGCCCGCCGCGCGGGCGGCCACGACCACCCGGGAGCGGGACCAGTCCAGGCCCGTGCCGTCGCGAACGCCGAGGTCGGCACAGAGGTCGGCCTCCCCGAGGGAGATGCCCCGCAGACGGGGATGGGCGGTCGCGACGGCGTAGGCCCGCTCCACGCCGAGGGCCGTCTCCAGGAGCGCATACAGGTCGGTCCGGGCCGTGCGGCGGGCCACGTGGACGACCTCGGCGGCCGAGGCCACCTTGGGCAGCCGCAGCCCGGACAGGCCCGGCGTTCCCACGAGGGCGGCGATGTCCTGCTCGCCCCAGCCGCCCAGCGCGTTGACGCGGACGTGGACCGGCACCGGGGGCCGGTCCGTGAGCAGCTCCGCGGTGGCGCTGCGGGCGTAGGCCTTGCGATCCGGGGGGACCGCGTCCTCGAGGTCGACGACGACGACGTCGGCGCCGCTGGTGAGGGCCTTCGTCACCACGTGGGGGCGGTCGCCCGGTGCGTAGAGCCAGGTGAGCGGGTACGCCGTCACAGGGCGCCCTCCGCGCGCAGCGCCGTGAGGTCGTCCGCGGTCAGGCCCAGTTCGGTGAGGACCTCCTCGGTGTCGGCGCCGTGGGGACGGCCGGCCCAGCGGATCGCGCCGGGCGTCGCGGAGAGCCGGAAGAGGACGTTCTGCATGCGCAGCGGGCCGAGTTCGGGGTCGTCGACGGTGGTGATGGTGCCGAGGGCCTGGTACTGCGGGTCCGCCATCACGTCGCGGACGTCCTGGACCGGGGCCACCGCCGCCTCGGCCTTCTCGAAGGCGGCCATGACGTCGCCGCGGGTGCGCGCGGCGATCCAGGTACCGACCGCCTCGTCCAGGACGTCGGCGTGGCGGGCACGGCCGGCGCCCGTGGCGAACCAGGGCTCGTCGATCAGTTCCGGACGGCCGACCAGGTGCATCACGCGTTCCGCGACCGATTGGGCCGAGGTGGACACGGCGACCCAGGTGCCGTCCGCGGTGCGGTAGACGCCGCGCGGGGCGTTGTTGGGGGAGCGGTTGCCGGTGCGGGGCTGGACGTGCCCGAGCTGGTCGTACCAGAGGGGCTGTGGGCCGAGGGCGGCCAGGATCGGTTCGATCAGCGCCATGTCGACGACCTGGCCCTCGCCGGTGCGCTCGCGGGCGGCGAGCGCCGTCATCACGGCGTACGCCGTCGTCAGGCCCGCGATGGAGTCTGCGAGGCCGAACGGCGGGAGGGTCGGGGGCGAGTCCGGTTCGCCGGTGATCGCGGCGAAGCCGCTCATCGCCTCGGCGAGGGTGCCGAAGCCGGGCCGGTGGGCGTAGGGGCCGAACTGGCCGAAGCCGGTGACGCGGGCCAGGACCAGACGGGGGTTGGCCGCCGACAGCTCCGGCCAGCCGAGGTCCCACTTCTCCAGGGTGCCGGGGCGGAAGTTCTCGATGATCACGTCGGTGCCGGCGGCCAGGCGCAGGAGGGTGGCGCGGCCCCCGGGCTTGGACAGGTCGAGTGTCATGGTCCGTTTGTTGCGGCCGAGCATCTTCCACCACAGGCCCACGCCGTCCTTCGACGGGCCGTGGCCGCGGGAGGGGTCCGGCTTCCCCGGGTGTTCGATCTTGACGACCTCGGCACCGAAGTCGCCGAGCAGGGTGGCGGCCATCGGGCCGGCGAAGAGGGTGGCGAGGTCGAGGACACGCAGGCCGGTGAGGGGCGCGGTCGTGGGCGCGGTCATGGGCGGCGGGTCTCCCGGTGCGTGAGGTGGGCGAGGGTGTCGAAGCCGATGCCGTTGAAGTCGCCGATGGACGTGGCCAGCCGGTTCTTCAGGGGAGCCGTCCAGCGGCCGGGGAGCGCCGCGGGGTCTCCGGCCAGCAGTCCGGCGACGCTGCCGGCCGTCGCGCCGACCGAGTCGGTGTCCCAGCCGCCGCTCACGGCACGGCAGATCGCGCCGGTGAAGTCACCGTTCGCGTGGGTGAGGGCGGCGGTGATCAGAGCCGTGTTGGGGACGGCGTGCACCCAGTGGTGGGTGGCGCCGTGGGCGCGGTGGAGTGCGTCGACGACCGCGTCGAAGTCCTGGTGTTCGTGGGCGAGCCCGACGGCTTCGCGGACGGCCCGGGCGAGGCGGGAGCGGGGTGGGACGACGGTCAGGCCGGTGCGCACGCAGGCGTGGACGTCGTGGCCGCCGGTCGCGGCCGTCGCGATGACGGCCGCCGTGAACATCGCGGCGTAGACGCCGTTGGCGGTGTGCGTGAGGGTGGCGTCCCGGTGGGCCTGCTCGGCTGCGGCGGCCGGGTCGCCGGGGTTGGTCCAGCCGTGCACGTCGGCGCGGATCAGGGCGCCGATCCACTCACGGAACGGGTTGCGGTGGCGGGCGGTGTGCGGGGGCTCCACGCCGGTCAGCAGGTTGCGGTACGCGATGCGTTCGGCGGTGAAAGTCCGCCCGGCGGGGAGTTCGTCGAGCCAGGTCCGGGCCAGGTCCGTGAGGGTGAAGGCCCTGCCGTGCCGCTGGAGCAGGACGAGGTTGAGCAGGGGGTAGTCGAGGTCGTCGTCCTCGGGCATGCCGTCGATGTTCTCGGCGAGGGAGGTGGCTGCCGAGCGGCGGTTCCAGGGGTGCTGCCGCAGGAGGTCCTCGGGGACGCCCCGGGCGGTGAAGTAGGTGGTGAGGGGCCAGTTGCCGGTGGCCCGGGCCAGTCGGCGGATGGCGTCCAGAGGCAGTTTCTCAACGGGTTTGCCCAGGAGACAGCCGGCGGCCCGGCCGAGCCAGGCGGCTTCGAGGCGCTGCGGGGTCGTGACCCGGACCTCCACGGGCCGCGGCCACGCGGGGCAGGAGGCCCTGATCCTGTCCAGGTCGGTCGGTTCGTCGTCCGCCAGCCGGCTCGGAAGATCGGCCAGTTCGTCCAGGAGGTCCGAGGCCAGCCGGCGCAGGTAGCGGGACGCCGGGGTGGGGGACGCGCCGGCGGCGGCCGGGGCCTCCGGTCCGCCCGCCGCTCGCCAGCGGGCCGCGATCGCCTTCGGCTCGCGGCCGTCCAGGACCGCCTGGCGGAGTTCGTGGCCGATCAGGTCTTCCGGCTGGACCCAGGTCAGTCGGAGCATGCCGAGCCTCCGAGGGAGGCGAAGGCCTGCTCGTGGGCGCGGCGGCGGGCCACGTCCCGGCCGAAGATCTCGCGGGCCACGGCGGTGAGGGTGGCCGCAGGCTCCCAGAGGTCCAGCCGGCTCGCCTCCGCGACCGTCTTGGCCCAGTCCTCGGGGACCGGTGAGCCCAGGGCACCCGCCAGCGCACCGGCCATCGTGGCGATGGAGTCGCAGTCGCGGCCGTAGTTCACCGCGCCGAGCACCGCGTGCCGGTAGTCGCCCCGCGCCACCACCAGCATGCCCAGGGCGACGGGCAGTTCCTCGATAGCGTGCAGGCGGGAAGGGCGGCGGGCGCCGAGCGAGGGGGAGCGGTAGTCGGGGCCCACCGTGTCGTAGGGGGCCACCGCCTCGCGCAGCGGGCGCAGCGCCGACTCGAAGTCCGTGTGGCGGGACGCCTCCTCGCAGACCCGCTCGATCGCGGCCCGGGTGCCGTCCTTCGCGAGGGAGAGGCACCGGGAGACCACCGAGTCCGGGGTCGCGCCGGGGGTGCACGCCGCTGCCACGGCCGCGGCCAGGACGCCCGCCGCCTCACGGCCGTACGACGACTGGTGCGCGCCCGCGATGTCGAGGGCCTCGGCGTAGGCCGCGCGGGGGTCGGCCGCGTTGACCAGCCCGACGGGGGCCATGTACATCGCCGCCCCGCAGTTGACGATGTTGCCGGTGCCGGCCTCGCGCGGGTCGGCGTGGCCGTAGTGGATCCGCGTGACGAGCCACTTCTCCGCCAGGAAGACGCGCTGCAGGGGGAGTGCTTCGGCCTCCAGTTCCGGGATCCAGCGTGGTGCGGTCATCAGGTCGGGGACCAGGTGGTCGGCGATGGCGTAGGCGTCGAGGTGGTCGCGGACGCGGGCGTAGACGCGGACCAGGGCGTGGGTCATCAGGGTGTCGTCGGTGACGTGGCCGTCGCCCTTGTGGTACGGGGCGAGGGGGCGGGCCGTGCGCCAGTCGTCGCCGTGCCACGGGCCGACGACGCCGTGGACGCGTCCGCCGTGGCGTTCGAGGATCTGCTCGGGTGAGTAACCCTCGACGGGGCCGCCGAGCGCGTCGCCGACCGCGGCCCCGACCAGGGCTCCGGCGATTCGCTCGTCCAGTGGGGTGTTTTGATCAGCTTTGGGCTGCATGGGGGATTTGGGCTGCATGGCCGCATCATCCACCCGGACGGGCCGGTTGCACGGCTTCCAGGAGCTCGGCGAGTTCCACGAGGTCCGTGCCGGTGAGGCGGGGGAGGGCGCAGCCGGAGAGGGTGCGGCAGGTCTCCCGCCAGGACTCGGGGATCGACGCGCCGCCGCCCAGGGCGCCGGTGAGGGCGCCCGCCAGGGCCGGGGCGGAGTCCGCGACGCGGGACAGGCAGGCCGCCGCGGGGATCGCCTCCGCGATGCGGCCGCGGGCGGCGGTGGCCAGGGCGAGGGCGACCGGGACCGTCTCGGCGGCTGCGATGCCGTAGCTGTAGACGTGGTCGACGATCTGGTGCTCCAGGGGCGGGACCAGGGCGAACGCGCTCTCCGCGGCGGCGGCCAGGCGGAGGGCGTGGCGGGCGTTGCGGCCGATCTCCGTCTCCTCGGGGAGTTCCGCGAGGGCGGCGGTGACGCAGGCGTCGACGTGTGCGCCGGCCAGGGCGAGGGCGAGGGCCGCCGCCATGGCGCGGGCGCCGTGCACGCCGTCGTCGTCCTGCGTGTAACGGGCGTCGAACTCGGCGAGGTTCGCGGCGCTGCGAGGGTCGCCGGGGTGGGCCACGGCCAGGACGCAGGCGCGTACGCAGGCGGCGTCGTCGAAGTAGTGGGGGTTGTCGTGGCCGGTGGCGGGCGGGCGCAGGCCGGTGGCGAGGTTGCCGAGGCCGGCGCGGACGGAGATGCGGGCGCGCAGGGGGAGGACGGCGGACTCGATCTCGGGGGCGCGGTCCGTTGCGGCGGAGACTTCGGCGGCGAGGGCGTTCCAGGTGAGGTCGATGGCGGCCCGGGTGCGGCGCTCTCGGCCGAGGTCGTTCAGGACGGTGTCGTCGCCGGCGCGCAAGAGGGCTTCCGCGGCGAAGGCCGCCCACTCGGCGTCGTCGGAGGGGCCGAGGCGGAGGGGGTCGGGGGGTTGGTTGAGGGCGATGGGGACGGGGAGGGTGGTGGTGGCGTTCTGTTCGGCGAACGTGTCGAGTTCGCGGGTGAGGCGGCGGGTCCAGTCGGGCATGCGGGCGGCTCTGTGGCGGGCGGCGGGCCAGCCGGCCGCGTCGCCCGCGGCGAGTCCGAGCAGGAGGCCTTCGGCCTTTCTGTCTCCCACCCGCGCACCGCCCGTGAGCGTCACGCGAGGGGGCCTGGTCTCCCGTGGGGCGGTGTCGCCGCCGGCGGCCGCGGGTTCGTGTGCCTTCACGCAGTGTGTCGCCGCGCCGAGTGCTGTCACGCCGGGTGTCGACCCGCCGTGTGTCGTCACGCCGGGTGTAGACCCGCCGTGTGTCGTCACGCCCTGCGTTGTCCCGTGGTCGGCCGTCATGTCGCGTGCCGTCACCTCGTGTGTGGTCATGAGGGGGTCTCCGTTCCGTCGCCCGCCAGGACGAAGTCCGTCGGTTCCGGGTCTGTGCCGCAGGGTGCCGGTGTCAGCAGGTCCGCGACCTCCAGGACGTGGTGGCCGGCCATCGCCGGGAGGCATCTGCCGTGGACCGGGCCGATGGGGGTCGCCCAGGTCCCGGGGATCGCCGACACGCCACGGGTCGCTCCCGCCAGTGCTCCCGCCACCGCTGCCGTCGTGTCCGCGTCGCGGCCCATGTTCACCGCGGTCAGGACCGACTCCTCGAAGTCGCCGTCGGCCGCCGCGTACGCGCCGAAGGCGAGGGCGACCGCCTCGGGGGCCAGGTCGGTCCAGGGGTAGCCGCCGATGACGACCGCGGAGCGGACCGCGCGTTCGCCGTGGTGGGCGACGGTCACGGCGCGGCGCAGGCTGCGGGCCGTCCAGGAGTCGTCGGGGACGACCGCGAGGGCCGCCGCCACGACCGCGTCCGACGGGGCGCCCGCCATGGCCGCCGCGACGCCCGCGGCCACGGCCTGGCCGCCGTAGATGCCCTCGCCGTCGTGGCTCACCGAGCCGTCGATCGCGACCAGCCGGGCCGCCTCCGCCGGGCGGCCCGCCGCGAACACCCCGAAGGGGGCCGCGCGCATCGCCAGACCGTCGCTCCAGGCGTGCCGGTGCTGGGCGGAGATCGGGGCGGCCAGACCCCGGCGAAGGTTTTCCAGCGTGCCGCGTTCACTGAAACCGGCGCCCCGGAACCGGCCCTCGTCGCGGTCGGCGATCCACTCGTGCCAGGCCGCTTCCACATGGGCGGGGGTGAGTGCGGAGCCGTGCCGGGCCAGCAGCAGACCGGAGAAGATCGCGTACTCGGTGTCGTCCGTGCCGGCCGGCCTCTCGGCGACGTACCCGGTGATCCGGCCCCACCGCGCGCGGATCTCGGAGGGCTTCATGTTCTCGGCAGGGGCCCCGAGCGCGTCACCGACGGCCAGGCCCAGCAGTGCGCCCCGTGCCCGTGCGCGGAGCCCGATCGATGCCATACGGCATGTGTCCCACTCCGGTGACTCCGCCGAGCCTCGCGAGCCCCAGCATCACCCGGTCGACATCTGTGCGCACTGATGATCAAGTGAGCGACAAATGGTAAAACCGCAGGTTAGCCCAGCCTTTCCTTGCTGGCGGGGAAGGAATCCGGGGCGTAGTTTTTGCGTTGTAAAACTCTGGAACTTGTCCAAAGAGCATTCAGGACTGTGGGGAGTGGGGTTCTTTTCATGGCCATCATCGAGACCGAGGCGACGCTGCACGAGGCGCACCGGGACAACCACACGCACCGGGACGTGAACGGCGGCTGGCTGCGTCCCGCGGTGTTCGGCGCGATGGACGGCCTCGTCTCCAATCTCGCCCTGATGACCGGTGTCGCGGGCGGTGCGGTCAGTCAGCACACCGTGGTCCTGAGCGGGCTCGCGGGCCTCGCCGCCGGCGCCTTCTCCATGGCCGCCGGCGAGTACACCTCCGTCGCCTCGCAGCGCGAACTCGTCGAGGCCGAGCTGGACGTGGAGCGGCGGCAGCTGCGCAAGCACCCCAAGGACGAGGAGGCCGAGCTCGCCGCGCTCTACGAGTCGAGGGGAGTCGAGCCGCGGCTGGCCCGGGAGGTGGCCCGGCAGCTGTCGAAGGACCCCGAGCAGGCGCTGGAGATCCACGCCCGGGAGGAACTGGGGATCGACCCCGGCGATCTGCCCTCGCCCACCGTGGCCGCGGTGTCGAGCTTCGGCTCCTTCGCGCTGGGCGCGCTGGTTCCCGTCCTGCCCTATCTGCTGGGGGCGAGCAGCATGTGGCCGGCCGTACTGCTGGCGCTGCTGGGGCTCTTCCTGTGCGGTGCGGTGGTGGCCAAGGTGACGGCGCGCACCTGGTGGTACAGCGGTCTGCGGCAGCTGTTCCTGGGTGGCGCGGCGGCCGGTGTGACGTACGCCCTGGGCACCTTGTTCGGAACGGCCGTAGGATAGCGCGACCTGAACTTATGCAAGGGATCGCATAAGTAGTCGTTACTCGTTGGTTTCGGGTGTGCGACCACCGGGCATGAGCCGTAAGCGCTGCGGGCAACGACGCTCGCCGCGCACCCAGCGGGTGGGCGAAGAGGCCCGTCCCGCTCCCCGGGCCGACGGAAAGCGATCTGACCCGATCGTTCCGTGCGGCCCCTCCATAGCTTCCACTGCTGGCGCGGTACCCCCGCCGCGAACCCCGCAGTGTCCGCATGCTGGAACGGATTATCCCGGTTCCCGAGAACCGCTCCATCATGTAACCTGCACGAAATTTTGCGATCACGCGAGGGCCAACGTCGTCCCTCGGCACTTGCATATGCCACATGACGACGACGGGAGAGCCGATGCGTACGCCGCGCCAGCCGTCCCAGCATTCCGCGAATGGCCAGAACTGGTCGTTCATGGATGCTCGCCCTGCTGCGCAGGGTATGTACGACCCCCGCAACGAGCACGACGCCTGTGGCGTCGGCTTCGTCGCCACCCTCACCGGCGAGGCGTCCCACACCCTGGTCGAGCAGGCTCTGACCGTTCTGCGCAACCTCGAACACCGTGGTGCCACCGGCTCCGAGCCCGACTCCGGCGACGGTGCCGGCATCCTGTCGCAGGTCCCGGACGCCTTCTTCCGTGACGTGGCCGGATTCGAACTGCCCGACGCCGGTTCCTACGCCGTCGGCATCGCCTTCCTGCCGGAGGACTCCACCGCCGACGCCGTCTCACAGATCGAGACGATCGCCGCCGACGAGGGCCTCACCGTCCTCGGCTGGCGCGAGGTGCCGGTCGCGCCCCAGCTCCTGGGTGCCACCGCCCGGTCGACCATGCCGGTCTTCCGTCAGATCTTCGTCGGTGACGGCGCCTCCCAGGGCATCGCCCTCGACCGCAAGGCCTTCGTGCTGCGCAAGCGCGCCGAGCGCGAGGCCGGCGTCTACTTCCCGTCGCTGTCCGCCCGGACGATCGTCTACAAGGGCATGCTGACCACCGGCCAGCTGGAGCCCTTCTTCCCAGACCTGTCCGACCGCCGCTTCGCCTCCGCGATCGCGCTCGTGCACTCCCGGTTCTCGACGAACACGTTCCCGTCGTGGCCGCTGGCCCACCCGTACCGGTTCGTCGCGCACAACGGTGAGATCAACACCGTCAAGGGCAACCGCAACTGGATGGTGGCCCGCGAGTCGCAGCTCGTCTCGGACCTGTTCGGCGGCGACGACAAGGCCATCGACCGGATCTTCCCGGTCTGCACGCCCGACGCCTCCGACTCTGCCTCCTTCGACGAGGTCCTGGAGCTCCTGCACCTGGGCGGCCGCTCGCTGCCGCACTCGGTGCTGATGATGATCCCGGAGGCGTGGGAGAACCACGACTCCATGGACCCGGCCCGTCGCGCCTTCTACCAGTTCCACTCCACGATGATGGAGCCCTGGGACGGCCCGGCCTGCGTCACCTTCACCGACGGCACCCAGGTCGGCGCGGTCCTCGACCGCAACGGCCTGCGCCCCGGCCGCTACTGGGTCACCGACGACGGCCTCGTCGTCCTCGGCTCCGAGGTCGGCGTCCTGGACATCGACCCCTCCAAGGTCGTCCGCAAGGGCCGCCTCCAGCCCGGCCGCATGTTCCTCGTCGACACGGCCGAGCACCGCATCATCGAGGACGACGAGATCAAGGCCGAGCTCGCCGCCGAGAACCCCTACGCGGAGTGGCTCGAGGCCGGCGAGATCGAGCTCGAGGACCTGCCCGAGCGCGAGCACATCGTGCACACGCACGCCTCCGTCACCCGCCGCCAGCAGACCTTCGGCTACACCGAGGAGGAGCTGCGCGTCATCCTCGCGCCGATGGCCAAGGCCGGTGCCGAGCCGATCGGTTCGATGGGCACCGACTCGCCGATCGCCGCCCTGTCGGACCGCCCGCGGCTGCTCTTCGACTACTTCACCCAGCTGTTCGCGCAGGTCACCAACCCGCCGCTGGACGCGATCCGCGAGGAACTGGTCACCTCCCTGCGCAGCTCGCTCGGCCCGCAGGGCAACCTGCTGGACCCGAACGCGGCCTCCTGCCGCAGCGTCCTGCTGCCCTTCCCGGTGATCGACAACGACGAGCTGGCCAAGCTCATCCACATCAACGCCGACGGCGACATGCCCGGCTTCAAGGCCGCCACGCTCTCCGGCCTGTACCGGGTGCACGGCGGCGGTGACGCCCTGGCCGCCCGCATCGAGGAGATCTGCGCCGAGGCCGACGCCGCCATCGAGAACGGCGCCCGCCTGATCGTCCTGTCGGACCGTCACTCGGACGCCGAGCACGCGCCGATCCCGTCGCTGCTGCTCACCGCGGCCGTCCACCACCACCTCATCCGCACCAAGCAGCGCACCCAGGTGGGCCTGCTGGTCGAGGCCGGTGACGTCCGCGAGGTCCACCACGTCGCCCTGCTCATCGGCTACGGCGCCGCCGCCGTCAACCCGTACCTGGCGATGGAGTCCGTCGAGGACCTGGTCCGCGCCGGCACCTTCCTGCCCGGCATCGAGCCCGAGAAGGCCATCCGCAACCTGATCTACGCCCTCGGCAAGGGCGTGCTGAAGGTCATGTCGAAGATGGGCATCTCGACCGTCGCCTCCTACCGCGGCGCCCAGGTCTTCGAGGCCGTCGGTCTCGACGAGGCCTTCGTCGAGAAGTACTTCAACGGCACGGCCACCAAGATCGGCGGCGTGGGCATCGACGTCGTCGCCAAGGAGGTCGCCGCCCGGCACGCCAAGGCCTACCCGGCCTCCGGCATCGCCCCGGCGCACCGCGCGCTGGAGATAGGCGGCGAGTACCAGTGGCGCCGCGAGGGCGAGCCGCACCTGTTCGACCCCGAGACGGTCTTCCGCCTCCAGCACTCCACGCGCTCCGGCAAGTACGACATCTTCAAGAAGTACACCGAGCGCGTGAACGAGCAGTCCGAGCGCCTGATGACGCTGCGCGGCCTGTTCGGCTTCAAGTCGGACCGCAAGCCGATCTCCATCGACGAGGTCGAGCCCGTCTCCGAGATCGTCAAGCGCTTCTCCACGGGCGCCATGTCGTACGGCTCCATCTCCCAGGAGGCGCACGAGACCCTCGCCATCGCCATGAACCAGCTGGGCGGCAAGTCCAACACCGGTGAGGGCGGCGAGGACCCGGAGCGCCTGTACGACCCGGCGCGCCGGTCGTCCATCAAGCAGGTCGCCTCCGGCCGCTTCGGTGTGACCTCCGAGTACCTGGTCAACTCCGACGACATCCAGATCAAGATGGCCCAGGGCGCCAAGCCCGGCGAGGGCGGCCAGCTGCCCGGCCACAAGGTCTACCCGTGGGTCGCCAAGACGCGTCACTCGACGCCCGGTGTCGGCCTCATCTCGCCGCCGCCGCACCACGACATCTACTCCATCGAGGACCTCGCCCAGCTGATCCACGACCTGAAGAACGCGAACCCGCAGGCGCGGATTCACGTCAAGCTGGTCTCCGAGGTCGGCGTCGGCACGGTCGCCGCGGGTGTGTCCAAGGCGCACGCGGACGTCGTGCTCATCTCCGGCCACGACGGCGGTACGGGCGCCTCGCCGCTCACCTCGCTGAAGCACGCCGGCGGTCCCTGGGAGCTCGGCCTCGCCGAGACCCAGCAGACGCTGCTGCTCAACGGCCTGCGCGACCGCATCGTCGTCCAGACCGACGGCCAGCTGAAGACCGGCCGTGACGTCGTCATCGCCGCGCTGCTCGGCGCCGAGGAGTTCGGTTTCGCGACCGCGCCGCTCGTCGTCTCCGGCTGCGTCATGATGCGCGTCTGCCACCTGGACACCTGCCCGGTCGGCATCGCCACGCAGAACCCGGTGCTGCGCGAGCGCTACTCCGGCAAGGCCGAGTACGTCGTGAACTTCTTCCAGTTCATCGCCGAAGAGGTCCGCGAGATCCTCGCCGAGCTGGGCTTCCGCTCCATCGAGGAGGCCGTCGGCCACGCCGAGGCGCTCGACGTGACCCGCGCGGTCGACCACTGGAAGGCGCAGGGCCTGGACCTGGAGCCGCTGTTCCACGTGCCCGAGCTGCCCGAGGGCGCGGTCCGCCACCAGCTGATCGCCCAGGACCACGGTCTGGAGAAGGCGCTCGACAACCAGCTGATCAAGCTGGCCGCCGACGCGCTCTCCGCAACCGGTGCCCATGACGCCCAGCCGGTGCGCGCCCAGGTGGAGATCCGCAACATCAACCGCACGGTCGGCACCATGCTCGGCCACGAGGTGACGAAGAAGTTCGGCGGTGCGGGCCTGCCCGACGACACCATCGACATCACCTTCACCGGCTCCGCCGGCCAGTCCTTCGGCGCGTTCGTGCCGAGCGGTGTCACGCTCCGCCTGGAGGGCGACGCCAACGACTACGTCGGCAAGGGCCTGTCCGGCGGCCGGATCGTCGTCCGCCCGGACCGCGCGGCCGACCACCTCGCCGAGTACAGCGTCATCGCCGGCAACACCATCGGCTACGGCGCCACCGGCGGCGAGATGTTCCTGCGCGGCAAGGTCGGCGAGCGGTTCTGCGTCCGCAACTCCGGTGCCACGGTCGTCTCCGAGGGCGTGGGCGACCACGGCTGCGAGTACATGACCGGTGGTCACGCGGTGGTCCTCGGCGAGACGGGCCGCAACTTCGCGGCCGGCATGTCCGGCGGTATCGCCTACGTGATCGACCTGGACCGCGACAACGTCAACGTCGGCAACCTGGACGCCGTCGAGCCGCTGGACGACACCGACAAGCAGTGGCTGCACGACGTGGTCCGCCGCCACCAGGAGGAGACGGGCTCCACCGTCGCCGAGAAGCTCCTGGCCGAGTGGGACACCGCCGTCGAGCGCTTCAGCAGGATCATCCCCAGCACGTACAAGGCAGTGCTCGCCGCCAAGGACGCCGCCGAGCGAGCCGGTCTCTCCGAGACCGAGACCCACGAGAAGATGATGGAGGCGGCGATCAATGGCTGACCCGAAGGGCTTCCTGAACCACGGGCGCGAGCTCGCCAAGTCCCGCCCCGTCGAGGAGCGCGTCAAGGACTGGAACGAGGTCTACGTCCCCGGCTCGCTGCTGCCCATCATCAGCAAGCAGGCCAGCCGCTGCATGGACTGCGGCATCCCGTTCTGCCACAACGGCTGTCCGCTCGGGAACCTGATCCCCGAGTGGAACGACTACGCCTACCGCGAGGACTGGGCGGCGGCTTCGGAGCGTCTGCACGCGACGAACAACTTCCCGGAGTTCACCGGCCGTCTGTGCCCCGCTCCCTGCGAGGCGGCGTGTGTGCTCGGCATCAACCAGCCGCCGGTCACCATCAAGAACGTCGAGGTCTCGATCATCGACAAGGCGTGGGAGACCGGGGACGTCGCCCCGCAGATCCCGGAGCGCCTGTCCGGCAAGACCGTCGCCGTCGTCGGCTCGGGCCCGGCCGGCCTCGCCGCCGCCCAGCAGCTGACCCGCGCCGGTCACACCGTCGCCGTCTACGAGCGCGCGGACCGCATCGGAGGCCTCCTCCGCTACGGCATCCCCGAGTTCAAGATGGAGAAGCGGCACATCAACCGCCGCATCGAGCAGATGCGCGCGGAGGGCACCCGCTTCCGCACGGGCGTCGAGATCGGCCGCGACCTGAAGGCCACGGACCTGAAGAAGCGCTACGACGCGGTCGTCCTGGCCGTCGGCGCCACCACGGCCCGTGACCTGCCGGTGCCCGGACGCGAACTCAAGGGCATCTACCAGGCCATGGAGTACCTGCCGCTGGCCAACAAGGTGCAGGAGGGCGACTTCGTGGCGCCCCCCATCTCCGCCGAGGGCAAGCACGTCGTGGTCATCGGCGGCGGCGACACCGGCGCGGACTGCGTGGGCACCGCCCACCGCCAGGGCGCGGCCTCCGTCACGCAGCTGGAGATCATGCCCCGCCCGGGCGAGGAGCGGCACCCGGTCAACCAGCCCTGGCCGACCTTCCCCATGCTGTACAAGGTCACCTCGGCGCACGAGGAGGGCGGCGAGCGGGTCTACTCCGTCTCGACGACCCACTTCGAGGGCGACGAGGACGGCAACGTCCAGTGGCTGCACCTCACCGAGGTGGAGTTCATCGACGGCAAGCTGACCCCGAAGCCGGGCTCCGAGCGCAAGATCCCCGCGCAGCTGGTCACCCTCGCCATGGGCTTCACCGGCACCGACCGGGACAACGGTCTGGTCGAGCAGTTCGGCCTGGAGCTCGACGAGCGCGGCAACATCGCCCGCGACGCCGACTTCCGGACCAACGTGCCGGGCGTGTTCGTGGCCGGTGACGCCGGCCGCGGTCAGTCGCTCATCGTCTGGGCGATCGCGGAGGGCCGCTCGGCGGCGCGCGGAGTGGACCGTGCCCTCACGGGCGCGAGCGAGCTGCCGGCGCCGATCCGCCCGACGGACCGCGCGCTGATGGTCTGACCGCACCTCACCCGCGGTCCGACCACCTCACCCGTGGTCCGACCGCACCTCACAGGACGTCCCGCACAAAGGCGTGCGGAACACTGACGGCGCCTGCCCCTTGTCCCCGACCGGACGACTGGGCGGGCGCCGTCGCACGTCCTCAGCCGTTCCCGGTTCCGGGTGCGTTCGCGTGCCCGTCCGGCCACACCTGGAGGTGGTCCTCCTCCAGCTCCTGCAGCACCCGGTCCGCCATGCCCAGGGCCCGCGGTGTACTCGGCCGGCAGCTGGAGACGGCCCGCGCTGTCGAGCATCGCGTACTCACGGGCCACCAGGGACTCCCGGCCCGTCTCGTCGACCTCCGTGCGGCGCAGCACCTCCGTCGAGGTGCGGCCGTCGCGGATCGCGACCGTGCGGCGGACCTCGCCGGCGACCGCCTGGTCGTGCGTGACGATGACGATCGTCGTCCCCAGCTCCTCGTTGGCCCGGCGGAACGCCGCGAAGACCTGCTGCCCGGTCGCCGAGTCCAGCTCGCCGGTCGGCTCGTCGGCGAGGAGGACGGCGGGGGCGTTGGCGAGGGCGACGGCGATCGCGACGCGCTGCTGCTGGCCACCGGACATCGCCTGCGGACGACGGTCCCGGCAGTCGGCGACGCCGAGCAGGGACAGCAGGTCGTCCACGGCACGGGGGCCGCGGCCGTGCACGCGCTGCGCGGGGCCTCCTTCGCCGTCCGGCGCGGTGAACTCGTCGCCCTCAAGGGCCGTTCGGGCTCCGGCAAGTCGACGCTGCTCCACCTGATCGGCGGCCTCGACTGCCCGCAGCGCGGCCGTGTCGTGGTGGACGGGACCGACCTGTCCGCGCTCGGCGAAAGCGAGCTGCCCTGCTGCTCGCCGACGAGCCGACCGGCCGGCTCGACGCCGCCACCGGCCTGGCGGTGATGGAGCTGCTGCGGGCCGTGGTGCTCAGCGAGCGTGTCACGGCCCTCGTCGCCACCCACGACCCCCAACTCCTCGGCCTGGCCGACCGGGTGCTGGAGCTGAGCGACGGTGCGGTCGTGGAGGAGTGACCGGAGCAACGGTCCGGTCCAGGAGTGAACGGGGCGGTGGTCCAGGAGTGATCGGAGTGGTCGTCGAGGAGTGAGAGGATGCGACCCATGGTCGCGATCAGTCTGAGCAAGGTGCAGGAGACCGCTCCCGCCCTGGTGAACCTCTACAAGAGCGCCGGGGTGTCCCTCACCAAGCACGGCCTCGACGGGCTGCGGGCCGCGGTCTACCTCGTCATCGACTACTCCGGCTCGATGAAGCCGTACTACCGGGACGGCAGCGTGCAGGCGCTGGCGGACCGGGTGCTCGGGCTGTCGGCCCACCTCGACGACGACGGCAGCGTGCCCGTCGTGTTCTTCTCCACCGATGTCGACGCCGAGACCGAGATCGCCCTGGCCGGGCACGAGGGGCGGATCGAGCGGATCGTGGCCGGCCTCGGGCACATGGGGAAGACCAGCTACCACCTGGCGATGGACGCCGTGATCGACCACTACCTCGAAAGCGGCTCGACGCAACCCGCCCTGGTGGTGTTCCAGACCGACGGCGGGCCGATCAACAAGCTCGCCGCGGAACGCTATCTGTGCAAGGCGGCCAGGCTGCCGCTGTTCTGGCAGTTCATCGGGTTCGGCGACCCCGGCAGCAAGCAGTTCGACTTCCTGCGCAAGCTGGACGAGCTGGCCGTGCCCGCCAAGCGGGTCGTCGACAACGCCGGGTTCTTCCACGCGGGGCAGGACCCGCGAAAGGTCCCGGACGCCGAGTTGTACGACCGGCTGGTGGGCGAGTTCCCGAAGTGGCTCGTGGCCGCCCGGGCGCAAGGGATCGTCAGGGACCCCGGCAGCCGCTGACCGGCCCTCGCCCCCCTGGCCCAACCGGCCCGCCCCTTGGCCCACGCCCCGTTTGCACGGCCGCGCCGCCGTGCCACGCTGGGAAGGATCCGACGGGGAGGCGACGACGTATGGGCGACGACGGCGCACGACGGGTGTACGGGACGGACTCCGACCGGAGACCTCCCACCGGCAAGGGCGAGAAGCTCGCCGACTGGGCGGACGGGCGGCTCGGGCTCTACGGCCTGGCCAAGGCCAACATGCGCAAGGTCTTCCCGGACCACTGGTCCTTCATGCTGGGCGAGGTCACCCTCTACAGCTTCGTCGTGCTGATCCTCACCGGCGTCTACCTCACCCTGTTCTTCGAGCCCAGCATGCAGGAGGTCGTCTACCACGGCTCCTACACGGAGCTCAACGGCGTCCTCATGAGCAAGGCGTTCGAGTCCACGCTGGACATCAGCTTCGACGTGCGCGGCGGGCTGCTGATCCGCCAGATCCACCACTGGGCGGCCCTGGTCTTCATCACCGGCATGCTGGTGCACATGATGCGGGTGTTCTTCACGGGCGCCTTCCGCAAGCCGCGCGAGCTGAACTGGCTCTTCGGCTGGAGCCTGCTGATGCTCGGCATCATCACCGGCCTCACCGGCTACTCCCTCCCCGACGACCTGCTGTCCGGCACCGGCATCCGCTTCGCCCAGGGCGCGATCCTGTCCATCCCGATCGTCGGGACGTACCTGTCGTTCTTCCTGTTCGGCGGGGAGTTCCCGGGCGAGGACATCATCTCGCGGCTGTACCCCGTCCACATCCTGCTGCTGCCCGGGATCATGCTGGGCCTGGTCACCGCCCATCTGATCCTGGTCTTCTACCACAAGCACACCCAGTTCCCCGGCCCCGGACGCCAGGAGCGGTCGGTCGTCGGCATGCCGTTCCTGCCGGTGTACATGGCCAAGGCCGGCGGCTTCTTCTTCCTCGTCTTCGGCGTCCTGACGGTGATGGGCGCCATCGCCCAGATCAACCCCGTGTGGGCCTTCGGCCCCTACCGCCCCGACCTGGTCACCACCGGCGCCCAGCCCGACTGGTACCTCGGGTTCTCCGAGGGCCTGATCCGGGTGATGCCGGGATGGGAGATCAACTTCTGGGGGCACACGCTCGTCCTCGGCGTGTTCATCCCCTTCTCGCTGTTCCCGCTGATCCTGCTCGCCCTGGGCCTCTACCCCTTCATCGAGGCGTGGATCACCGGCGACAAGCGCGAGCACCACATCCTGGACCGGCCGCGCAACGCGCCCGTGCGCACCGGCCTCGGCGTGGCCTGGCTGACCCTGTACGCGGTGCTGCTGATCGGCGGCGGCAACGACATCGTCGCCACCCACCTCCACCTGTCCATCAACGTGATCACCTGGTTCGTGCGGATCGGCGTCTTCGTGCTGCCGGTCGCCGCGTTCATCGTCACGAAGAAGATCTGCATGGGCCTGCAGCGCCGCGACCGCGCCAAAGTGCTGCACGGCAGGGAGACCGGCACCATCAAGCGGCTGCCCACCGGCGAGTACATCGAGGTCCACGAGCCCCTCACCCAGGCCGAGCTGTTCACCCTCACCCAGCACGAACAGCGCCCGCCCCACGAGATCGGGCCCGAGATCGACGCGGCGGGCGTGCGCCGCAGGATCAAACGGTCCGAGCGGCTGCGCGCCCGGCTCGCGAAGGCCATGTACGGACCCGACGCCCGCATCGAGAAGCCGACCGTGGAGCAGTACCGCGAGATCACCAGCGGCGACCACCCCCACTGACCGCCGGGATCCGGCACGCACCCGCTACGTATCGCACTCCAGCACGCTCCGGCACAGCGCACACCGTGCCCGGACCCGCCCCCGCACCGGCACCCTGATCCGCTGGTGACACGTGGGGCACGGGAACGACACCCGCAGCCGGCCGCCCCCGTCGGGGGAGAACGCGTAGCGCACCCCCGGCTGCGGCGGACCCGCCGGCGCGTGCCGCCGGTCCCGGGCGTACCGCCGCCGCCCCGCCCACCCCGCCGCCGTCAGCGGAGGCTCCTGCCCGTCACGGCGGGCCAGCTCCCTCCCCTTCACATACGCCGTGTACGCCTGCGCACTGGTGAACCACACCGACGGGTCCTCCCCGAAGACCAGCGCCCGCTTGGCCAGCACGTACCCGAACTCCTCCGGCGTGAGATACCCCAGCTTCTGCGATGACGCGCCGTCCTCCCGGAACGCGTCCAGCAGCAGCCACCCCGCTCCCAGGTACGTCGTCGCGGTGTCGGTGAGGATCTCGTTGTCCCGCACGCCCGGGAACGACAGGCCGAGGCGATGCAGGTACACGTGCATCACCTCGTGCGCCAGAGCCGCGCCGATGTCCCGCCGATGCGTACGGAACCGGTCGTTCAACTCCACGAAGTACTCCGGCCCGGGCGTGAGCTCCACGTTCGCCGCGTGCCGCATCTCCCGGAAGCTCACGATCAGCCGGGCGTCCGGCAGCCGGTAGTGCCGCACCAGCTCGTGCGCCACCCGCTGCACCCCCGGATGCAGGTCGTCGGTGTCGCAGAACGCCACGTCGACGGGGAGCACGCTGGTCTCGAACGTCCGGACCGTGTCGTACGACAGTCGTCTGTACAACGCCGTGATGGCCGCCCGCACCGTCTCCAGATGCGGGTAGCCGTGCTCGACCGGCCCGTCCTTCGCCACGCCTCACCCCCAAGACGCCCCTGAACCCGGTTCCACTGTACGAGGGCACGCCCCGCCGCGGACGGGCCCCGGCGCGGCGAAATCCGGTCGCCGCCGCCCTGGCCGCCCCGGCACACTCCGGGCGGCGAAATCCGGTCGCCGCCGCCCTGGCCGCTCCGGCAGACTCCGGGCCGTGACCAGCGAACAGCACACCCCAGCGGGCTCGCTCCGGGTCGGCGGCCGGGACGACGACCTCGAGAGACGGCTCGACGAGGAACTGACCGCCTTCAACACCGCCGCCGCCGGCGGGGCCGTGACCGAGCCCCTCTCCGTCTCCGTCACCGACGACAGCGGCGACCTGGTCGGCGGGCTCACCGCCTGGACCTGGGGCACCCTGTGCTCGGTGGACCTGCTGTGGGTGCGCGAGGACCGGCGGCACTGCGGCTGGGGCGGCCGGCTCCTACGAGCGGCGCAGGACGAGGCCGTCCGACGCGGCTGCACCGACATGATCGTCTCCACGTACAGCTTCCAGGCGCCCGGCTTCTACCCGAGGCTCGGCTTCCGGGAACGGGCCCGCATCGGGGGCGTCCCCGGCGGCCACGAGGACGTCCACTTCCACAAACGACTCACACCGCCGAAGGATGAGACGGCCCTCGGCGACCCGGCGTGATCCCCGTAGGCTGACGCCCCATGACCACCAGCACCACCGGTTCCCCCGACGTCGACCCCGCCGTCCGCGCAGAGCTCGCCCGGCTGCGCGACAGCATCGACAACATCGACGCGGCCGTCGTCCACATGCTCGCCGAGCGCTTCAAGTGCACCCAGCAGGTCGGACACCTCAAGGCCCAGCACCAGCTGCCGCCCGCCGACCCGGCCCGCGAGGCCCGCCAGATCGCCCGGCTGCGGTCCCTCGCCGAGAACGCCAAGCTAGACCCGGCCTTCGCCGAGAAGTTCCTGAACTTCATCGTCGCCGAAGTCATCCGCCACCACGAGCGCATCGCGGACGAGGCGCTCAACGGCGCCGCCCCAGGCGGCAACTGACCTCGCGCGCGCCCCGGGGGAGTGACACGGCGGCCCGCCGGGGGCATGCTGCGCTGTACACAGCATGTCAGCTGACGAGCACTCCGCGTCAGTGTCCCGGACTACTCTGGACCTCCACGAGGGAGGGGCGTCGGGCCATGCCGTCGGATACCAGGATCCTCATCGTCGACGACCACGAGGACACGCTGTACGCGCTCGAAAGCGCCCTGGCCCCGCTGGGCTACCTGCTCGGCCGGGCCACCAGCGGCGACGAGGCGCTCAAGCAGGTGCTCCGCGGCCAGGTCGGCCTGCTGCTGCTCGACGTGCGCATGCCGGGCGTCAGCGGGCTGGAGGTCGTGCGCTACATGCGGCGTGTGGAGCAGACCCAGCACATCCCGGTGATCCTGCTCACCGGCTTCGGAGCCGACCACGAACTGACCACCACCGCCTTCCGACTCGGCGTCGCCGACCTCGTCCTGAAACCCGTCGACCCCTGGGCCCTGCGCACCAAGGTCCGCTACCTCTACGACGCCCACCGGCGCCGGCTCGCCCTGGAACGGGAAGTGCACCGCCTGCGCGCCCTCGTGGGGGAACACACCGGGACCGCCGCACACTCCACGCGCCCCGCACTGCCGCACCCCGACGCGCGCGTGCCGACGCAGCGGCCCATGGGGGCGCACGCCGGGGAGCTCGAAAAGGACCGCACCTAGACGGGACATTGGGCACGTACCGATCCGCCTCTGTGCCTTCCCGACGGCATCAGGCAGCATGTCACGCATGTCCGTACTGACGCGCGACGAAGCGCAGACCCGAGCAGAGCTCCTCGACGTCCACCGCTACACGATCGAACTCGACCTGACCGGCGGAGACGAGACCTTCGACTCCCACACCCTGATCAGGTTCGCTGCCCGCGTGGACGGGGACACCTTCGTCGAGCTCAAGCCCGCCGAGCTGCGCTCCGTCACCCTCGACGGACACCCCCTGGACCCGGAGTCCCTGGACGGCAACCGGCTCGCCCTGCCGAACCTCACCGCCGGCGAGCACGAACTGCGCGTGGACGCGCGGATGCGCTACTCCCGCACCGGTGAGGGCATGCACCGCTTCACCGACCCCACCGACGGCGAGACCTACGTCTACACCCAGCTGTTCATGGAGGACGTCCAGCGGGTCTTCGCCGCCTTCGACCAGCCCGACCTGAAGGCCGTCTTCGACCTGTCGGTGAAGGCCCCGCAGAACTGGACCGTCCTCGCCAACGGCATCACCGAACAGGCCGACGGCGTATGGACGGCGGCCCCCACCCCGCGCATCTCCACCTACCTGGTCGCCGTCGCCGCGGGCCCCTGGCACTCCGTGCGCACCGAGCACCGCGGCCTGCCCTTCGGCCTGCACTGCCGCCGCTCCCTCGCCCCCTACCTGGACGCCGACGCCGACGAACTCCTCGACGTCACCCGCGCCTGCTTCGACCGCTACCACGAGAAGTTCGACGAGCCCTACCCGTTCGACTCCTACGACCAGGCCTTCGTCCCCGAGTTCAACGCCGGCGCCATGGAGAACCCGGGCCTGGTCACCTTCCGCGACGAGTTCGTCTACCGCTCCGCCGTCACCGACACCGAACGCCAGACCCGCGCGATGGTCATCGCCCACGAGATGGCCCACATGTGGTTCGGCGACCTCGTCACCCTCAAGTGGTGGGACGACATCTGGCTGAACGAGTCCTTCGCCGAGTACATGGGCTACCAGACCCTCACCGAGGCCACCCGCTTCACCGACACGTGGACCGACTTCGGCGTCACCCGCAAGTCCTGGGGCTACGACGCCGACCAGCGCCCCACCACCCACCCCGTCGCCCCCGAGGCCGTCGACGACACCGCCTCCGCGCTACTCAACTTCGACGGCATCTCCTACGCCAAGGGTGCCGGCGCACTGCGGCAACTGGTCGCCTGGCTCGGCGAGAAGGACTTCCTCGCCGGCATCAACGCGCACTTCGCCCGGCACAAGTTCGCCAACGCCACCCTCGCCGACTTCATCGACAACCTCGCCGGCGCAACCGACCGCGACGTCCACGCCTGGGCCGACGCCTGGCTGCGCACCACCGGCGTCGACACCCTCACCCCGCGCGTCGCCCCCGGCGAGCACGGCACCTGCGCCCTCACCGTCGACCGCACCGGCAGCCGCCCCCACCGCATCGCCGTCGGCCTCTACGACCGGGACCTCGGCGACGACGGCGGCCAGCTCGTCCTGCGCGAACGCCTCCACCTCGACCTCCCGCACAGCGACGCCCACCCCATCGGCAAGCGCCCCGCCCTGCTCCTCCTCAACGACGGCGACCTCACCTACGCCAAGGTCCGCTTCGACCCCGAGTCCTTCGAAACCGTCCGCAAGGACCTGTCCGGCCTGCCCGAGCCGCTGACCCGCGCGGTCGTCTGGAACGCCCTCCGGGACGCCGTCCGCGACGGCGAACTCGCCCCCCAGGCCTACCTGGAGACCGCTCGCGCCCACCTGCCGCTGGAAACGGACCTCGCCATCGTCCAGGGTGTGCTCGCCTTCGCCACCACGTACCTCGCCGACCGCTACGTCGCCCCCGGGGAGCGGCCAGCCGCCCTCGCGACCCTCTCCGAACTGTGCCGCGACCTCATCCGCCGCACCGAGGACGGCGACAACCCCGGGCTGCGCCTGATCGCCGTACGCCACCGCATCGACGTGGCCGCCCACCCCGACACCATCGCCGCCTGGCTCGCCGACGGCACCGTCCCCGGCGGCCCCGAGCTCGACCCCGAGCTGCGCTGGCGCGTACTCGCCCGGCTCGCCGCCCTCGGCGCGACCGACGAGACCGCCATCACCGCCGAACTGGAACGCGACCCGAGCGCCACCGGCCAGGAGGGCGCGGCCCGCTGCCGGGCCGCCCTGCCCGACCCGGACGCCAAGGCCCGCGCCTGGCAGGCCATGTTCGGCTCCGACGAGCTGTCCAACTACCTCTTCACCGCCACCGCCCGCGGCTTCTGGCAGCCCGAACAGGCCGACCTGGTGCGCGAGTACGTCCCGCGCTACTACGCCGACGCGGTCGCCGTCGCCGACCGCCGCGGCCCGGCCATCGCCGACGCCGCAGGCCGCTGGGCCTTCCCCGCCCACGCCGTCGACGCCGACACCCTCCGCCTCGGCGAGGAATGCCTGCGCGACGCCGGCCCGATCCCCGCGCTGCACCGCAAACTGGCGGATCAACTGGACGACCTGGCACGGGCGTTGCGGGTCCGGGGAGCCGCCGGTCACTAGTGCCGCGGCGGGCAACGTTTGCCCGTGGAGGAGCGGCGTCCGGTGCGTGCTCTCGGCGTGCCGGGCGGAAGCCCTCGTACGGGGCGTACTCGGGCTTTCGGGCGGTGCGGCGAGAGGGCGTGCCGGGGGTCGCGACGGGGCGAACGTTGCCTGCCGCGGCACTAGGGTCAGTCGTCGGCACGCGGCCGCACCGGTACCGGCATCGGGGTCCCACTCCTGATCGGCATGTCACGGCGACATCGCACCCCGCGATGATCCCGGTGCTCCCTGAAGACGGACCCAGGACCGGCGAGAGCCGCGGGCGGCAGGGCGGGGCGGGGGAGAACCGGAATCGGTGGCAGGGGGTGCTGGTCTGGCGGCTGGTCGCGGTCGGGTGGTAGGGGGTGCTGGTCTGGCGGCTGGTCGCGGTCGGGTGGCAGGGGGTGCTGGTCTGGCGGCTGGTCGCGGTCGGGTGGCAGGGGGTGCTGGTCTGGCGGCTGGTCGCGGTCGGGTGGTAGGGGGTGCTGGTCTGGCGGCTGGTCGCGGTCGGGTGGTAGGGGGTGCTGGTCTGGCGGCTGGTCGCGGTCGGGTGGCAGGGGGCGCTGGTCTGGCGGCTGGTCCGGGTCGGGCGATAGGGGGCGCTGGAGTGGTGGCTGGTCCGGGTCGGGTGACAGGGGGGCGCTCGTCGGGCGGTTGACCCCTGTCGGGCGACACGGGGCGCTCGACGGGCGGCCGGCCCCGGTCGGCGGCCGCGCCGCTGCGAGCGGATTCCCCCGTGGGAGATACCTCCACCCGGGTCGGGTCGTTGAGCCGTGCGGGTGTATCGCCCCGCTCCCCGGAGGTCAGCCCCATGAGCACGCCGCCCCTTGCCTCAGGCCCCGAAGGGCCCCACGCCCTCCGGCCGTTGCTCGGCACCGTCCTCGATGCGCTGGACACCGGCGCCCGGGCACGGGGCGGGCCGCTGCCGGCGGGCGGGCCCGGGGCAGTCGCCACGCGGCTCCGTGAAGCGGTGGGGGAGATCCTCCCCGAGCAAGGCGACCCGCACGCCCTGCACACCCTGGTCCGGGCCTTCGCGGAAGGCGCCGCCGACCCCGCCCACCCTCTGTGCGCGGCCCACCTGCACTGCCCGCCCCTCGCCGTCGCCACCGCCGCCGACCTCGCCGCCTCGGCCCTCAACCCGTCCCTGGACTCGTGGGACCAGGCCCCGGCCGCCACCGAACTCGAATCGATCGTCACACGGACGCTGGCCCAGCGGGCAGGGGCCGCAGACGCACTCGTCACCACCGGCGGCACCGAATCCAACCAACTCGCCCTGCTCCTCGCCCGGGAGAGACACCGCGGAACCGTCCGGCTCGTGCACGGGGCCAACGCCCACCACTCGCTTCCCCGCGCCGCCTGGCTGCTCGGGCTGCCCGAACCCGTCGTCGTACCCGCCCCGGGCGGCACGCTCGACCCGGACGCCCTCGACGAGGCCCTCACCGGCCTGTCCGGCCCGCTGCTCGTCGCCGCCACCGCCGGTACCACCGACGCCGGACGCATCGACCCGCTGCCCGAGATCGCCGCCCGCTGCGCCGCCCACGGCGCCCGGCTGCACGTGGACGCCGCCTACGGCGGCGGCCTCCTCTTCAGCGACCGGCACCGCGCCCGCCTCACCGGGCTCGCCGCCGCCGACACCGTCACCCTCGACCTGCACAAACTCGGCTGGCAGCCGGTCGCCGCCGGCCTCCTCGCCGTCCGGGACGCCCGCGACCTCGCCGCCCTGCGGCAGCACGCCGACTATCTCAACGCCCCCGACGACACCGAGGCCGGACTGCCCGACCTGCTCGGCCGCTCCCTGCGCACCACCCGCCGCCCCGACGTCCTCAAGGTCGCCGTCACCCTCAAGACCCTGGGCCGCAGCGGCCTCGGCGCCCTCGTCGACCAGGTCTGCGACCACGCCCGGCAGTTCGCCGCCCTCGTCGACCGGCACCCCGACTTCGAGCTGCACGCCCCGCCCGTCATCAGCACGGTGCTGTTCCGGCCCACCGGCGCCACCGACGCCGTCGTCGCCGCCGTGCGCCGCGCCCTGCTCACCGACGGCTCCGCCGTCCTCGGCCGGGCCCGCCTGGACGGCCGGCTCTGGCTCAAAGCCACCCTCCTCAACCCCGCCACCGGGCCCGACGACCTGGCCGCCCTGCTGCACCTCGCGGCAGCGAGCCGAGCCACCCTCGTGGAAGGACACACCCCCCGATGAACCCCGCCCCCGCCCCCGACGCCCCCCGCGACCTCGTCGGCATCGGCATCGGCCCCGCCAACCTCTCCCTCGCCGCGCTCGCTCACCCGCTCGACGGCCTCGACACCGTCTTCTACGACCAGAACCCCGCCTTCGCCTGGCACCCCGGCCTGCTCATCGACGGCGCCACCATCCAGGTCCCCTTCCTCGCCGACCTGGTGTCCCTCGCCGACCCCACCAGCCCCTGGACCTTCCTCAACCACCTCAGGTCCCGCGAGCGGCTCTTCCCCTTCTACTTCGCCGAGCGCTTCCACATCCAGCGCGCCGAGTACGACGCCTACTGCCGCTGGGTCAGCGAGAACCTCCCCGGGCTCCACTTCGGCCACCAGGTCGACGCCGTCCGCTGGAACCCCGAACGCGACCTCTTCGAAGTCGACTTCACCCAGCTCGACGCCGACGGGGAAGCGGAAGCCCTCGGCCGGACCTACACCCGCGACGTCGTCCTCGGCATCGGCACCGAGCCCTACGTCCCCGACCCCCTCAAGCCCCTCGTCGAAGCCCCCGGGGTGCCCGTCCTGCACGCCGCCGACTACCTCGACCACCGCGCCGCGCTCCTCGCCGCCGAACACGTCACCGTCGTGGGCATCGGGCAGTCCGGCGCCGAGATCTTCCTCGACCTGCTGCGCCACCGGCCCGCCGGGCGCGAGAAACTGCACTGGCTGGGCCGCACCGAGGCCTTCGCCCCCATGGAGTACTCCAAGCTCGGCCTGGAGCACTTCACCCCCGACCACACCCGCTACTTCCACGCCCTGCCCGAATCGACCCGCGACCGGCTCGTCGAGGGCCAGTGGCAGCTGCACAAGGGCATCGACGCCGCCACCATCGCCGCCGTCCACGACGAGCTGTACCGCCGCACCCTGCACGGCGGCTGGCCCGACGCCGTCCTCACCCCCGGAGTACGCGTCCGCACCGCCGGCCGGGTCGCGACGACCAAGGTGGAACTCCACGTGGAGCACGGCCCGCAGGACAGCCGCTCCCGTCTCACGACCGACGCCGTCGTCCTCGCCACCGGCTACCGCGAGCGTCCCCTCGACCGGATCCTCGCCGGCCTCGACCCCTATATGCGCCGCGACAACCGGGAACGGCCCCGCATCGACGAGGACCACCGGCTCGTCCTCGACCCGTCCGTCACCGGCACGGTGTACGTCCAGAACGCCGAGACCCACACCCATGGCGTAGGGGCCCCCGACCTCGGCCTCGCCGCCTGGCGCAGCGCGATCATCCTCAACTCCGTGACGGGCGGGGAGGCCTACGCACTCCCCGCCCGCACCGCCTTCACCACCTTCGGCCTCACCCGGCGGACCCACGTCCCGCCGCCCCGCGAGGCACCGGCTCTGACCCCGCTGGTCGACGACCGAAGGTGACGAAGCGCGCGGCTCAGAACACGGGCGTGCCGTTACGGGTGAGCTTCCAGTCCACCGCGGCGAACGCGGCCGGGTCGATCGACCCCTTCGCCTTCACCCAGGCGATCATGGTGTTGCGGATCTCTTCCGAGTTCGACCACAGCACCTGGGCCGCGGCGACGTGCGGGAAGTTGCCCCCGCCGTTGGCCCGGTAGTTGTTCACCGCGAACACGAACTTCGCGTCGTCCGCGAGCGGCTGCCCCTCGAAGCGCACGTTCGTCACCCGTGACCCGGCCGGCTTCGCGATGTCGATCTCGTACGCCAGACCGCTCACGACGTCGTAGTTGTAGTCCGGCGTGCCGTTCGCGTTCGTCAGCTTCGCCGGATCCACCGGGGCGTCCGCGGCGGTCTGCACGTAGTAGTTCGCCGAGAACTCCAGGTACGCCTTCATCTGCGCACCCGTCATCAGACGCGCCTCCAGCGTGTTCTCGAAGACGTACAGACCCGCCACGTCCCGGATCGTCACCTGGCCGGCCGGGATCCGGGCACTGCGCGAGAAGCACGCCGCCTGCGACAGCACCGGCAGCGCGGCGTGCTCCGTGCCCGCCAGCGCCTGCTTCACCGTGTCCGCCTGGATGTGGTTGATCAGGTCGATGATCGGCACGTCCTTGTACGGCGCCTCGGCCGACGTCATCTCCGCCGCGTTCGTGCCGATGACCTGGTTGACGTACGCCACGACCTTCTCGTGCTCGTCGGCCAGCAGCTTCGTGATCCTCGGGTCCTCCTCCACAGTGTTGGAGTTGAGGACCTTCGCACCGACCTTCTCGACCTTCCAGCAGCCCTTCTCCCAGACCAGTTCGAAGTCGAACAGCGTCAGCCGCTGGCCCCACTTCAGCGGCTCCGACAGCACGACCTGCTTGCCGGTCTCCTTGTTGGTGACGAAGTACTCGGGGATCTCCGTGTGCGCGTGCCCGACCAGGATCGCGTCGATGCCCGGCACCTGCTCGGCCACCAGAGCGGCCGCGTTCTCGATGTACGGCAGCTGGTCACCGTAGGACGACTTCCCCGACGAGCCGCTGTGCGCCGACACGATGACGACGTCCGCGCCCATCGAGCGGAGCTTCGGCACCCACTTCGCCGCCTGCTCCTCCAGACCCGGAAACGTCATCTTGCCCTGCACGTTCGCCTTGTCCCAGATCGCGATGCCCGGGTTGGTCAGCCCCAGCACCGCCACCTTCACGTCCCGCCCGTGCGGCGTGCGCAACCGGTGCATGCTGTACGGCGCGAACGCCGGCCGCAGCGTCTTCGCGTCCAGCGCGTTCGCACCCAGCAGCGGGAAATCGCACTGCTGCTCGAACTTCCGCAGCACCGGGATGCCGTAGTTGAACTCGTGGTTGCCGAGCGCCGCCGCGTCGTAGTCCATCGCGTTCATCGCCTGCGCCATCGGGTGCACCGGCCCGCCCTTGGCGGTGATCGGGTCCACCTTGGCGTAGTAGTACGACAGCTGCGTGCCCTGGATGGTGTCGCCCGCGTCGATCAGCAGCGTGTTGCGGCGGCCCTTCTCCGCACGGACCCGGTTCACCAGCGTCGAGACCTTCGCGAGGCCGACGTCGTTGTGGTCCTTGTCGTCGAACTCCTTGTCCGTGAAGTAGTCCCAGTTGAAGACGTTGCCATGCAGGTCCGTCGTACCGAGCACCGTGAACGCGTACCGCTTGGCGCCCCGCTTCGCCTCGGCCGCCTGCGCACCCGGCGCCGAGACCGCACCGGCCAGCGCCACCCCCGCCCCCGTCACGGCGGACTTCTCCAGGAACTTCCGGCGGTTCAACGGCATGTCTGGCTCCCCTTGCGGAATCTCTGAACGACGCGCGTAGATAACGCGCGTAGATTCTGACCCGTGCATGACCTGCCGCAACAGACCCGGCAGGTTGCGATCTGATGACTCGGCCCCCGCATCCCCGGCCGCCAACCAGCCCAGACATGACAGAGTGGGGCGTATGACCGCGGCCACCCCAGACGCCTCCCAGCCCGCCGTCCCCTACGGCACGCCCGAGGCCCCCCGCATCGCCGTCCGCGGCGAGGCCCGCCTCGAAGTCGACCCCGAGATCGCCCGCATCGGCATCACCGTCGCCGCCCGCGGCCGCGACCGCCGCTCCGCCCTCGACGACCTCACCCGCCGCAACGCCGGCATCCTCGACCTCGTCAAGTCCTACGGCGACGCCGTCGAACGCCTGGAGACCGGCGCCTTCTCCATCACCCCCGAACTCACCAAACACGGCCGGGGCGAACGCGTCCGCACCTACCACGGCAGCGTCCGCGTCACCGCCGAACTCACCGACTTCACCGCCCTCGGCGAACTCACCACCCGCCTCGCCGACCTCGAACTCACCCGCGTCGACGGCCCCTGGTGGACCCTGCGCCCCGACTCGCCCGCCCACCGCGAAGCCCGCAAGAAAGCCGTGCACGAAGCGGTCCAGCGTGCCCGCGAGTACGCCGAAGCTCTCGGCACCAGCCTCTCCGCCCTCGTCGAACTCGCCGACATCGGCGCCGAGAGCGCCCCGCCGGTCCACCCCCAGGCCCCCGGCCGCATGCGCTCGGCGGCCTTCGCCGGCGCCGCCGAGGACACCCCGGCCCCCCTCGACCTCGAACCCCAGCGCCAGCGCGTCCACGCCGCGATCAACGCCCGCTTCACGATGGTGCCGCCGCGCCTGTGACCCCCGGCGGAGCAATCCCCGAAAACGCGAACGAATTCCTTCGCGTGCTCATCGGAGCGCTCTGCCGCACAATTCAACACTTGTCAATAACGCTTCACGCAAAGTCTGTTGAGTAGTCATGCCCGGCCAATTCACTACCAGTCGGTAACTCATAGGCTCGTTTCATGCGCCGAGCAAAAATCGTCTGCACCCTGGGACCCGCCACCGACTCGTACGACCAGATCAAAGACCTGGTCGACGCCGGAATGGACGTAGCCCGATTCAACCTCAGCCACGGCGGCCACGCCGAACACGAGGAGCGCTACCACCGGGTGCGCAAAGCAGCCGACGAGACCGGACGCAGCGTCGGCCTCCTCGCCGACCTTCAAGGCCCGAAAATCAGGCTCGGCCACTTCACCGAAGGCCCCGTACTCCTTGACCGCGGCGACACCTTCACCATCACCGTCGAGGACGGCGCCGAAGGCGACGGACGCATGTGCGGCACCACCTACGCCGGCCTCGCCGCCGACGTCACCACCGGCGAACGCATCCTCGTCGACGACGGCAAGGTCTGCCTCAAAGTGACCGCCGTCGACGGCCCCCGCGTCCACACCACCGTCCTCGAAGGCGGCGTGATCAGCGACCACAAGGGTCTCAACCTCCCCGGCGTCGCCGTCTCGGTCCCCGCCCTCTCCAAGAAGGACGAGGACGACCTCCGCTGGGCCCTGCGCACCGGCTTCGACGTCATCGCCCTGTCCTTCGTCCGCTCCGGGCGCGACATCCAGGACGTCCACCGCATCATGGACGAGGAAGGCCGCCGCCTCCCCGTCATCGCCAAGATCGAAAAGCCCCAGGCCGTCGAGAGCATCGACGACATCGTCGCCGCCTTCGACGGCATCATGGTGGCCCGCGGAGACCTCGGCGTCGAAATGCCACTGGAACAGGTCCCGATCGTCCAGAAGCGCGCCATCAAACTCGCCAAGCGCAACGCCAAGCCGGTCATCGTCGCCACCCAGATGCTCGACTCGATGATCGACAACGCCCGCCCGACCCGGGCCGAGGCGTCCGACGTCGCCAACGCGGTCATCGACGGCACCGACGCGGTCATGCTCTCCGGCGAGACCAGCGTCGGCAAGCATGCCGTCGAGACGGTCCGCACGATGGCGCGCATCGTCGAGGCGGCGGAGGAGGACATCCTGGCGAAGGGCCTCCCGCCCCTGACCGAACGCAACAAGCCCCGCACCCAGGGCGGCGCGGTGGCCCGGGCGGCAGCCGAGACGGGCGACTTCCTGGGCGCTCGCTTCCTGGTCGCCTTCACCCAGTCCGGTGACACCGCCCGCCGCCTCTCCCGCTACCGCTCACCGATCCCCCTCCTGGCCTTCACCCCTGACCAGGCGACCCGCTCCCAGCTCAGCCTGACCTGGGGCGTCGAGACCTTCCTCGGCCCCTGCGTCGATTCCACGGACGCGATGGTCGACCAGGTCGACGAACTGCTCCTCCGCTACGGCCGCTGCCGCCGGGGCGACACGGTCGTCATCACCTCCGGCTCCCCGCCCGGCGTCTCCGGCTCGACGAACATGCTCCGCGTCCACCACATCGGCGAGGACGACATCGCGAAGTAGAACACCGTCAGTGCTTGGGCCCGACGTGGGCGTCCATGAGAGCTACTGAGGCTTTGCGGGCGACGGAGATGTTGAACGGGTTGCCGTGACGGGTGCAGTGCGTCCACTCGACGCCGAGTTTGTCCAGGGTGTCGGTGTAGAGCCGCCTGATGTCATCGGAGGCGTTGGTGAAGAAGTACCGCGGGTACTCGTACCGCTTCCGCTCACCGGCAACCGTGCGGATCGTCCAGTTGGTGATCCGACACCCGTCCGAGTGGGTGAGCCCACGAATGAATTCCCAGGGCCAAGCATCGACGATGACTTGCTGCCAGGGCTCGAGGGCGATCCGGCGGTCGTGTTTCCTGCCGGGGCCGTGCTGGGGGAAGAGGCAATACAGGTGCTTCGAATAGACCTTCACGTTGCGGCAGCCGGTCCTGCGGACACGGCAGGTCGCGTTCTCCGGGAAGACCGCCCGCATGGCCGCTTCACAGGCGTCCATGAGACCCGGCCATGACTCCGTGCATGTGATCATGAGATTGGGAACGCGGTGCGCGGAGTAGTGGCTGATGTGTCCGTCCCCGAGATAGAGACCGAGTAAATAGGAATAGGCCGGCTCGTCCAGATCCCGCCCGTCGCACCGGGGGGCACGTCGGATCGTGGCGGCCGGGACACTCGCCGCGTTTCGCGCGGTCCAGGTGTTTCCAGTAGCCGATCGTCCCCAGCGGTACGTTGAGGCTGCGGGCCACCTCCGCGTTTCGCGCGCCCCCGCGCAGAAGGCTGATGGCTTTCTGTCGCACGTCAGTGTCATGGAAGTTCATGCGACCACTGTGTGCGACAGCCGGTGACCGTGGGCAGCAAAAAGCGGAGAACCACGCGAACGTGATCCTCCGCTTCTGATGTTGTGGTGCCCGGTGTGGGATTCGAACCCACATGCCCAAAGGGCACGGCATTTTGAGTGCCGCGAGTCTGACCAGTTCCTCCAACCGGGCAAGTCTGGGGACCGATGAGCAGTGTACCGGTTCACTGTGGGGCCTTGCTGCTAGGTACGCTCTTGGGAGCAGTACCGGCCTGCCCCTACCAAGGAGCCCACGTGAGTGCCCCCGAGTCGCCCCAGCCTGTTGACGTGCCTGAAGAGGACAAGTCGCACGTGCCCCCGATGACGACGCGGGTCGTCATCGCCGAGGACGAGGCGCTGATCCGGCTCGATCTCAAAGAGATGCTGGAGGAGGAGGGGTACACCGTCGTCGGTGAGGCCGGGGACGGTGAGCAGGCGGTGGAGCTGGCGCGGGAGCACCGGCCCGATCTGGTGATCCTGGACGTGAAGATGCCCAAGATGGACGGCATCTCCGCGGCCGAGAAGATCGCGGAGGAGAGCATCGCGCCGGTGCTGATGCTGACCGCGTTCTCGCAGCGCGACCTCGTGGAGCGTGCCCGGGACGCGGGCGCCATGGCGTATCTCGTGAAGCCGTTCAGCAAGACCGACGTCGTGCCGGCGATCGAGATGGCCGTCTCGCGGTTCACGGAGCTGAAGGAGCTGGAGAAGGAGGTCGCCGACCTCACGCTCCGGCTGGAGACGCGCAAGCTGGTGGACCGGGCGAAGTCGATCCTGCAGACGGAGTACGGCCTGTCGGAGCCGGCCGCTTTCCGGTGGATCCAGAAGACGTCGATGGACCGGCGGATGTCGATGCAGCAGGTCGCGGAGGCGGTCATCCAGGACGCCGACGAGAAGAAGGCCAACAAGGGCTGAGGGCCCGGTGCGAGAGGCCCGTTCCCCTTCCGGATGAGAAGGGGAACGGGCCTCTCGGTGTAAACGGGCTCTCGGCGTACGGGCGGGGTCTCAGTCCTCGCCCAGGTACGCCTTGCGCACCGACTCGTCGTGCAGCAGGTCCTGGCCGGTCCCGCTCAGGACGATGTTGCCGACCTCCATGACGTGTCCCTGGTCGGCCAGGGACAGTGCCGCCTGGGCGTTCTGCTCGACGAGGAGGATCGTCGTGCCCTGGGACTTCAGCTCCGAGATCGTCGCCATGATCTTCTGCATCATGATCGGGGAGAGGCCCATGGAGGGCTCGTCGAGCATGAGCAGCTTCGGCTGGGACATCAGCGCGCGGCCCATGGCGAGCATCTGCTGCTCACCGCCCGAGAGGGTTCCGGCGGCCTGCTTGCGGCGTTCCCCGAGGATGGGGAAGAGGTCGTAGGCGCGCTGGATGTCCTTCTCGATGCCGTCCTTGTCCTTGCGGAGGAACGCTCCGAGCTGGAGGTTCTCGGCGATGGTGAGGCGGGGGAAGATGTGCCGGCCCTCGGGGGAGTGGGCGAGGCCGAGGGCGACGATCTTGTGGGCGGCGATGCCGTTGAGCGGCTTGCCGTCGAAGAGGATCTTCCCGGAGGTGGGCTTCAGCAGGCCCGACAGGGTGCGCAGGGTGGTCGTCTTGCCGGCGCCGTTGGTGCCGATGAGGGTGACGACCTGGCCGGCTTCGACGCTGAAGGAGATGCCTTTGACGGCTTCGATCTTGCCGTAGGAGACCCGGAGGTCCTCGACCTCGAGGAGTGCGGTCACTGGGCTTCTCCCTTGGTGCTGCTGGTGGTGCTGGTCGCGTCGGCGGCGGCTTCGGCGGCCTCGACCTCGGCGGCTTCGGCCTCGCCGGGGTCGCCTTCGAAGGGTTCGCCCAGGTAGGCGGCGACGACGCGCTCGTCGGCCTGGACGACTTCGGCGGTTCCCTCGACGAGCTTCTCGCCCTGGACCAGGACGGCGACGCGGTCGGAGAGGTTGAAGACGAAGCGCATGTCGTGCTCGATGAGGAGGACGGCGATGCCCTTGTCGCGGATGGCGAAGACGAGTTCCTCGGTGGCCCTGGTCTCCTGGGGGTTCATGCCGGCGGTGGGCTCGTCGAGGAGCAGCAGGCCGGGCTCGGAGGCCATGGCGCGGGCGATCTCGAGCTTGCGCTGTTCGCCGTAGGGGAGGTTGCGGGCGAGGTGGTCGCGCTTGTGGGCGAGGCCGATGAACTCCAGGAGTTCCATGGCGCGTTCCTCGCTGGCGCGTTCGGCCTTCTTGAAGCCGGGGCCGCGCAGGAGGGCGGACCAGAGGCCTTCCTTGGTGCGGGTGTGGCGGCCGACGAGGACGTTCTCCAGGACCGTCATGTTGGCGAACAGACGGATGTTCTGGAAGGTGCGGGCGATGCCGGCCTGGGTGACCAGGTGGGGCTTCGGGGGGAGGACGGTGCCCTTGTAGGAGACGGTGCCCTCGGTGGGGACGTACAGGCCGGTCAGGCAGTTGAAGAAGGTGGTCTTCCCGGCGCCGTTGGGGCCGATGAGACCGACGATCTCGCCGGCGTTGACCGTGAAGTCGACGGAGCGTACGGCGGTGAGGCCGCCGAAGCGCATCGTGACGTCGCGTGCTTCGAGTACAGGTGTCGTCATGTTCTTACGCCCCCGCCTTGGTGACGGCCGGTTCGTCGGTCAGCGTGGTCTGTTTGGGTACGTCGAGTTGGCCGGTCTCGTGGAATTCGAGCTGGCGCCGGCGGTTGGCGATGATGCCTTCGGGGCGGAAGCGCATCAGGAGGATGAGCGCGATGCCGAAGGCGAGGAGCGACTTGTCCTGGAGGAAGACCAGCTTCTCGGGGAGCAGGTAGAGCAGGGCCGCGCCGAGGAGCGGTCCGGCCACGGTGCCCATGCCGCCGAGGACGACCGCGGCCAGGAGGAACGCGGAGTTGGGCGGGGTGGAGCCGGCGAACTGGTACGGCGTGGGGACGACGCTGTAGGTGACGTGGGCGCTGACGGTGCCGGCGAGGCCGGCGAGCGAGGCGCCGAGGGCGAAGGCGACGAGCTTGACGCGGAAGCCGTTGATGCCCATGGCGGTGGCGGCGGTCTCGTCCTCGCGGATGGCGATCCAGGAGCGGCCGATGCGGGAGTCCGCGGCACGCGTGTAGACCAGGACCACGATGGCCATGATGAGGACCATCAGCAGGTAGTAGTTGGCGAAGCGGCCGAGGGTGAATCCGCCGATGTCGTGGGCCTGGCCGAGGTTGAACCCGAAGAGGTTCAGGTCGGGGATGGAGGGGATGCCGTTCGGGCCGTTGGTGACGTCGGGTCCGGAGTCGCCGTCCATGTTGTTGACGGCGATGCGGAAGATCTCTCCGAAGCCGAGGGTGACGATGGCGAGGTAGTCGCCGCGCAGTCGCAGCGTCGGGGCGCCGATGAGGACGCCGAAGACGAGGGAGGCGGCCGCGCCGGCGAGGGCGGAGGCCCAGAACGGCAGGTGGACGCCGGAGATCGTGGAGAACTCGGAGCCGGAGACGAGGGCGGCGGTGTAGGCGCCGACGCCGAGGAAGGCGACGTATCCGAGGTCGAGGAGTCCGGCGAGGCCGACGACGATGTTGAGGCCGAGGGCCACGGTCCCGAAGATCAGGATGTTGACGCCGATGTTGGCGTAGTGGTCGTCGGTCTGGGTGAAGGGGAAGGCGATGGCCGCGGCGAAGCCCATGGCGAGGGTGAAGCTGCGGTTGGCGGCGACGAGGGCGGAGAAGCGGTCCATGAGGCCGGCGGTGTGCAGTGCCCACATGGCGAAGGTGACGACGAAGAGGTAGCCGATGAAGAGTTCGCCGTACTCGGTGTCGATGCCGTAGGTGAAGACGCCGAGGCCGATGATGGTGACCACGGTGATGGCGGCCCGCTGGATCCAGGGCGCGATGGCCTGGGCGGCGGGGATGTGGTCGGGCTTGGCGATGTAGGCCTTGAGGACGTCCTTGGTGCCGTCGGTGCCGGTGCGCTCCTGGGGGAGGGCGAAGGCGCCGAGGACGGGCAGCAGGGAGGCGACGGCCGCGACCCAGCCACCGGGTTCGAGGTTGACGACACCGCCGAGCTTGGCGCTGATGGCGATGACGGTGAACCAGGTGACGGCGAAGCCGCCGAGCGCGGTGAGGACGAGGGGTGCGTTGTTGCGGGCGGGCAGCAGCCAGCCGAGGCCGCGGATGCCGTAGGAGGCGAGCGCGAACAGGGCGGTGAGGACGCCGGCGGTGAAGGTCAGCCACTGCAGGCCACCGGGGTAGCCGTTGATGGTGAGGTCGCCGGGGAACTCCGCGGTCCAGGTCCAGGCGAGGAACGCGGAGGCGGCGGTGGCGATGCCGCCGGCGAGCAGCAGGCCGCGGGCGGCGGCGGTGGGGAGCGGGATGAGGCCGCGCAGTGCGGGCGTCGGGGTGGGGACGGCGTCCGGCACTTCGGTCTTGGTCGTCTCGGTCATGTGATCACGCCCTGTCCGCGACGCGCTCGCCGAGCAGGCCCTGTGGCCTGAAGAGGAGCACGAGGATGAGGAGGCAGAAGGCCCAGACGTTCGCCCAGCTCTGGCCGCCGAGCTGCTGCATGCCGGGGATCTCGTCGATGTAGGCGGAGGCGAGGGTTTCGGCGATGCCGAGGACGACACCGCCGAGCATGGCGCCGTAGATGTTGCCGATGCCGCCGAGGACGGCCGCGGTGAAGGCCTTGAGGCCCATGAGGAAGCCCATGCGGTAGTCGACGTTGCCGTACTTGAGTCCGTAGGCGACGGCGGCGACGGCCGCGAAGAAACCGCCGATGGCGAAGGCGATGACGATGATGCGGTTGGTGTCGATGCCCATCAGCTGCGCGGTGTCGGGATCCTGCGCGGTGGCCTGCATGGCGCGGCCGGTGCGGCTGCGGCGCACGAAGAAGGCGAGGGCGGCCATGCAGATGACGGCGGCCAGGATGAGGAAGATGTCGGCGTCCTTGATGGTGACGGAGCCGATGTCGTGGGTGGCGTCGAGGCCGGGGAAGGCGCGGGCACGGTCGGCGCCGGGGTAGAAGTTGCGCACGACCTCCTGGAGGGCCAGGGAGAGGCCGATGGCGGTGATGAGCGGTGCCAGGCGTGGTGCTCCGCGCAGTGGCCGGTAGGCGAACCGTTCCGCCCCTACGGCGATGAGGATGGCCACGAGGGCGCCGCCGAGGAGCATGAGGGGTACGGCGAGAGCCATCGAGGTGCCGTCGGGCAGGATGTAGAAGTAGACCGTGAGGGCGCCGAAGGCCCCGGTCATGAAGATCTCGCCGTGCGCGAAGTTGATGAGCTGGACGATGCCGTACACCATCGTGTAACCGATGGCGATCAGCCCGTACATCGAGCCTAGAAGCAGCCCGTTGGCCAGCTGCTGCGGCAGGGTGTTCACCGCATGGCCTCCATGTCGCTGGTGGTCGTGTGCACTGGATGTGTGCGTGGTCGTGTGCTGTGTGGGGGTGTGGAAACGGGCCGCGCGGTCGGGGTCCCCTTCCGCGCGGCCCGTGGTGCGGCGTTGTGGCGGGCCGACTACTTCAGGTCGGCGGTACCGGTCTCCACGTCCTTCCAGGCACCCTTCTCGACCTGGTAGACCGTCAGCTGCTTGTTGGTGGTGTCGCCGTACTGGTCGAAGGAGATCTTGCCGGTGAGGCCTTCGAAGTCGGACTTCTGGACACCGTCGACGACCTTGGAGCGCAGGTCGTTGATGTCGCTGGGAACCTTGCCGCCGTTGGCGTCCGCCGCGGCCTTCACGGCCTTGATGATGGCGGTGGTGGCGTCGTAGGCGTAGGCACCGTACGCGCCGTAGTCGCCCTTGTAACCCTTGTCCTTGTACGTCTGGATGAACGTCTTGGCCGCGGGCAGGGTGTCGGCGGGGACACCGATGGCGGTGGCGAGGTCGCCCTCGGAGGACTTGCCGGCGGCCTCGATGTAGGTGGAGGCGAACATGCCGTCGCCGCCGAACAGCGGGACCTTGGCGCCGGTGTCCTTGAGCTGCTTGGTGATCAGCGCGGACTCGTCGTACTGGCCGCCGTAGTAGACCAGGTCGGCACCGGAGTTCTTGATCTTCGTGGCGAGCGAGCCGAAGTCCTTGTCGCCGGTGTTGACGTGGTCGGTGGCCACGACCTTGCCGCCGAGCTTCTTGAACTGCTCGGCGAAGATCTTCGCGAGGCCGGCGCCGTAGGTCTGCTTGTCGTCGACGACGAAGGCCTTCTTCTTCTTGAGGCCGTTGTACGCGTAGCCGGCGGCGAAGCTGCCCTGCAGTTCGTCGGTGGTGGCGGTGCGGAAGTACGTCTTGTAGGGACGCTTCTTGTCCGTCTGCCAGTTCTTGCCCTGGGTCAGCTCGGGGTTGGTGTTCGCCGGGGAGATCTGGACCATGTTGGCCGAGGCGAAGACCTGCTGCATCGTCTGGGCGACGCCGGAGTTCAGCGGGCCGACGGCGCCGACGGCGGTCTTGTCGCCGACGATGCTGGTGGCGTTGGACTGGCCGGTGGCGGGCTGCGCCTTGTCGTCCAGGGCCTTGAGCTTGAACTTGACGCCGGGGACCCAGTTGTTCTTGTTGGCGTCGTCGATGGCTATCTGGGCGCCGTACTGGATGCCGAGGCCGGTGGTGGAGTTCTCACCGGAGAGGGGGGCGTCCACACCGATGGTCAGTGTGGTGCCGCTCCCGCCGTCTCCGCCCTTGTCACCGCTGTCGTCTCGGGAACCGCAGGCGGTGAGAGTCAGAGCTCCGGTCGTGAGAACGGAGGTAAGAATCACCAAGGAACGCTGTCGCACAATCAGTCCTTTCACAGGCAGGCCCCGCCCTGGTCGGGGGGTGAGTGCCGCGCTGGTACCGAACTCCCGATGGAGCGGTGACTGGCCGTGACTCTAAGCCCGGGGTAAGGGCAGGGTCAGCGGCGCGGGCTCGCTTGTGACTTTCTTGTTATGACGGCGTGGAAGAGCGGTCCGGGCGGCGGGTCGTCTCGACGGGTTTGGTGGATTTTCGCCGAGGTCCGCATTCTGAGAACCCGCACTTCCGGTTGGCCCTGGGTGAGATCGTGTGCCGCTCTGGCCGCATGGGGCCCCGAAAGAGATCGAAAAGGCCGAGGGGCCGGGCGGGGCCGGAGTGGAAACCGTGGTGCTGTATTGCGCGCGCGTTACGGAGCGTTACGCCGAGGAAAGGGGCGGGCGGCGTCCGGGGAATGTCCGAGCAATCGAAAACGGTGATCTCCACGGCGTTGCGGCGGGGTGTTCCAACGCCGTGGCGGGGATGGGGCCGGACAGGGGGAGGGGGTGGGTGCAGGCGGGCGGCGCGGTGCCGGCCGGGCCCGTGGGACACGATGCGGTGGGGCCGAAGGGCGGCGGCAACTACGCTTTCGACCGGGTGAGTTGGCGGACCCGGTGTGTGACATTGCCCCGGTGGTCTGGCACGTTGATGCCGACTGGCACCGAACTCTGTTCTGAGAAAGCAGAGTTGACGTGCTGAGCAGGTGAAAGCGTGATGCCCCGCCGCCTCGCGGGGGAGCGCGGAGCGACGGGGCGGGGGCGCTGCCGTGCCGAGGGCTACGGCAGCTTCACGAACGGCGCGAGGAAGGCGCGGGCGCCGGGGGTGTCCAGGCGGTAGGTGACGTTGGTCGCGTAGCAGGGCGTGTCGCCGGTGATGGTGGTGGCGGCGAGGACGCTACGGCCGTCGATCACGGCGAAGTTTGGGCCGCCCGAGTCGCCGTAGCAGGCGCCACCGTTGCCCTGGGGCGCGGTCATGGCGAGCCGGGCCCAGGAGTCGTTGAGGGCGTTGAAGGTGACGGGTGCCTTCATCCGGACGCCGCCGCCGGGGTGGGTCTGGCCACCGGGGCCGTTGACGGCCTCCTGGGTGCCGTATCCGGCGACGACCCAGTCGGTGTCGTTCAGGCCCTGCGGGCCGAGCCTGCCGAGCTGGTTCGCGGTGGGCAGGGTGGCCGGGGTGAAGCTCCAGCGGGCCTTGACCTGGGCGGCGGGCAGCTGGATCACCGCGATGTCGCGGGTGTCGGAGGCGGGCCCCGGGTACGCGGGGTGCGTGTGCGCGGTGCCGGGGACGGCGACCGCGGCGGCCTGCGCGGCCGGGTCGCCCGGGTACTTCTTCGCCGCCGCGTCGAGGCCGGACTGCACGTCCTGGTCGAGGGAGACGTGGAACCGCACGTTGTCGGGCCAGTCCGAGGTGCAGTGCGCGGCGGTCAGAAAGGTGTCCGAGTCGACCATGGTGCCGGAGCAGACCCAGTCGACACGGTCGGGGGTCGTGGGGTCGCCGTCGTCGTCCCAGGTGGCCACGAGTGCGCCGACCTCGGTGCGCTCGGGGGCGGGCGTGGCGTTGTAGGAGTTGACGGCGGAGGACGGCAGCGCGGTGGCGAGCACGGCGGCGCACGCCGCCGCGGTCACGGTGAGGGCGCGTACGGAGGTCAAGAGAAACCCTTCTACGGGTGGGACGGGTCTTCTCCTGTGGGGGTGGAGCGCCAGTGAAAGGCCCCGGAGGCGGCCGCGGCAAGACCGCGCCCGGCCCTCCAGGGTTTTCCCTACGTCCGTCAGCCCACGGCGCGGATGTGCTCCTCGTCACCCGGCCGCACGTCGCGCAGCATGCAGGTCAGCCGGGCGGTGCACACCCGCTTGCCGCTCTCGTCCGTGATGACGATCTCGTAGGTGGCGGTGGAGCGGCCCCGGTGCACCGGCGTGGCCACACCGGTGACCAGCCCGCTGCGCACCCCGCGGTGGTGGGTGCAGTTCAGGTCGACGCCCACGGCGATCTTGGAGCTGCCGCCGTGCAGCATCGACCCGATCGAGCCCAGGGTCTCGGCCAGGACCGCCGAGGCCCCGCCGTGCAGCAGTCCGTAGGGCTGGGTGTTGCCCTCCACCGGCATGGTTCCGACGACCCGCTCCGCCGACGCCTCGGAGATCTGGACGCCCATCCGGTTCCCGAGGTGACCCGCGGAGAACAGGGCCAGCAGGTCCACGCCGAGCGCGGCGTACTCGTCGATGACCTCTTGCGGGAACTTCACATGCTGCTGCTCACCCATCGGGCCCGGCTCCGTTCGTCCTCGTCACTCGGCTGCTGTGGTACTGAGCAAACGCTCAGTCGGTCGCCGATTGTTCCAGACGCACCACCACGGACTTGCTGGCCGGGGTGTTGCTGGTGTCCGCGGTGGCGTCCAGCGGCACCAGCACGTTGGTCTCCGGGTAGTACGCGGCCGCGCAGCCCCGGGCCGTGGGGTAGTACACGACGCGGAAACCGGGGGCCCGGCGCTCCACGCCGTCCTTCCACTCGCCGACCAGATCGACGTAGGCACCGTCCGCCACCTCCAGGGCGCGGGCGTCCTCGGGGTGGACCAGCACCACCCGGCGGCCGTTGCGGATGCCCCGGTAACGGTCGTCGAGGCCGTAGATCGTGGTGTTGTACTGGTCGTGCGAGCGCAGCGTCTGCAGCAGCAGGCGGCCCTCCGGCAGCCGCGGGTACTCCACGGGCGCGGCCGTGAAGTTGGCCTTGCCGGTGGCCGTGGGGAAGCGGCGCTCGTCGCGCGGGGCGTGGGGCAGCGCGAATCCTCCGGGGCGGGCCACGCGGGCGTTGAAGTCCTCGAAGCCCGGGACCACGCGTGCGATGCGGTCCCGGATCGTCGCGTAGTCCTTCTCGAACTCCTCCCACGGCGTACGGCTGTTCTCGCCCAGCACCCGGCGGGCCAGGCGGCTGACGATGGCCGGCTCCGACAGCAGGTGCCGGCTCGCGGGCTCCAGGCGGCCCCGGGAGGCGTGCACCATGCCCATCGAGTCCTCGACCGTCACGAACTGCTCGCCGCTGCCCTGGAGGTCGCGCTCGGTGCGGCCGAGGGTCGGCAGGATCAGGGCACGCGCGCCCGTGACCGTGTGCGAGCGGTTCAGCTTCGTCGACACGTGCACCGTCAGCCGGGCCCGCCGCATGGCGGCCTCGGTGACGTCCGTGTCGGGGGACGCCGAGACGAAGTTGCCGCCCATCGCGAAGAAGACCTTCGCCTCACCGTCGCGCAGGGCGCGGATGGCGCGCACGACGTCATAGCCGTGCTCGCGCGGAGGCGCGAAGCCGAACTCCTTCTCCAAAGCGTCCAGGAACGCCGGCGCGGGCCGCTCGAAGATGCCCATGGTGCGGTCGCCCTGCACGTTCGAATGCCCGCGCACCGGGCACACGCCGGCGCCCGGGCGGCCGATGTTGCCGCGCAGCAGGAGGAAGTTGACGACCTCCCGGATCGTGGGGACGGAGTGCTTGTGCTGGGTGAGGCCCATCGCCCAGCACACGATGGTGCGTTCGGAGGCCAGGACCATCCGCAGGGCCTTGTCGACGTCCTCCCGGGTCAGGCCGGTCGCCGTGAGCGTCTCGTCCCAGTCGGCGGCGCGGGCGGCCTCGGTGAACTCCTCGTAGCCGTGCGTGTGCTCCCGCACGAACGCCTCGTCGACCGCGCCGTCCGTCTCCAGGATCAGCTTGTTCAGCAGGCGGAACAGGGCCTGGTCGCCGCCGATGCGGATCTGCAGGAACAGGTCCGTGAGCGCGGCGCCCTTGACCATGCCCTGCGGGGTCTGCGGGTTCTTGAAACGCTCCAGGCCCGCCTCCGGCAGCGGGTTGACGCTGATGATCTTCGCGCCGTTGTCCTTCGCCTTCTCCAGCGCGGACAGCATGCGCGGGTGGTTCGTCCCGGGGTTCTGCCCCGCGACGATGATCAGGTCGGCCTGGTGGAGGTCCTCCAGCAGGACGCTGCCCTTGCCGATGCCGATCGTCTCCGACAGGGCCGAACCGGACGACTCGTGGCACATGTTCGAGCAGTCGGGCAGGTTGTTCGTGCCGAGCTCGCGCGCGAACAGCTGGTAGAGGAACGCGGCCTCGTTGCTGGTGCGGCCGGAGGTGTAGAAGACGGCCTCGTCCGGGGAGGAGAGCGCGTCGATCTCCTCGCCGATGATGTCGAAGGCGCGCTCCCAGGTGACCGGCTCGTAGTGCGTGCCCCCCTCGGGGAGGTACATGGGGTGAGTGAGCCGGCCCTGCTGTCCCAGCCAGTAGCCGCTGCGGCCGGCCAGGTCGGCGACCGGGTGCGCGGCGAAGAACTCGGGCGTGACCCGGCGCAGGGTGGCCTCCTCGGCCACGGCCTTCGCGCCGTTCTCGCAGAACTCCGCCTTGTGCCGGTGCTCCGGCTCGGGCCAGGCGCAGCCGGGGCAGTCGAAGCCGTCCTTCTGGTTCACGCTCAGCAGCGTCAGCGCGGTGCGCTTCACGCCCATCTGCCGCTGTGCGATCCGCAGCGTGTGCCCGATCGCCGGGAGCCCCGCGGCCGCGTGCTTCGGCCCGGCGACCTGCGGCGCGTCCTGGACCGGATCGCTCTTGGGCGGCTTCGACGCCATCGCACACTCCCCTTCGACTGCGCTGTGAGGTAGGTCTCCGAATCCTCGCACGCGGGGGTGACGGCGGTGGCGGCCGGGCCGGTGGAGGGCGGGACGGCGCGGGGTGAGCCGGGTCCCGGTGCGGGGGTGTCCGGGGGCGTGGGACCGGCGGGGTGTGCGGTGGGGTCGGCCGGGTGTCCGCAGGGCGTGCGTGGGGCCGGTGGGGGCGTCGGCAGGGCACGCCCCGGGCCCGGCACCCGCCGGGGCCGGGGCCGAGTGTCAGTGGGGCGTGGCAGGATCGGGGGCGTGGCAGAGACAGCATCGAAGACGACCGACCAGACCTCCGGCGGCAGCCGGCCGCGACTGATGCTCATGGACGGGCACTCGCTGGCCTACCGCGCGTTCTTCGCGCTGCCCGCGGAGAACTTCACCACCGCGACGGGCCAGCCGACGAACGCGATCTACGGCTTCGCGTCGATGCTGGCCAACACGCTGCGCGACGAGGCGCCCACGCACTTCGCGGTCGCCTTCGACGTCTCCCGCAAGATTTGGCGGTCCCAGGAGTTCACGGAGTACAAGGCGAACCGCTCCAAGACCCCGGACGAGTTCAAGGGCCAGGTCGAGCTGATCGGCGAGCTCCTGGACGCGATGGGCGCCCAGCGCTTCGCGGTGGACGGCTTCGAGGCCGACGACGTCATCGCCACGCTCGCCACCCAGGCCGAGGCCGAGGGCTTCGAGGTGCTGATCGTCACCGGCGACCGGGACTCCTTCCAGCTGGTCAGCGAGCACACCACGGTGCTGTACCCGACCAAGGGCGTCTCCGAGCTGACCCGCTTCACCCCGGAGAAGGTATTCGAGAAGTACGGGTTGACGCCCGCGCAGTACCCCGACTTCGCGGCCCTGCGCGGCGACCCCTCCGACAACCTCCCCGGCATCCCCGGCGTCGGTGAGAAGACCGCCGCGAAGTGGATCAACCAGTTCGGCTCCTTCGCCGAGCTCGTCGAGCGCGTGGAGGAGGTCAAGGGCAAGGCCGGCCAGAACCTGCGCGACCACCTGGAGTCCGTCAAGCTCAACCGCCGGCTCACCGAGCTGGAGCGCCAGGTGGAGCTGCCCAAGGGCGTCTCCGACCTGGAGCGGGCCGCCTACGACCGCAAGGCCGTCGCGATGATCCTGGACACCCTGGAGATCCGCAATCCGTCGCTGCGCGAGCGGCTCTTCGCCGTCGACCCGGGTGCCGAGGAGGCCGAGACCACCCCGATCAGCGCCGAGGGCGTGGAGCTGGACGGCACGGTGCTCGGCACCGGCGAACTGCCCGCCTGGCTCACCGAGCACGGCACGCAGCCCCTCGGCATCGCCACGGTCGACACCTGGGCCCTCGGCACCGGCTCGGTCGCCGAGGTCGCCCTCGCCGCGGCCGAAGGCCCCGCCGCCTGGTTCGACCCGTCCCAGCTGGACGAGGCCGACGAGCGGGCCTTCGCGGCCTGGCTCGCCGACGCCGGGCGGCCCAAGATCCTCCACAACGCCAAGGGCGCCATGCGCGTCTTCGCCGAGCACGGCTGGAGCGTCGCGGGCGTCACCATGGACACGGCCCTGGCCGCGTACCTGGTCAAGCCGGGCCGCCGCTCCTTCGACCTGGACGCGCTGTCCCTGGAGTACCTGCACCGCGAGCTCAGCCCCGCCGCCGCGGCCGACGGCCAGCTGGCCTTCGGGGCGGACGAGGGCGCCGAGGCCGAGGCCCTGATGATCCAGGCCCGGGCCGTCCTCGACCTGGGTCAGGCCTTCGAGAGCCGCCTGGAGGAGGTCGGCGCCGCCGACCTGCTGCGCGACATGGAGCTGCCCACGTCCGCCCTGCTCGCCCGCATGGAGCGGCACGGCATCGCGGCCGACCGGCCTCACCTGGAGGCCATGGAGCAGATGTTCGCCGGTGCCGTCCAGCAGGCGGTCAAGGAGGCCCACGCGGCGGCCGGGCACGAGTTCAACCTGGGCTCGCCCAAGCAGCTCCAGGAGGTCCTCTTCGGCGAGCTGGCCCTGCCCAAGACCAAGCGCACCAAGACCGGCTACACCACGGACGCCGACGCCCTCGCCTGGCTGGCCACGCAGACGGACAACGAGCTTCCGGTGATCATGCTCCGCCACCGCGAGCAGGCCAAGCTGCGCGTCACCGTCGAGGGCCTGATCAAGACGATCGCCGCGGACGGCCGCATCCACACCACGTTCAACCAGACGGTCGCCGCCACCGGCCGCCTGTCCTCGACGGACCCCAACCTGCAGAACATCCCGGTCCGCACCGACGAGGGCCGCGCCATCCGCCGTGGTTTCGTCGTCGGCGAGGGCTTCGAGTCCCTCATGACGGCCGACTACAGCCAGATCGAGCTGCGCGTGATGGCGCACCTCTCCGAGGACGAGGGCCTCATCGAGGCGTTCACCTCCGGCGAGGACCTGCACACCACGGCCGCCTCCCAGGTCTTCGCCGTCGAGCCGACGGCGGTGGACGCCGAGATGCGCCGCAAGATCAAGGCCATGTCGTACGGCCTGGCCTACGGACTGTCCGCGTTCGGCCTCTCCCAGCAGCTGAACATCGAGGCCGCGGAGGCCCGCGCCCTGATGGACGCGTACTTCGAGCGGTTCGGCGGCGTACGGGACTATCTGCGCCGGGCGGTCGACGAGGCCCGGGCGACGGGTTACACGGCGACGCTCTTCGGCCGCCGCCGCTACCTCCCCGACCTCAACAGCGACAACCGCCAGCGCCGTGAGGCCGCCGAGCGGATGGCCCTCAACGCACCCATCCAGGGCACGGCGGCCGACATCGTCAAGATCGCCATGCTGAAGGTGGACGACGCCCTGAAGGACGCCGGCCTCGCCTCCCGCATGCTCCTGCAGGTCCACGACGAAATCGTGCTGGAGATCGCCCCAGGGGAGCGGTCCGCCGCCGAGGAACTGGTCCGCAGGGAGATGGCGAACGCCGTCGGCCTCCGTGTCCCCCTGGGCGTCTCGGTGGGCTCGGGCCCGGACTGGGAGTCGGCAGCGCACTAGGCCTGCGGCCCGCCAGCGGGTTGAGAGGGACGGGCGCCGGGGGCGGGGCGGGCCGGGGCGTCAGGATCTCCTGGCCACCGGCCCGCCCGGCCGCCGCGGAAACCGTCACTCGCGTGGCCCCCGAGAAAGCGCCCCCGCCCCCGGCGGTCGCAAGGATGCGGGGCATGGGTATACGCACGCTCCTCACCCGCACGGGCCCAGGCGTGGCACCGCAGCCCGTCCCGGCGTTCGAGGCCGCCGCGAGTACGGTTCGCGTCCCTGTCACCTTCGGTACGGCACTGCGCCAGGCGACGGCGGACCTCCGGCGGCGCCTGGCCGCCACCGGGCGACGGCCCACCGGCCCCGTGGGCACCGGCCGCCTGGCCGGCACCGACGCCCCTGCCGTGACGGCGGCTCTGCCCGGGGCGGGCGGCCCGACCCCCGCTACCGCCATCGTCGCCGCCGACGCGCTGGCGGCCCTGACCGGCCTTGCCGGGGCCGACGCTGTGGCTGCCCTCTACGGTCTCGACCGCACCGGGGCGCTGGCCGTCCTGACCGGTCTCTTCGGCACCGACACCGTGGCCGCCCTCGACAGCACCGAGGCGTTGGCCGTTCTGACCGGCCTCTTCGGCACCGACGTCACGCCGACCCGCACCGATCCGGCCGCCGCCCGCAGCGTCGCAGCCGGCCCACCCGGCGGCCGTGACAGGCCGCGCAGAGCCTGTCGTCGCCCTTGGGCCCGGCTCGCCCGTGACTGCCTGGCCCTCGTCCTCACCCTGCTCCCTCGCCCGGCACGCACCACCATCACCGTGTACATCACGACGAGCGACGCCTTCGTCAGCGACCGGCCGGACGACTCGGCTCGGCATCGGCGGCAGGGGCAGGACCGGTGGGGGCCGGAACCGGACGCCGCACCCTGACCACCAGGGCGTAGAGCAGCAGCGCCGGGACGAGACCCGCGCCCGCGCCGAAGCACACCGTCGGAATGATCTCCCACGGTTTCGCCGCCGAGCCCCAGTACGCCCACCACCGCGACGCCCGCTGCACCGCCCCCACCAACGCGAAGCCGCAGATCACGGCAGCGGCCGCCCATCGGTCCCGTACTGCCAGCGCGGGAACCCCCACCGGCTCGCCCCGGGGCGCCCGCCGCAGCGCGTGCGTCACGAACACGGCGATCACGACCGCGGCCACCGCCGAACCGCCGTACTGCAGGTACCAGTACAGCGGTGAGCCCGCCACCTCCCGGCCCAGGACCGGAAACAGCCGCATGCCCCACCGGTCGAGGTGCGTGAACGCGTCCCACACCACATGGGTCGACGCACCGAGCACCGCGGACGCGTACCACCGCGCCACCAGCGCGGGCCCCACCCGCGCACGGGGCGCCCCGCACCGCAGCAGGGCCGCCACCCGTCCCTGCCGGGCCCGCGGCAGCAACGCGACGAGCGGTTCACGCACCAGCAGCCACAACCCCACCAGCGCCCAGGCGATGAGCACGTCGACCGTGAACACACCCGGGAACCCGTGCGTGACGTCACCGAACTCCATCGCCCCAGCAAGGACACTTGCCGCGTAGTAGGTCATGTCGGGTGCGAAGGAACCCGCCACGAGGACGGCGGGGACCAGGGGGCCCCGGCCGGTGCCGTCGGCGCGGACGGCGGGCAGTACTGCTGCCGCATGGCTCAGCGTGAACGGCAACTCGGCTCCTCGCGACGGTCGTTGCACCAGGCCGGAGTGTCCGGCGGTCGGTGGCCCAGTATGCGGGATGAGACCTTGCCGGCCGATGTCACCAGCGCACATGGCCAACTGGTGAAAAACGGTCACGAACGGGTGCCCGGGCAAAAGAAGTTGTCGTAGGGTCGCCAGAGTCGTCGTGCGGGGAGCGCGTCGAACGCGTGACCGCGGTCAAGTGCAGAGCACGTAAGAGAACAGAGTTGTGGCCGTCGGAGGGCAACCCCTCAGGCGGTTGGATCGTCACAACAGGGCGAACACTGCAGACGTAGACCGGACGCTCGGGCGTCCACGGGAGGGGTTCACTCTATGGCGGCGCAATTCGGCAGGAGGCTGCGCAAGGGGGCGGCGACCACCGCCGTGGCCGCGGTAGCGGTCGCGGCCCTGTCCGCCTCCCAGGCTCCGGGCGTGAACGACCACGGCAGACAGACCGCCGCCGACGCCACCCCCTCACCGGAGGCGAGTGCCTCCGACGGCAGCGCCACCGGCAACTCGCCCTATTACACGGACCTGCCCCCGCTCAAGAGCCCGAATCCGTCTCCGTCCACGGGCCCCGGTCCCGGCGGCACGGGCGCCACGGAATCCGGCATCCCCGCGACCGTCCTCGACGCCTACAAGAAGGCCGAGGCCTCACTGCGCGAGGCCAAGCCCGGCTGCAACCTGCCCTGGCAACTCCTCGCGGCCATCGGCCGGGTGGAGTCGGGGCAGGCCCGCGGCGGCCGCGTCGACGCCGACGGCACCACCCTCAAGCCGATCCTGGGTCCGCAGCTCGACGGCAACGGCTTCGCCCTCATCAAGGACACCGACGACGGCGCGTACGACGGCAACAGTTCGTACGACCAGGCCGTCGGCCCCATGCAGTTCATCCCCTCCACCTGGGCCTGGGCCGGCCGCGACGGCAACGACGACGGCAAGAAGGACCCCAACAACGTCTACGACGCCGCGCTCGCCGCCGGCCACTACCTGTGCCGCAACAACTGGGACCTGTCCCAGCAGAGCGAGCTCGACCGGGCGATCCTCAGCTACAACAACTCGCGGGATTACCTGAACCTCGTCATGAGGTGGCTGGACTACTACCGCAAGGGCGCGCACGAGGTCCCGGACGGCACCGGCACGTTGCCCGGCAACCGCAGCGACGACGGCGCGGGCGCGAGCCCGACGCCCACCGTCCCGGGCGCGACGACCCCGGCCGGCTCGACGCCCGGGCCCAAGCCCAGGCCCGACAAGCCCGGGACGCCGCAGAAGCCCGGCGGGGGCGGCACGGCGCCCTCGAAGCCGCCCACGACACCGCCCGGCACACCGTCCACGCCGCCCACCACACCCCCCACCCCCACCGACACGGTGGACCACCTGGAGGACGCCGGAACCGCGAAGCTCACCGCCATGGCCGGCGACGCGTTCGACCGGCGGATCAGCACCCGCGCCGAGACGGAGGCGGGCAAGGCCGTCGCCAAGGTCAGGGTCCGCTTCACCATCGTCGGCGACACCGACACCACCTTCACCGGCGGTGAGGACGTGGCCACGGTCGCCACCAACAGCTCCGGCGTGGCCGTGGCACCCGTGCTGCAGGCGGGGGAGAAGACCGGCACCGTCACCGTCCGCGCCACCGTGGTGGGCCGCGCCGTTCCGGGTCTCGACTACAAGGCCACGGTCACCGAGCGCGCCGCCGACGCCCTCGCCCGCACCGGTGACGCCGCGCTGACCTGCGCCCCGGGCGGCACGTTCGCGAACCAGGTCGAGCTGAAGGCCACGTACAAGGGCGCCGTCGCCGACGGTGTCGCGGCCACCGCCACGCTGATCAAGTCGGCGGACGACCCGACCGTCACCGACAAGGGCCCCTACTTCAAGGACGCCGACGGCAAGACCGTCCGCACCCTCACCGGTCTGAAGACGGACGCCAAGGGCCTGCTGAAGCTGCCCAAGCTGTACGCGGACGACACGACCGGCACCTTCCTGCTCCGGGTCACCACGGCAGGCGGCGCGACACTCACCGTCGAACTGACCGTCGCGGCGGCCGAGACGTCCTCGCCGAGCCCGTCGGACAGCCCGAGCGCGTAGCTCTCAGGTACGACAGGCGACGCCCCTCCTTATAAGGAGGGGCGTCGTTGTGTGTGCAACGTGTTCTCATCTCCGCCGCGCGTTGCTACGGTGCCGATAGAGCTGACGGTGTATCAGTTCCGGCTGTCGCGCCCCCTGGGGAGGCTCCGTATGCGCGCCCTCATCGCCGCCGCCACCGGTCTCGCCGTCGCGTTCGCCGTGGTCCTGGCGCTGACCGCCCTCGGCTCCCCCTCGGGCGGTACGTCCCCGGAACCGCTGCTGACGACCGTGCCCGCACACCCCTGACCGCCCGCCCGGGAGGGAGGCCGCGATGCGCCGCAAGGCCGGCCTGGTCCTGCTCGCCCTCGCCGTGTTCTTCGCGGCCCTGTCCCCGCTCCTGCGCTGGTACGCCTTCCCGCGCCTCGCCAAGGTCCCTGCGAACCAGTACCAGGACATGGTCCTGGAGGCGAAGGACGCCACCCTCCTCGACTACGGCACGATGAAGGCCGAGAAGGTCTCCAAGGTCACCATCGTCCAGACCCTCAAGGGCAACGTGGAGGCCTCCGAGCGGATCGAGGAGTCCGCGGGCCGGGACGTGGTCGTCTGGGACGGCCTGTCCTACGTCGTCGGCCCCGACGGCGCGATGGTCTCCAAGATCCCCGAGCGCTACATCTTCGACGCCCACACCCAGGAGCCCGTCCACGCCACCGGCGAGATGGTCGACGGCGATCCGGTGCGCCGCCGGGGCCTCGAGTTCAAGTGGCCCTTCCTGACCGAGAAACGGGACTACGAGTACTTCGACGCCCAGGCCCGCGTCACCGCGCCCATCACCTACGAGGGCACCCGTGACTTCCGTGGCCTGGAGGTCTACTGCTTCGAGCAGACCATCCCCTGGACCAAGGTGAAGATCCCCAAGACCCTGCCCGTCAAGGGCCTCACCCCCGAGGCGGTGGCGAAGACCGGCACGACCCGCTGGTACACCACGGTCCGCAGGTTCTGGGTCGAACCCCTCACCGGCGCCCCCGTGTACGGGGAGGAGATCCACAGGGAGGAACTGCGCGGCGGCACCCTCCTGGGCGACCGCGACAAGGTGACCGCGTTCGCCGGCCACGTGAAGATGCGCGAGGACTACATCACGCACACGGTCGACCTGGTGAAGTCCCAGCGGCTGCTCGTCCTGCTGATGACGTCCTACCTGCCCTGGGGTTTCCTGGCGCTCGGCGTCCTCCTGCCGGCCCTCGCGCTGTACCTGGAGGCCCGGGCCCGCCGCCCCTCGGGGCCGGCCCGCACGGCGGCCGGGAAACCGTCGTCGGTCAGCGCCTGAGCCGCGCGTTGGTGTGCCGCGTCGGCTCGGCACCCGCCGGGTCCTCGGGCCACGGATGCTTCGGATACCGCCCCCGCAGCTCCGCCCGCACCCCCTTGTAGCCGTCCCGCCAGAACGAGGCCAGGTCGGCGGTGACGGCGGCCGGCCGCCCGGCCGGGGACAGCAGATGCACCAGCAACGGCACCCCGGCGACCCGGGGCGACTCCTGCAGCCCGAACATCTCCTGCAACTTCACCGCCAGCACGGGCTGTTCGGGCCGGGAGTAGTCGATCCGGACCCGCGACCCGCTCGGCACCGTCAACCGCTCCGGGGCCAGTTCGCCGAGCCGCCCCGCCTGACCGGAAGCCCAGGGCAGCAGCCGGGCGAGCGCCTCCCCGGCGTCGATCCGCGCCAGATCGGCCCGCCGTCGTGCCCGGCCGAGCTCCGGCTCCAGCCACTCCTCCACGCGCGCGTGCAGCGCCTCGTCGGACACGTCCGGCCAGGGCTCACCCAGATGCAGGCGCAGGAACGCGAGCCGCTGCCGCAGGACACCGGCCTCCGCCGACCACCGCAGCAGTCCGAACCCCTCCCGCCGCAGCCCGTCGAGCAGCGCGCCGCGCACGAGGCCCGGATCGGCGTCCTTGAGCGCCCGCACCGCGAGCTCCACGGCCCCCAGCCGCTCCACCCGGCGCGCCACGACGTCCCCGCCGTCCCAGCGGACCTCGTCCCGCTCCTCCAGCAGGGCTGCCGCGGCGAGCCGGGCCACGTCCTCGTCCACGACCGCCCCCGACTGCACGCGCGCGTGCCCCCGGCCGACGGGCCGGTCCGCAACGGCGACGGCGACCCACTCCGCATCCCGCAGCGCACTTCCCGCGCCGACCTCCGCCCGTGTTCCGGACACCATCAGGTGCGACCCGCCATCGGCCCTGGCGACCCGCTCGGGAAAGGCGAGAGCGGCGACGAGGCCCGCTCGGCGATCCTCGGAGAGTTTGCCGAGGACTTCTGGCCCGGCCTCCGGACGCCGGTCACCGGCAGGTGGGTGGGACATCTCCCCGACGGCGGCCCGCAGCCGCCGGACCTCACTGCGCCACCGCGAGGAATAGGCGTCACCCCCACGCCGAGCACGACGCAATGCACCCGCCAGATCATCGCCGTAGTCCCGCGGAGCCTCCTCGCTCAACAGGGCGACGACCTCCGCGGCCCGCTCGGCCCCCACGAGCGGCACGGAGTCCACCAGGGCCCGCCCCAGCCGGGGATGCACACCCACCCGCCCCAGTACGACTCCCCGCTCCGTGGCCCGCCCGACGGGGTCGACCGCCCCCACCGCCGCCAGGACCTCCCGTGCCGCCGCCATGGCCCCGCTCGGCGGCCCGTCCAGCAGCGCCAGCCCGGACGCGTCCGGATCCCCCCAGCACGCCACCTGCAGCGCGAACGCCGTCAGGTCGGCCACCTTGATCTCCGGCGACGGATACCGCGGCAGACGCGCGTCCTCGGCCTCCGCCCAGCAGCGGTACACCGCACCCGGAGCCTCACGCCCGGCCCGCCCCGCCCGCTGCCGCCCGGCGGCCTGCGACGCCCGTACCGTCGTCAGCGCGCTCAACCCGCGCGCGTGGTCCACCCGCGGCTCGCGCGCCAGTCCCGAATCCACGACCACCCGCACCCCGGGCACCGTCAGCGACGACTCCGCGACGGACGTGGCCAGCACGACCCGCCGCCGCTCCCCGGGCGCCAGCACCGCGTCCTGCACGGCCGCCGGAGCCCTCCCGTGCACCTGGAGCACCTCGACGTCCCCGAGCTCCCCGAGCTGCCCGGCGACCCGGGCGATCTCGCCCACGCCCGGCAGGAAACACAGCACGTCCCCGTCCCGCTCCGCGAGCGCACGCCGCACCACGGCCGACACGTGCGTCAGCAGCGCCGGATCGACCCGCATCCCGTGCGGCGGGCGCACGGGCCGCGCCGGAGGCGCCCACACGGTCTCCACCGGGTGCGCGCTGCCCCGCGCCTCGACCACCGGCGCCCCGCCCAGCAGCCCCGCCCACCCCTGTGCGTCGGTCGTCGCCGAGGCGGCCACCAGCCGCAGATCCGGCCGCAGCGTCTGCCGTACGTCCCACAGGAACGCCGCCGCCGTGTCCGCGTCCAGGTGCCGCTCATGGCACTCGTCGAGCACCACCACGTCGGCACCGGACAGCTCCTGGTCCCGTTGCAGCCGCTGCACCAGCACGCCGGTCGTGACGACCTCCACGCGCATGTTCCGCCCGACGACCCGTTCCCCGCGCACGGTGTAGCCGACGCTCCCGCCGGGCTTCTCGCCCAGTAGCCACGCCATCCGCCGGGCCGCCGCCCGGGCCGCGATCCGCCGCGGCTCGGCCACGACCACGCGCCGCCCGGGCCCCTCGCCGAGCAGCCCCGCCAGCGCGAGCGGCACCAGGGTCGTCTTGCCGGTGCCGGGCGGCGCCACGAGGACCGCGGTGCCGTGCCCCTCCAGCGCCTCGGTCAGGGCGGGCAGGGCACCGCGGACGGGCAGGGACTCCAGGGCGTCGTAACGGATCACGCCCTCAGTGTCGTACGACAGGCCTCAGTGTCGTACGACAGGGACGAGGTCCCACGCGCGCGTGCTCAGTCGTTCCCCCGGCCTTCGGCCGGGGGTGCCCCCATCTCGCTTCGCTCGCAGACGAAGATCGCCGTACCCGGGATCAGGTTCCCGCGCAGCGGCGACCAGCCGCCCCACTCCGAGGTGTTCCAGGCGGGCCACTCCGGCTCCACCAGGTCGACCAGCCGGAAGCCCGACGCGACGACGTCCCGGACGCGGTCGCCGAGCGTGCGGTGGTGCTCGACGTAGACCGCCCGGCCCTCGTCGTCCTGCTCGACATAAGGAGTGCGGTCGAAGTAGGAGGCCGACACCGACAGGCCCTCCGGCCCCGGCTCGTCCGGGAAGGCCCAGCGGATCGGGTGCGTCACCGAGAAGACGAGACGTCCGCCGGGCCGGAGCACCCGGCGCACCTCGCGCAGGACCTGACGCGGATCGGCGACGAAGGGCAGCGCTCCGTACGCCGAGCAGGCCAGGTCGAACGAGCCGTCGGCGAAGGGGAGGGCGCCCGCGTCGGCGCACACCAGGGGAAAGGAACCGCCGATGCGCAGCGCGTGCTGGAGCTGCCGGTGCGAGATGTCCAGGGCGACCGGGCGCGCGCCCTGGGCGGTCAGCCAGCGCGAGCACTGGGCGGCGCCGGCGCCGATCTCCAGGACGTCCCGGCCCTTCAGCTCCTCCGGCGGACCGAGCAGCTCGGCCTCCACCTCGTCCAGACCCTCGGGGCCCCACACGAAGCGGTCGTCGCCGAGGAACGTGCCGTGCTCGACCTGGTACTCGTCCGCGTTGCGGTCCCACCAGCCACGATTGGCGCGGGAACTCTCCGAGGCACCGGCATCGCGCCGGGTGGCCTCGGGCTCGGACGCTTCGGACTCTTGGATGATCGGCTCCCTCGTATTAGTCTGCGGCTCCTCCGCCCGGCCGGTCCCGGCGGTGTCGCAAAGGGGGCGTCGCGCGCCGCGCGTGGCCTCGGACGACAGGACTTGTGCCGGGTTTGCGGCGTTCGCCCCGCGTGGGCGGCTTCGCGCATTGACCCTGCCCGGCCGTCCCCGTATGCTACAAGTTGCGCTGCGGGCCTGCGCACCTCAGACGTAGCAGGCTGCGCTCGCATCTGTATGTATGTCCCCTCGGTTGTCGAGGCGCCACCGTTTTTCGGAGTGGCGCTTCCTTGGCTGTCCGGCTTCTGCAGAGCGAAACGGGCTCCCGGCGTAGCAGTACCTACGACTTCAATGTCCGTACCGGAGCCCTTTCCCACATGACGAGCAGCACCGAGACCACCGCCACCACCCCGCAGGTAGCGGTCAACGACATCGGTAACGAGGAAGCCTTCCTCGCCGCGATCGACGAGACGATCAAGTACTTCAACGACGGCGACATCGTCGACGGCGTCATCGTGAAGGTCGACCGGGACGAGGTCCTGCTCGACATCGGTTACAAGACCGAAGGTGTGATCCCGAGCCGCGAGCTCTCGATCAAGCACGACGTCGACCCCAACGAGGTCGTCGCCGTCGGTGACGAGATCGAGGCCCTCGTCCTCCAGAAGGAGGACAAGGAAGGCCGCCTGATCCTCTCGAAGAAGCGCGCCCAGTACGAGCGTGCCTGGGGCACCATCGAGAAGATCAAGGAAGAGGACGGGATCGTCACCGGTACCGTCATCGAGGTCGTCAAGGGTGGTCTCATCCTCGACATCGGCCTCCGTGGCTTCCTCCCGGCCTCCCTGGTCGAGATGCGCCGCGTCCGCGACCTCCAGCCCTACGTGGGCAAGGAGCTCGAGGCCAAGATCATCGAGCTGGACAAGAACCGCAACAACGTGGTCCTGTCCCGCCGTGCCTGGCTGGAGCAGACCCAGTCCGAGGTCCGCCAGACGTTCCTCACCACCCTCCAGAAGGGTCAGGTCCGTTCCGGCGTCGTCTCCTCGATCGTCAACTTCGGTGCCTTCGTGGACCTGGGTGGCGTCGACGGTCTGGTCCACGTCTCCGAGCTCTCCTGGAAGCACATCGACCACCCCTCCGAGGTTGTCGAGGTCGGCCAGGAAGTCACCGTCGAGGTCCTCGACGTCGACATGGACCGCGAGCGTGTCTCCCTGTCGCTGAAGGCGACCCAGGAAGACCCGTGGCAGCAGTTCGCCCGCACCCACCAGATCGGCCAGGTCGTGCCCGGCAAGGTCACGAAGCTGGTTCCGTTCGGTGCGTTCGTCCGCGTGGACGAGGGCATCGAGGGTCTGGTCCACATCTCCGAGCTGGCCGAGCGCCACGTGGAGATCCCGGAGCAGGTCGTCCAGGTCAACGACGAGATCTTCGTCAAGGTCATCGACATCGACCTCGAGCGCCGTCGCATCAGCCTCTCGCTGAAGCAGGCCAACGAGTCCTTCGGTGCCGACCCGTCCGCGGTCGAGTTCGACCCGACCCTGTACGGCATGGCCGCGTCCTACGACGACCAGGGCAACTACATCTACCCCGAGGGCTTCGACCCCGAGACCAACGACTGGCTCGAGGGCTACGAGACCCAGCGCGAGGCGTGGGAGACCCAGTACGCCGAGGCGCAGCAGCGCTTCGAGCAGCACCAGGCGCAGGTCATCAAGTCCCGCGAGGCGGACGAGAAGGCCGCTGCCGAGGGTGGCGAGGCCGCCGCTCCGGCCGCGTCCGGTGGCGGTTCGTACTCCTCCGAGGGCCCGGACAACTCCGGCGCGCTGGCCTCGGACGAGGCGCTTGCCGCGCTGCGCGAGAAGCTGGCCGGTGGCCAGAGCTGAACGCTCGCCACTGAGGCATAGCCGATAGCTGAGGGGCCGTACCTTTCGAGGTGCGGCCCTTCGGTGTGCTCGGGCTGCACGGCCGTCGTCCGGCTGCCGGCCGGGGGGCTTCTCGCGCACTTCCCCGCGCCCCTGAAGGGGCGTTGCTCCCGCCGCCAAGATCATGAATCTCCTCCTGCAGGAATGCCCGCGCCCGCAAGGGCGTTGTGGAGTGTGAACACGAGGAGGAGCGGTCACTGTGCTTGATCCGCAGGGTTTGTACGCCTGGGAGCCGAAGGGACTGGCGGTCGTCGACATGGCGCTCGCCCAGGAGTCGGCCGGACTTGTCATGCTCTACCACTTCGACGGATACATCGACGCGGGGGAGACCGGTGACCAGATCGTCGACCGGGTGCTCGACTCCCTGCCCCACCAGGTCGTGGCCCGCTTCGACCACGACCGGCTCGTCGACTACCGCGCCCGCCGCCCGCTGCTGACGTTCAAGCGCGACCGCTGGAGCGACTACGAGGACCCCGCTCTCGAGGTGCGGCTCGTGCAGGACGCCACCGGCGCGCCCTTCCTGCTGCTGTCCGGCCCGGAGCCGGACGTGGAGTGGGAGCGCTTCGCCGCCGCCGTGAAGCAGATCGTGGAGCGGCTCGGTGTCCGCCTCTCCGTGAACTTCCACGGCATCCCCATGGGCGTCCCGCACACCCGGCCCGTCGGCCTCACCCCGCACGGCAACCGCACCGACCTCGTCCCGGGCCACCGCAGCCCGTTCGAAGAGGCACAGGTTCCCGGCAGCGCCGAGTCCCTCATCGAGTACCGCCTGCTCCAGGCCGGGCACGACGTCCTGGGTGTCGCCGCCCACGTGCCGCACTACATCGCCCGTTCTCCCTACCCGGACGCGGCCCTGACGGTTCTGGAGGCCATCACGGCCGCCACCGGACTGGTCCTGCCCGGCATCGCGCACGCCCTGCGCTCGGACGCGCACCGCACACAGACGGAGATCGACCGGCAGATCCGCGAGGGCGACGAGGACCTCACCGCGCTCATCGACGGCCTCGAGCACCAGTACGACGCCGTCGCGGGCGCCGAGACCCGGGGCAACATGCTCGCCGAGCCGGTGGACATCCCGTCGGCGGACGAGATCGGCCAGGAATTCGAGAAGTTCCTGGCTGAGCGAGAAGGCGACAACTGAGCCGGGTGGATTGAGCCGGGCGAAGGGGTGACCTGGGGGTGACCCGGGTCGGGCCAGTGGTCCGGGTCGGCGAGGCGAGGCGATGCGTACCGCGCGAGGGCGTCGGCGCGGGTCGGGTGAGGCGGACCGGGTGCCCGCGAGGGAGATGGCCCGGCCCGGGCGAGAGCCCTGCCGGTGGCAGGGCCTAAGCTGCGGACCATGCTGAAGGTGGGCCTGACCGGCGGGATCGGTGCCGGCAAGAGCGAGGTGTCACGGCTGCTCGTCGCGTGCGGGGCCGTGCTGATCGACGCGGACCGCATCGCGCGGGAGGTCGTCGCACCGGGGACGCCGGGGCTCGCCTCGGTCGTCGAGGCCTTCGGGGAGGAGATCCTCGCCGCCGACGGCAGCCTGGACCGGCCCCGCCTCGGCGCCATCGTCTTCGCCGACGCGGAGAGACTCGCCGTCCTCAACTCGATCGTGCACCCCCTGGTGGGCGCGCGCTCCCGCGAGCTGGAGGAGGCCGCAGCGGAGGACGCGGTCGTCATCCACGACGTCCCGCTCCTCGCGGAGAACGGCCTCGCGCCGCTGTACGACCTGGTGATCGTCGTCGACGTGGCCCCCGAGACCCAGCTCGACCGGCTCGTACGCCTGCGCGGCATGACGGAGGAGGACGCCCGCGCGCGGATGGCCGCCCAGGCGACGCGCGAGCAGCGCCGCGAGATCGCCGACATCGTGATCGACAACGACGTGCCGCTGGAGACGCTCGAGCAGCGCGTGAAGGACGTGTGGTCCGAGCTGGTGCGCAGGTCGCAGGCCTCCCGGCCGGCCTCCACGGAATAGCGGCAGCCCGCGGGGGCGTTGAAGCCGTGCAGTGAGGGAAGGACTCAGCCGTGCCCGAGACCAGCGGTCCGACCGGACGTACCCCGGAAACGCATGTCATCGACTTCCGTGCCGCCGAGCAGCTCCTCGCGGCGCGGGACCCCAGGGGCGCGGTGAAGCTGCTCGACGGCGTCATCGCCACGCACCCGGAGAACACCGCTGCGCGGCTGTTGCGGGCGCGTGCCTTCTTCGCGGCGGCGCAGCTGAGGCCTGCGGAGCTGGAGTTCCAGATCGTCCTGGAGCGGGAGCCGGACAACGCGTTCGCGCACTTCGCGCTCGCCCGTACGTATGAGCGCCAGGGCCGCCCCGACCAGGCGAAACGCCACTTCCGTCTTGCTGCCGCGCTCGACCCGAATCCGGAGTTCCTGAAGGCCGCGCGCTTCGATTCGTGACGCTCGTGAGACTGTGAGGCACTTGGCCGCGTGCGCCTCATGGGCGTGGGTGGTCTGCCGGCTGGCGGGTGGTGCGCCCTATGTGCCGTCCTCGGGCGGCCGGCGGGATGGTGCCTCTCGTGCGTGCTGGTCCGGCGGCAGGCGGGGCGGTACGCCTCGTGGATGTTCGTTCAGTGGCTGGTAGGGCGGGATGTCGGGGCCCGGCTGGTAGTGCGGGCCCTGCCGGATGTGGCGCAGGACCACGACCAGGTCGACGGTCACGATCAGCAGCAGTGTCCCGCAGGCGATCGCCCACCCGCTCCGCCCGGCGAGGGCGAACGCCACCGTCCCGAAGAGCGCCCAGACCAGCCCCCACAGGCTCAGCCAGAAGCGGGCCCGCAGGGCACTGCGCGCGGTCCGCGGTTCACTGCCTGTACGCATCGTCGGTCACCACTCCTGTCTGCAACGTACTCTTCGGGGCGAGGGTCCACCACGGCGGACGGATGCCGCGCATGCTGGCGTACGCCGACACGCTGCCCGTGGCCGTGCCCGTGCCCGTGCCCGGGCAGGTACCGGGGGCCAAGCCGGGGACCCGGGAATCGGGACCCGGGACCCGGGACCCGACGAGCCCCTGAGGCGCCGCTGCTCAGCCGCTGGGCACCCCGCCCGCACAGCTCCTCCCCTCATGTCCTCGACTCCGGCCTCGCCTGCCTCGTTCACTCGGTCGGGTGAAGGTGGCGGCTGCGGGAACGGGTGTGCGGACGCCGCCCGTTGGGCGGGCATGGAGATGAAAATGCGTGAGGGGTACGAGGGGACGGGACCCGGGGCCATCACGCCGGACGGCTGCGCGGTGGAGCTCTACGCCCGGTTGCCCGTCGGGGACGAACCGGAGGTCATCGCGGCGGCGGTCCCCGCCGGCGCCCACATTCTGGAGCTCGGCAGCGGAGTCGGACGCATGACCCACCCCCTGCTGGAGCGCGGATTCACGGTCACGGCGGTGGACGAATCCGCGCCGATGCTGGAGCGCGTGCGCGGCGCACGGACGATATGCGGCCCGATCGAGGAGCTGGATCTGGGCGAGACGTTCGACGTGGTGATGCTGGCGTCCTTCCTCGTGCACGCGGGGGATACCGATGTTCGACGCGGCCTGCTGCGCACCTGCGTCCGCCACGTCGCGGAGGGCGGCTGCGTGCTGATCCAGAGAGAGGGCGAGGGCTACCACGAGAACGTGCCGCGTGAGCGGAAGGACCCCAGCGGCTTCACCGTCCGGATCACGTCGTCGGAGCCGGTCGGCGACGGGGTCAACTCCGTGCGCGCGGAGTACGAGTTCCCGGACGCGGTCTGGACCCAGACGTTCCGATCACGGCCCCTGACCGAGGAGCAGTTCGAGGAGGCACTGAAGGAGGCGGGCCTGAGAGTCGACCGCTACCTGACAGAGGACCGGATATGGGTACGCGCGATTCCGACCACCCCGGCCGTCGGCAGGGAGGAAGCCGTGGCTGATTGATGCGTGGACTCAACTGCGCTGCCTATGCGGGGTGATGGGCCGAAAACCTGGGGGGACTTTTCCACTCAGGGCCTCGGCTTGCCCGTAGCTCCGCCGAAGGGCCTGCCGGGTACCGGGCCGGGGCCGGACACGCTGCCCGGGCCCGTCACTCCGCGCAGGCGTTCCATGTCGCGGCGGTCGCGCTTGGTCGGGCGGCCTGCTCCGCGGTCGCGGATGCCCGCGGGGGCGACGGCCTCGCGGGGCGGGGGCGGCGGGGAGTTGTCGACGTAGCACTGGGTGGCGACGGGGGCGCCGACCCGCTTGCGGATCAACCGCGTGACGACGACGATCCGTTCACGGCCTTCGTGCCGCAGGCGCACCTCGTCGCCGACGCGGACGGCATGTGCGGGCTTCACGCGCTCGCCGTTCACGCGGACGTGGCCGCCCCGGCAGGCAGTGGCTCCCATGGACCGGGTCTTGACGAGGCGTACGGCCCAGATCCAGCTGTCGACGCGGACGGTCGTGCCGGCCTGCGGCCCGGCGGCCTCGGCAGCGGCGATGGCGGCGGCGACCTTCGGGTCCAGGGGCTCCGCCTCGCCCTGCCCACCTGCCTCAGCGCCGGCGCCGACGGCCTCGGCGGGTCCCTCGGGCCCGTCCGTCCTGTCGTACTCCGCTCCTTCAGAAGCCATGCCCCCGACCTTAGTCCTCCCGAAAGCCCCGCCGGGCGGAACTGCGCCCTCGGACCACTCTGCAAAACAAATTCTGCAAAAACTCTTTGGCTAAGTAGGTGCCGGCGCCTAACCTCCCGGCATGGACAGCGATGAGCAGGTGCGTCACCTCGACCCTGAGCACGACACCGCCGCCCTGAAGGCCCTCACGCACCCCCTGCGTATCCAGCTGCTGGGGCTGCTGCGGCAGGACGGCCCGGCCACGGCGAGTGAACTGGCCGCGCGGACGGGGGAGTCGTCGGCGTCGACCAGTTACCACCTGCGGGTGCTGGCGAAGTACGCGTTCATCGGCGAGGCGGAGCATCACGACGGGCGGGAGCGGCGCTGGCGGGCGCTGCACACGGTGACGTCCTGGAGCAACGAGTCGATGGAGTCCTCCGAGGCGGGCCGGGCCTTCGTCGGTCTGGCGCGGCGGCGGCAGGTCGAGCACCTGGATAGGTCCCTCGCCCGGCACGAGGCGGACCTGGCGGCCGGGCGCCTGGGCCAGGAGTGGGTGGAGCCGTCCGGGATCAGCGACCTCATGCCCCGGCTGACGGCTCAGTCGCTCACGGAGCTCTGGGACACCATGGCCCGGAAGCTGGACGAGCTGACGGCCCGGGACGCGGACGACCCACGCGCGGAGAACGTGCTGCTCCTCACCGCCGGGCTGCCCCTCGCCCTGCACGACCGTGAGGACACGGACCGGCAGGGCACCTCATGACCGAGCTGCCGGAGGCACGGGCGGCTCGCCGACGTTACGCCACCGTCTGCGCACTCCTGTGGCTGCCGTCGGGGCTCGGCCTGGCCTCTATGGTCCTGCTGCTCAGTGAGCGTGGCATGTCACTGGCCACGATCGCGGGGCTCTTCGCCGCCCAGTCGCTCACCGTGGCCGCGCTGGAGCTGCCCACGGGAGGGCTCTCCGACGTCCTCGGGCGCCGGCCGGTACTGGCCGTGGCCGGTGTGCTCAACGTGGTCGCCGCCGTCCTGGTCGGCCTCGGCACCACCGCGTGGGTGCTCACCGCGGACCTGGTGTTCATGGGCGTGGGCCGGGCCCTGTCCAGCGGCACGGCCGAGGCCTGGTACGTCGACACCGTCCACGCATGCTCAGGCCCGGACGCCGAGCTGCGCACGGGATTGGCCCGGGGCGGGTCGGCGACCTCGGGCGCGCTCGCGGCCGGCATGCTGCTCGGTGGCGCCCTGCCCTGGCTGCTCTCCCTGGGGCCCGGCCTCGGCGCCCGGCTCAGCGAGGCGACGCACGGCGTGGTGCTGCCCCTGTCCGTTCCGATGCTGCTGGGAGCCGCCGTCAGGGTCGTCTTCGTCTGCTACGTGCTGGCCGTCCTGCGAGAGCCGCCACGGCCACCCGCCACCTTGTGGTCGGTGTTGCGCGGCGTCCCGGGCACCGTCCTGGGCGGACTGCGGCTGGTCGGGACGCACTGCTACGCCGGATCCTGCTCACCGCCGCAGCCGTCGGAGGAGCCCTCGCCACCGTCGAACTGCTCGTCCCGGGCCGTACCGTCGAGCTGACCGGAGCGCCCGGCTCCGGAGCGATGGCGTACGCCGTGCTCTCCTGCGCCGGATTCCTCTGCAGCGGTGTGGGCAGTCACCTCGCGCCGCTCACGGCCCGCGTCGCGGGCGGTGGTGAGCGGGCCGTGCTGGTCTGCCTCGGCACCGGGGCGGCCGGCCTGGTGCTGCTCGCCGTCACCGCCACCCACGTACACCCGCTCGCCACGGCCCTCGCGGTCGTCGGCTTCTGCTTGCTCTACCTCGGCGTCGGCGCCGCCTCGCCGAACCAGAACGCCTCCTGCACCGCCGCGTCACGGGTGCGGGCCGCGCCACCGCCCTGTCCGTCCAGTCCCTCGCCCTGCAACTGGCCGGCGCGCTCACCGGCCTCGTCGTCGGGGCGTTGCGGCCGGGGCCGCTGCCGTGGCTGCTGACCGGTGCGCTGCTGCTGACCGGGGCACTGCTCTGGCTGCGCCGCGTCGGCGCACGGTCCGCGCCGGACACGGCCGTCGCCTCGGGATCGCGCGCCGGGATGCCCTGAGTCTTCTGTCCCCCGGTGAGGGAAATGGTCCGCGTCGCCTCTACGGTGGAGTGATGGACGCCAGCGGCCTTCCCCTCCTCGACCGGCGCATCGCGGACTGCAGGGCCTGCCCGCGGCTGGTCTCCTGGCGCGAGGAGACGGCCCGGGTCAAGCGGGCCGCCTTCGCGGACTGGACGTACTGGGGACGGCCCGTGCCCGGTTTCGGGCCGCCGGACGCCCGGCTGCTGATCGTCGGACTCGCCCCCGCAGCACACGGCGGCAACCGCACCGGCCGGATGTTCACCGGCGACCGCTCCGGCGACGTGCTCTACGAGGCGCTCTACGACGTGGGCCTCGCCACCCAGCCGACCGCCGTGCACGCCCACGACGGCCTGGAGCTGAACGGCGTGCGCGTCACCTCGCCCGTGCACTGCGCCCCGCCCGCCAACAAACCCACCCCCGAGGAGCGGGACACCTGCCGCCCCTGGCTCGTGCAGGAACTGCGGCTGCTGCGCCCGACACTGCGGGCCGTGGTCGTGCTCGGCGGTTTCGGCTGGCAGGCCGCGCTGCCCGCGTTCGCCGAGGCGGGCTGGTCCGTGCCCCGGCCCCGCCCGGCCTTCGCGCACGGGACGCGCGTCCCGCTGGACGGACTGGAACTGTTCGGCTGCTTCCACGTCAGCCAGCGCAACACCTTCACCGGCCGGCTGACCCCCACGATGCTGCGCGAGGTACTGCGCACAGCTGGGAACGCGGCGCAGCTACCCACCCGCGGCGGCTAGAAGGCGGTCTGTTCCCGAGGCGGCCGGTGCCGACGGGCAGGCCTAGGTCGTGTCCGCGAAGGCCCGCCTGCCGCGCGGCGCCTGGCACGCCCCCGGGCTCTTCGAGCAGGGGCCCCGGCCTAGGGAGTGGCCTGCTCGCCGAACAGATGGCGGACCGTGGAGCGGTAGTTGGTCCGTACGTGCGTCAGCGCGTGCGCGCGGGCCCGGTCCGGGTCGCCCGAGGCGATCGCCTCGTAGAGCTCGCGGTGTTCCACGAGGAGCTGGGGCCACTCCTCGTTGCGCCGGGTCATCCAGCGCAGCCGCCCGGCGACCGGTTCCAGTGCCTCGGTCAGCAGGCTGTTGCCGGCCATCGCCACGATGCGGTCGTGCAGCCGGCTGTTGACGTCGGTGATCGTCTCGGCGTCCCCGGCCTCGGTGGCGGCCGCCGCACGGCCGATGAGTTCCCGGACCTCGGCCAGGTCCTCCCGCGTCGCGCGGGACGCGGCGAGCCCGGCGGCGTAGACCTCCAGGGCTTCTCGCAGTTCGAACAGTTCCTTGACGTCGGTCGGAGTGAGACGGCGCACCACCGAGCGGCGGGGTGTCTCGAAGTGGACGAAGCCCTCGGCCACCAAGGCCCGGATCGCCTCCCGGACCGGCACGCGCGAGACGCCGAAGCGTTCCGCCAGCTCGCGTTCGACCAGGCGGTCGCCGGGAAGCAGGCTGCCCGCGATGATCTGCTGCCGCAGCTCGGACGTGACGCGTTCGCGCACCGCTCCCAGGGGTTCGATCTTCGTCATGCAGCCATCCTCGCCGACGCGAGGGGTCTTTTACGGAGCGTTAACAGGAGCGATATCTGTCAGAACGGTTGACGGCGAGACCATGGGCGCAGTTTGGTATACCAAACACGTCGTGCAGCCCCCCGCAGCGCAGTCCTCCGTCGTCCCCTTGCTCTGGAGGCCCCGTGTCCCTCGCCGATCGTGCCGCGCCCACCGGCACCGCAGTGTTCGTCCCCGATCCCCGGCTCACCAACGAAGACCTCGCGCCCGCCGGCAAGCGCAACTGGAAGGTCTTCGACCTCTTCGCCATGTGGATGTCCGACGTCCACAACCTCGGCAACTACACGTTCGCCGCCGGACTGCTCTTCCTGGGCATGAACGTCTGGCAGATCTTCACGTCCCTGCTCGTCGGGTTCGTGATCATCTACATCGGCATGAACTGGATGGGGAAGATCGGCCAGCGCCACGGAGTGCCCTTCCCGGTGGTCAGCCGCATCGCGTTCGGGATCTGGGGCGCCAACATCCCGGCGCTGATCAGGGCCGTGATCGCCATCATGTGGTACGGCATCCAGACCTACCTCGCCTCCGTAGCGGTCAACGTGATGCTGCTGGCGGCCTGGCCCGGCCTGGAGTCCTGGACGCACCACTCCTTCCTCGGCCTGGACGCGCTCGGCTGGGTCTCCTTCGTCGCCCTGTGGCTCGTGCAGGCGGCGATCATCAGCCGCGGCATGGAATCGGTCCGCAAGTTCCAGGACTTCTGCGGCCCGGCGATCTGGCTCGTGATGATCGCACTGGCCGTCTGGATCCTCGCCAAGGCCGGCTGGACGATCTCGCTGACCTCCACCCCGCACCCGGTGTCCGTCGGCGAACAGTGGCGCCAGTGGTTCGGCGCGATCGGCCTGGTCCTCGCCACGTACGGCACCCTGATGCTCAACTTCTGCGACTTCTCCCGCTTCGCGCCCGACCACAAGTCCGTCAAGCGCGGCAACTTCTGGGGCCTGCCCGTCAACTCCACGGCCTTCGTGATCGTGTCGGTCATCGTCACCGCGGGCGCCTTCGAGGTCTTCGGCAAGGAGATCACCGACCCCGCCTACCTCGTCGCCGAGATCGGCAACACCTGGGTGCTGGTCGTGGGGGCGCTGACCTTCGCCATCGCCACCATGGGCGTCAACATCGTCGCCAACTTCGTCTCACCGGCGTACGACCTGGCCAACGTGTGGCCGCAGAAGATCACCTTCAAGGTCGGCGGCATGATCAGCACCGTCGCGGCGCTGCTCGTCACCCCCTGGAACCTCTTCTCCAACCCGACCGTCGTGAACTACTTCCTCGGCGGACTCGGCGCCTTCCTGGGCCCGCTGTTCGGAGTGATCATGGTCGACTACTACTGGGTCAAGCGCGGCCGCGTGAACGTCGACGAGCTGTTCGACGCCTCCCCGGACGCCCGCTACCACTACCGCAAGGGCTTCAACCCCAAGGCGCTGTGGGCGTTCCTGCCGGCGGCCGGTGTCGCGGCGGTGCTCGCCCTGGTGACGACCTTCAGCGACGTCGCCCCGTACTCCTGGTTCATCGGCACGGCGCTCGCCGCCGGGCTGTACGCGGCCCTGTGCCGTCCCGAGCGTGCGACTGCGGAGGTCTGACAACGTGCGGATCGTCGTCACCAACTGCAACACCACGCAGGAGATGACCGAGGAGATCGTACGAGGTGCCCGGGCCGCCGCAGGCCCGGGCACCACCGTGACCGGACTGACCCCCGCCTGGGGGCCGGCGTCCGCGGAGGGCTGGCTCGACAGCTACCTGTCCGCCGCGGCCGTCCTGGACACGCTGCGGACCTACGACGGACCGCAGTACGACGCCGTGGTCATGGCCGGGTTCGGGGAGCACGGGAGGGAGGGCGCACGGGAACTGGTCGACGCACCGGTCGTCGACATCACCGAGGCCGCGGCCCATCTCGCCTGCCTGCTGGGACGCCGCTACGGCGTCGTGACCACCCTGGAGCGCTCGTGCGGCCAGATCGAGGACAGCCTGGAGACGGCCGGGGTCGCGCGCAACTGCGCGGCGATCGTCGGCACCGGCCTGAACGTGCTCGACCTCGGCGACCACGAGCGGACCGAGACGGCGTTCCTCGCCGCCGCCGAACGGGCCTGCGCGGCCGGGGCCGAGGTGCTCGTCCTGGGCTGCGCCGGCATGACGGGGCTGCAAAGGACCGTCGGGGAGAAACTGGGCCTGCCGGTCGTCGACGGGGTCGCCGCGGCGGTCCGACTCGCGGAGTCACTGGTGGCACTGGGCCTGACCACGAGCCGGGCGGGGAGCTACGCCGGGCCACTGCCGAAACGACGGGTGTGGGAGAGGCCCCAGGGACGGTCGTTCATGCGGGGCCGTCCAGGATGACGTCGTCGTGATGAGCCCCGTACAAGGCCACCTGCCGGGCCATCACCTCCCGCATCGGCGTGCCGCGCGGGATGCCGTACACCGTGCCGGGGAAGTCCAGTGCCTCCTGGAGCTGCCAGAGCTCGTCGTGCTCCCCGGGTGCGAAGAGCCGGGCCCGGGGAGCTCCCGCCGCGATCCAGCCGATGGGCAGGACCGTGCCGGGCGGCAGCACGGAGTTCACGTGCAGCACGCTGTGGATCCGCAGCTCCGAGCCGGTACCGGCGACGGCCCCCGGGAAGACACAGGCGCCCGTGGCCACGAAGACCTCGTCCTCCAGGGTCGCCCCGTTGACATGGGCGTGCGGGCCGACGAGCACCGCGTCACCGATCACGGCGGGGTGCCGGGCCCGTCCCCGCACCAGCGCGCTCTCCATGACGACGACGTCCGAACCGACCCGTACCTCCCCGTCCTCGGCGGTGAGCACGGCACCGTGCAGCACCCGGCTGCGCTCACCGAGGACGACCGCCCCGCACAGCACGGCCGTCGGGGCGACGTACGCGGACTCGGGGACGACGGGACGCCGCCCGCGGTGCTCGATCAACATGGCGGTCCTCGTCTGCTCGGGAACGACGGCCGACCGTCGGCTCGCGGGGCTACGGCTGCCGGTCTTCTCGTGACGGCGGCTGCCGGCCTACCCAGGAACGACGGCTGTCGCCGTAATCTCCACCAGCTGTCCCGTGTACCCGAGGCACGCCACGCCGATCAGCGTCGACGAGTGCGGGCCCGTGCTGAGCCCGGACGCCTCGACCACGCTCCAGACGGCGGACAGCACGGCCGGTTCGCTGCTCACCACGTACACGTCGGTCGCCACGACATGAGCCAGATCGCTCCCGACGGCGCCCAGTTGCTCCCGCAGGTTGTCGATGACCTGCCCGGCCTGCCGCACGGGATCTCCGGGCCCGACGAGCGCGCCGTCGGGGCCCAGCGGTACGGACCCGGCGAGGAACGCCAGCCGCGTGCCGGCTTCCACCACGGACGCGTGGGAGTAGGAGGGCGGCGGGAAGAGGCTCGGGACGGTGACGCGGCGGATCACGTGAGGTCTCCGATCTGCGGGTGGCGGCAGGACAACCCACTGATCATGCGGGCCGTCGGCCGTACCCGCACGCGTATTTCGGTACCCGGTGACCGGGCCGCCCTCCTACGCTGCCCGGGGCCCGTCCCACCCGGGAATCGTCCGACCCGGGACGGGACCCGTCCGCCCCGGAGCCGTCTGTTCGAAGACCCGCCCGACCAGGAGCCCGCCGTGCCCACCCTCCCCGACCACACCTTCCTCGCCGCCACCGCCGACCGTCTGGCCGCCCTGCCCGCCGTCGAGGCCGTCACGCTCGGCGGCTCCCGGGCCCAGGGGACCGAACGGCCCGACAGCGACTGGGACCTGGCGCTCTATTACCGGGGCGCCTTCGACCCGGCCGACCTTCGGGCGGTGGGCTGGGAGGGCGAGGTCTGCGAGATCGGCGCCTGGGGCGGCGGCGTCTTCAACGGAGGGGCCTGGCTGACGATCGAGGGCCGCCGCGTGGACGTCCACTACCGCGATCTGGACGTCGTCGAGCACGAGGTGGCGGAAGCGGAGGCGGGCCGCATCCGTGTGGAGCCCCTCATGTTCCACCTGGCGGGCATCCCGACGTACCTGCTCGTCGCCGAGCTGGCGATCAACCGGGTGCTGCGGGGCGAACTGCCGCGCCCGGACGGCTATCCGCGGGCCCTGCGCGAGAGCGCCCCGGCGCACTGGCACGGCATGGCCGCGGCCACCCTCGCCTACGCCGGGGCCGGCCACGCCCCGAAGAACGCCGTCACCCAGGTCGCGGGCGCGATCGCCCTCGCCGCGACCCAGACCGCGCACGCGGTGCTGGCGGCGCGCGGGGAGTGGGTCACCAACGAGAAGGGGCTGGTGGCGCGGGCGGGGCTGGGCGAGGTGGACGCGGTGCTGCGCGGCCTGACGGACGGCCCGGACGCGCTCGCCCGGGCCGTCGCCGGCACGAAGACGCTTCTGGCCCGGGCCGTGGAAGCCGTCACCGCCGGGTGAACTGCACGCGGGTCGGCTGGACGGTGTCCGGGCGGATCGCGATGCCGTCCACGGTGAGCTGTTCGCCGTAGATGTCGGTGAGCCTGAGGGAGCCGCCGCAGCCTGTGCCGCCGGGGGAGAGGAAGTAGTTGTACTCGGTACGCGTCAGCCGGGTCCAGCCGCCGCCCGTCCTGACCTCCAGCCGGGCGAGCGGATTGCGGTGGCCCAGCGCCTGGATGCCGCACCAGTGGCTGCTCGAGCCGGTCTTGTAGCGGATCGAGAGGTTCTGGGACGTGCCGGGGCTCTGCAGGCTCCAGGTGATCGGTATCCGGCCCGCGGAGAGCCCGGCCAGCTTCGCGAAGGCTTCTTTGCTGAGGTCGAGTTGACCGGGGGCGCACGGCAGGGGGCACTCGTTGGTGATCCGGACCGTGACGGAGGCGCCGTTGGCCGCGCGGACGAGGATGTACGCCCCGCACGCCTGGGACGTCTCGTAGTCGGCGTGGTTCATCGCCGCGACCATGAGGTCGGGACTCGGGCCGTACAGGCAGGCGCCGTCACCGTCCTTGGCGTCGTAGTGCGTGGCGACGCCGTTGTAGGTGGTTCCGGGCTTGATCCGTCCCGCCAGGGGAGCCGTGCCGGACACCGGACGCGGTGCGGACGACCGGGTGGCGGCGGGCGAGGGCCGCGCCGAACGGGTGGTCGCGGCGGGCGCCGGAACCCGGGGGGCCTTGGATGCTTTGGAGGACTTGGAGGACTTCGGGGCCGATGGCGTCGGGTGGGTCGCCGGCGGGGCGGCCGGCCAGGCGCCGGTGGCGGCCTGGGCGGCGGTGCGCACCGTGTCCGGCTCGCCGCCGGGGCGCAGGGCGATCACGAGGGAGACGAGGAGGCCCACGGCCGCCGCGGCGACCGTGAGGACGAGGGCCGTGCGCCGCTTGCGGAGGGGCCGGCGGTGGGATCGGGATGCCACGGATGAGTCCTTCGGGTCCGTGCGTGGTTCGGGAGAACGCGCGCTCACGCCCCTCAGTGGCCGCCGGGTTCGAAAAGGTTGCCGCGGCTCGTCTCCCGGTGCCCGGCTCTGATTGCGTACATAAAGAACACCGGGTCCGAGGCGCCCGACACGTTCCGGAAACCTGTCCGCCAGGAACCCCGCCTACCGTGGACGACCACACCACGCCCCGGCCGCCGTCGCCCGAAGGCCCACCCCTGCCCTCGCCGAGACGACAGGAGCACCGTGCCCCGCCGCATCGCCCCGACGCTTCCGCCCTGGCTCGCGCACGCCCTGCGTGCCCAGCGGGGGCCGGTGCCCTGGAGCGCGGTGACGCGGGGCGCCCTGTCAGCCGGCCCCCTCCTGCTGGTGGCCGTGCAGACCGGTCTCACCTCCCTCGGTGTCGTCGCCGCCATCGCCGCCATGCTCGCCGGGATCAACGACCGGCCCGGGAGCCGGCGCCGGTCGGTCGAGCGGATCGGCGTGCCCGCCCTGGGCGGTGCGGCGGGGCTGGTGATCGGGACGTACACCGGGCAGGAGACCGGGGCGGTCGTGCTCACCGTGGTGCTCACGGTCGTCGGGCTCGTCGCCGGGGGGATGAGCGCCGTCGGGCCCGTCGCGTCCGCCGCCGGAACGCAGGTGCTGGTCGGCGCGGCGATCGGCGCCGGGATGCCCCTGCCGGAGCCCGGATGGGAACGGGCGCTCGCCTTCCTCACCGGCGCGGGGTGGCTGCTCGCGCTGCGCCTCGTCCTGCCCACGCCCGGCTCGCTCGCCGGTGACTTCCGGTTCGACGGGGAGCGCACGGCAGTCGCCGGGGTGTACGAGGCCGTCGCCGAACTGCTCGACGCCGTCGGCGGTCCGGACGCCGTACGCCGCCGGGCCGCGCTCACCGCCGCCCTCGACCACGCCCAGGACGCCCTCGCCGGGCCCCGGCTGCGGAAGTACGCCTCCTCCTCCGCCGAGCGGCGGCTGCACGCGCAGTACGCCGCGGCCCTGCCCCTCGCGGAGGCCGCCACCGCCCTCGCCTGGGCCGAGGAGCCCGTCGCCGAGCGGGCCTCCGAAGGCCCCCGGCGGCTCGCCGCCGCCGTGCGCGGCAACACCCACACCGGGCCGCTTCCGGCCCCCGCCCGTTCGGCGCCCGCCCTGCGTGCCCTCGACGACGCCCTCCTGCACGCCGCCGAGGCGTTCGACCAGGGCCGGGGCGGCGATCTGCACACCCGGCCCCGCAGCGTCCGGGACCGGCTGCGCGCCGTCCTCGGCAGTGCCGGACGCGAGTACGGGCTGCGCGTCGCCCTCTGCTTCGGCGCCGGCTCGGCGGTCGCCCAGGCGCTGCACCGGAGCCAGTGGCACGGGCAGCACGAGCACTGGTACTGGCTGCCCGCCACGGTCGTCTTCCTGGTCAAGCCCGACCTCGGGCCGCTCGCCTCGCGCGTGCTGAACCGGGCCGCAGGGACCGTCCTCGGGGCGCTGCTCTTCGCCGGGCTCGCCGCCGTGCTGCCCCGCCCGGAAGGGCTGATCGCGCTGGTCGCCCTCAGCGGAGCGCTCATACCCGTGGCCACGCGGCACTTCGCCGCACAGACCGCCGTCGTCACCGTCCTCGTCCTCGCGCTCGTCATGGTCGGCGGCGAGCCCCAGGCCTCCGCCGGCCGGATCGGCGAGACGCTGCTGGCCTGTGCGATCGTGCTGGTCGTCGGACACCTGCCGATGCCCGGCCAGCGCGGCGGGGGAGTGCGCGCCCGGCTCGCGGCGGCGGACCAGGCCGCGTACGCCTACCTCACACACGTGCTCGACGAGGCCGGCGCCCCACGCATCGGGACCTCCGGCACCCCCTCCGGCCACCGCACCACCCGCTGGACCCTGCGCCGCGAGGCCTACCGCACGCTGGCCGAGGCCCGTTCGGCCATCTCCCTGGCCGCCCACGAACTGCCCGCCCTCGCCCGGCACACCGAGGGCGCCGACGAGGTGGCCCACCTCCTCGAACGCCTCGTCGACACCACGACCGCCTGCGCCGTGCACCTCGACGACACCGGCCGGATCGGGCCCCGCCACGAGGAGCGCCTCACGGCCGTCCTCACCGAACTCGCCGGACGGGCAACCCGGGTGGGCCTTCGACCCCACCGGGCACCCCTCGCCGGCTAGGGGGTTTCCGTCGGACCTCCGCGACCGTCGCGACGCCCGGTACGGTCATCGCGCTCACCCGCCGACCCGTACCCACACCGGAGCGTGGTCCGACCCGGGCTCGCCCCGCCGTTCCACCGGGTCGGGGCCGACCGAGGGCAGGCCGGGCGGGCCCTCGCCGGGCAGACCCGTGCCCGCCGCCGTCGCCCGGTGCACCAGGCGGTGGCTCAGCAGCACGTGGTCGATCAGCTCGTGCCGCCCGGAGTTCACCCGGGACCAGCGTTGCCCGGGCGGGATGAGCGGAGCCACGTCCCACAGCCGCGTGGCGTCACCCCGGTCCGGACGACCGTAGCCCGGTGTGCCGATCTCCGAGCCCGGCGGGCCGAGCAGGAGCTGGGTGGTCGCCGCCTGCACCTCGTCGTTCAGATCGCCCAGGACCGCCACGTCCCGCCCCTGCCCGTCCCGGGCCAGCAGCTCGTCGGCCAGGGCGCGCAGAGCCGTCGCCTCGGCGGCCCGCCGATAGAGGGCGTAGGCGCCGTAGCGGGCGCGTTCACCCTCGTCGCGTGGCTGGAAGCGGCCGTTCGGATACGACAGCAGCTTCGACTTCAGATGACAGACGGCCACCCGCAACGGGCCGTCCCCGCCCTCGGTCTCGACCGCCAGGACGCCCCGCCCCGCCTGCCCCGCCGTCAGGCCCGAGTCGTCCGCCTGGACGGGACGCAGCTCCGCCGGGAACGCCCGGGTGTCGGCCACCACCGTCATCGCCGTGCGGCTGAGGAACCCGACCCGTATGCCCCGGCTGTCCGGGTGCTCGGACAGGGCGATGTGCCAGTCGTCGCCGAGCATCCCGGCCAGGTCCTTGAAGGCCTCCGGGTCCCCGACCTCCTGCACGCCGAGCACGGTCGGATCGAGTTCCGTGATCACGGCGGCGAGGGCGGCGAGCTTCGCCTCGTACCCGGCCTCGTCCCGCGGGCCGTACGGGCCGCCGGGCCGGTAGAGGTTCTCCAGGTTCCACGTGCCGAGGAGCATGCCGGGCTCCCTTCAGAAGCCGACAGTCGCGGTGGTGAGGCCAGGGTGCGCGCCCGGGCCGCCCCGCGACAGAGCCGTGACGGGATATGCGGTTCGGCTCATGCCGTCCTACGACACCGTCGTACGTTGGCGTGGTGACGCCTTCCGCCGCGGACAGTCCCGCCGAGCTCATCATCAGCGCATGTACGGTCCTCGTGCACGACGATCAAGAGCGGATCGGATTCGCGGAGGACGCCGCGATCGTCGTACGCAACGGCCTCGTCGAGGCGGTCACGACCACCGCCGAGGCAGCGGACCTGCCCGCCGCCGAGCGCATCGACGCCCCCGGCCAGGTCGCCCTGCCCGGCCTGATCAACTGCCACACGCACGCGTCGATGGTCGCCCTGCGCGGCCTCGCCGAGGACCTGCCGACCGAGGCGTGGTTCAACGACGTCGTCTGGCCCGTCGAGTCCAACCTCACGGCCACGGACGTGGAGTGGGGAGCACGGCTCGCCTGCGCCGAGATGATCCGCGCGGGCGTCACCTGCTTCGCCGACCACTACTTCGCCATGGACGCCGTCGCCCGAGTGGTCGCGGAATCCGGCATGCGCGCGATGCTCGGGGAGGCGTTCTTCTCCTCGCAGGGCCCCGAAGGCCGAGAGCGGTCACTGGAGTTCGCGCTGCGCCACCGCGGCACGGCCGACGGCCGGATCACCACCGCGCTCGCGCCCCACGCCCCCTACACCGTCGACGAGACCGACCTCGCCGCCACCGCCGGGCTCGCCCGTACGCACGACCTGCCCGTGCACCTCCACGCCGCCGAGAACCGCGACCAGACCGAGACCAGCCTGGCCCGTCACGGCGTCACGCCGATCGAGGTCCTGGAACGCACCGGCATCCTGTCCGCGGACGTACTCCTCGCCCACGGCACCGGCATCACCGACCGCGATCTGCCCGTCCTGGAGCGGGCGGGCGGTCGTACGGCCGTCGCCAGTGCGCCCCGCGGCTACCTCAAGTTCGCCTGGCCCGACACCACACCCGTGCGCGCCCTGCGCGACATCGGCGTCGACGTCGGACTCGCCACCGACGGCGCCGCCTCCAACAACAACCTCGACGTATGGGAGTCCATGACCCTCACCGCCCTGGTGCAGAAGGCGGCCGAGGGCGACCCCCGCCGGCTGACGTCCCGCCAGGCCCTGCACCATGCCACCCTGCAGAGCGCCCGGGCCGTGGGGCTCGGGGACGACATCGGCAGCATCGCGCCGGGCCGGAAGGCGGACATCGTCCTGGTCGACCTCACGGGACCCCACACCCGTCCGGTCCACGATCTCGCCGCCACCCTCGTGCACAGCGCCCGTTCCGCCGACGTCCGCACCACGATCGTCGACGGGCGGATCCTCATGCGCGACCGGGAACTGCTCACGATCGACGTGCCGGCGGTGGTCCGGGAACTGGAGGAGCGGCTGCCCGCGCTCGTCGACCGCGGCCACGGCCGGCGCATCCAGCGGTACGACATCTGACGGCACACGGAGCACCCGAGGGACGCGCGTCGGCTGTGATGCGCCTGTGGGACCTGAGCACTTTCGGTATCACGACCCGTGCGATGACTGATACGGAAAGTGAACACATGCGCCAAGAGGCTGAGAAGTTGGTCACACTAAGCGGTGAACGCGTGTCGAGTACGTCTCAGAACCGTCACTTCGCGAGCCGTTCACCCCATGGTTGGCGTTTAACTCTACGAGTACAGCGCTACATGGAGGTGCAGGGTGAACGGGCGAACGGTGCTCGAGCGCTTTCCCGCAGGTGGGCCGAGAGGCTCCTGGCCTGCGGAGGAGTTCGCGCAGGCACGGCGCAGCGAGGGCCTGCCCGCCGAGGTCGTCATGGACCTCGCCTCGGACATGTTCCTGGTGATCGTGCGCAGCGGGGACGCGGCCGACGCCACGGCCTGACGCGCGACGTCAGCCCGCCTTCGGCGCCGGCACCTTCCCGGCCGGCGCGGGCGACGAGGCGAACTGCTCCGCCTGGAGCGCGTACAGCTCGGCGTAGAGCCCGCCGGTCGCCAGCAGCTCTTCCGGCGTTCCCGACTCCACGAGCCGGCCCTGGTCCAGGACGTGCACCAGATCCGCGTGCCGTACGGACGCCAGCCGGTGCGTGATCAGTACGACCGTCTGGCCGCTGTCGGCCAGGGCGCGGATCCGCTCGAAGACCTCCAGCTCGGCCCGGGCGTCCAGGGCCGCCGTCGGCTCGTCCACGATCAGGATGCGGCCCCTGCGGTAGGCCGCCCGGGCGATGCCGAGCCGCTGCCACTGGCCGCCCGACAGCTCGTGCCCACCGCTGAAGTTGCGGGCGAGCAGGGTGTCCAGTCCGCGCGGCAGGTCCGCGATCACCGTCTCCGCCCCGGCCTCGGCGACCGAGGCGGCCAGCCGGTCCTCGCACACGGGCACCGAGGGACGCCCCAGGGCGACGTTCACGCGGGCCGTGAACGGCCACCGCTTGAAGTCCTGGGCCACCATCGCGATCCGTTCGGCCAGCAGGTGCCGGTCGGCGGTCGCCGCGTCCACGTCGTCCCACAGGATCCGTCCCCGTTCCGGGGTGTAGAGCCCGGCGAGCAGCTTGACCAGGGTCGTCTTGCCCGAGCCGTTCTCGCCGACCAGTGCCACGATGCGGCCCAGCGGCAGGGTGAGCGTCACATCGTCGAGGGCGGGGCGGGTGGACTCGCCCGGGTAGCGGAAGGTGACGTTCTCGAAGCGGATCTCGCGCGGATCCTCCGGCAGCGGCGCGCCGCCCGCCGGAATCGCCCACTGATCCGCCTCGGTGTACAGCCGGTGCAGGTCGCCGACGAAGAGCGCCTCCTCGTGCAGCGCGTTGACCTCCACCACGAGCGTGTCGAGGCTCTGCGACCCGGTCCGGATCGCGATCACGGCCGTACCCGCCACCGAGAGGGCCATCGCGCCCGCCAGCAGCAGTCCGCCCAGCGTCGCGTACGTCGCCACCGTGGCCAGGCCCGTCCACGCCGCGGCGATCAGGCCGGTGCGCGCGGCGAGCCTCGCCAGCCGGGCCTGCTCCGCCTCGGCCGTCTCCGACATCGCGCGGAAGTGCCGCAGCAGGAAGGACCCCACCCCGTGCACCCGGATCTCGGGGGCCGCCTCGGGCTCGATCAGCAGGCTGCCGAGCAGCCGGCCCGCACGCGCGTGCTGCACCCAGGCGTGGAAGGACTCGTAGCGCCGCCGGGCGACGGTCAGCGCGCTCCAGGCACTCGGCAGGGTCATCGTCACCAGCAACGGCAGCAGGGCGGGGTGCAGAACGGTCAGCACGCCCGCCGCCGCGATCAGCGAGATCATCGCGTTGATCACGCGCGTGCCGTAGGAGATCATCCGGCGCGCGGAGGCGGCGCCGTACTGCGCGGTGTCCAGCAGCTTGTGGAAGGCGTGGTCCTCGATCGCGGCCAGCTCCACGGCCGCGGCCCGCTCCAGGTACCGCTCGGTCGCCACACGTTCGACCTTGGGCTCCAGCCGGCCGGTGGCGTAGGTGCTCGCGGCGCGCAGCAGGGCGGCGAGGAACATCACGGCCGCGACCGTGACCAGGGCGGGGACGGCTCCGCGCAGGCGGTCGTCGATCGGGCCGCCGCCCATCAGCCGGGCCAGCACGCTGTTCACCGCGAGCAGACTCACCGCCTGTGCGACCCCCCGTCCGGCCTCGGCGGCCAGCACGATCCGCGCGGCGCTCCGGTCCGCCTGCCGGGCGAGCCGGAAGCTGGCCGCGAGCAGGGACGGCAGCCGGGTGATCATGGCGCGGAAGCTCAGCTCGAGGAACGCGTCGGCGTGGCTGTTCCATCCCATGTCGTAGCGCAGCGGCCCGCCGAAGAGCAGCCGCTCCGACTCGGACACCTCCGGCGCGGTCCGCTTCTTCCCCACGGTCGACCGACCTCCCCCGCTCGGGCCTGCTGCTGAACGAACGGCCACTATCGCGGGGCGGACACCGGCCCGGGCAGGGCGCAGCCCGGGGCGCCGGAGGCGCGCGGGCGCACGACCGGGCCGGGAGAGATGCGGGGGTGGCGCGGGGGTGCGGGGTGGCGTGGGGGTGGTGGGCTGCGGTGTGGGATACGACGGGGCGGGGGTGCGCGGGTCAGTCGTGGTGGGGGTGCGCCCGTGGCTGTGGGTGGGGCGCGGCGGGCTGGTCGGGTGCGCGCCGGTGTGCGGAGATCAGTCGCGCTCCCCGCGGTCCGGGCGGAGGCCGGCCTGCCCGAACAGGTCGGCTACGCCTACGCGCTGACCGGACGCGACCAGGACGGTGCCGTCCCCGTCGCACGGCACAGGGCCAGATAGAGGGGGATCGGCGGGGTGTACGGAAGGGTGCCGTCCGGGCGGTGGATCAGGTCCGGGAGCTCCAGCAGGTCCGGGACGACCGCGCCCGTGACGTAGCGCGCCGGGGAAGGCCACTCCAGGGCGTGGTCGGAGTCGGACGGCACCAGCCACCACCAGTGCGTCTCGTCGGCGTAGACGCAGCCCACACGGGGCAGCCGCGGCATGACCGGCGGGCCCAGGCGGGCGGGGACGGCGATCGCGTCGCAGCCGAGCGGGGCCGTCATGCCGTCGGGTACGGGCAGCCGCAGGGCCGGGCCGGGTGTCCGCATCCCGCGGCGGACGCGCAGCAGCGTGTCCAGGTTCAGCACGCTGCCTCCCGGTGCGGGGCTCACGCGTGCCCCCGCTCTCGGCGGCGCTCCTGCCGGGGCACCTCCGGGGTTGCGGGCGTGTGGCGTGCCTGGTGGGTGCCGTCGTCGGAGCCGTCGGACGGGTCCCGCTTGGGACGGGTGCCCCAGCCCAGGTCGTCCCGGGGCTCGGGCTGATCGTGCGGAATCTCCGCCGTGCGCGGCAGCTCGGCCCAGACCAGCAGTCCGGGGCCGTCCTCCTGGGCACCCCAGGACCGGCAGAGGGCGTCGACGAGGAGCAGTCCCCTCCCGTGCTCCTCCTCGGGCTGTGTCCGGCTGGCGGCGTGGGGCTGGCCGGGGGCGCAGCCTTCGTCGCGCACGGCTATCCGCACCAGGTCGTCGCCGTCGTGCAGCTCGCACACTATGTGGGTGCTCGCCGTGTGCACGATGGCGTTGGTGACCAGCTCGGACACCACCAGGGCCGCGCTGTCGCACGTGTCCTCGCACACCGACCAGCCCGTCAGCCGGGCCCTCGTCAGGCGTCTGGCCTGTGCGGGAGAACCCGGATGTGCGGCCAGCTCGAAACGGAACCGGCGCTCGGCAGCAGCCCCGAGGGGGACCTCTCCCGTGGCGGCGCCGAGCCCGAGAGGGGCTCGCGCGGCGTCTGTTCCTAAGGGCGCGGACGGAATCACGCTTGCCACTATCGCGGCGCCGTGAACACTTGGCAAGTGTCACTCTGAAAATTGCAGAGTGCTGTGTGACGGTCTGGAAGGCCATGGCACACTGCTCGCAACAGCACCCCACGCGGCGCCAGTTGAGATCGCCGAAGACCAGTTCCAAACGTTTGTTCGGATCAGCTCTTCGAAAAGGTCCTCGAATGGCGCCGCCGGGCTGTCGGCGTTCTTTTGTGACCGGCTCGTCAGAACTCTTCCTGGAGGTGGAGCGTGAGTGAACCGCGGTCCGCACCGACGGTCGGTCAGGTCGTCCTCGGCCGCCGCCTGTTGGAACTGAGGGAACGCGCCGGGATGAAGCGTGAGGAGGCCGCGCGCATCCTTCGCGTCGCCCCCGCCACGGTCCGCCGCATGGAGATGGCCGAGGTCGCGCTCAAAATCCCCTACCTGCAACTGCTCCTCAAGGCCTACGGAATATCCGACGAGGAGGCGGAGGCCTTCGTCCGGCTGGCCGAGGAGGCCAACAGACCCGGCTGGTGGCAGCGTTTCCATGACATCCTGCCGGGCTGGTTCTCGATGTACGTGAGCCTCGAGGGTGCGGCCAGTGTCATCCGTAGTTACGAGCCCCATTTCGTCCCCGGGCTGCTGCAGACCGAGGAGTACGCGCGCGCGGTGCTCCGCTCGGGCGCCATCGGCCAGACCCGGCCGGACGACATCGAGCGCCACGTCGCCCTGCGCATGCAGCGCCAGGACCTGCTCACCCGCGAGGACGCGCCCCGGCTGTGGGTCGTGATGGAGGAGACCGCGCTGCGGCGCCCGGCCGGCGGTCCGGAGGTGATGCGGACCCAGATCGACAAGCTGCTCGACGCCACGCAACTGCACAACGTGACACTCCAGGTCGCCCCGTTCGCCAACGGGCCGCACCCCGGTACCTACGGGCCGTTCGTGCTGTTCCGGTTCGCCGTGCCCGAACTGCCGGACATGGTCTACAGCGAGTACCTGACCGGCGCGGTCTATCTCGACGCGCGCGCCGAAGTGGCGACCCACCTCGAGGTCATGGACCGCATGGCGGCGCAGGCCGCTACGGCACATCGCACGAAGGAGATCCTCCGGGATCTCCGCAAGGAGCTGTGAATGGATCGCATCAAGCCGCGCAAACACGTCTACAACGGCATGCCCGCGCGTGACTTGGGCAGCGAGGGCTGGCACAAGCCGTGGAGCGGCGGAAACGGAGGCAACTGCCTGGAGGCGATGAAACTCGCCGACGGCCGGATCGCCCTCCGTCAGTCCACCGACCCGGACGGTCCGGCGCTGATCTACACCACCGACGAGATGACGGCCTTCATCGAGGGGGCGAAGTCGGGGCAGGCGGACTTCCTGCTGTCCTGAGCGACTGCCGCTGTTCTTACGGTCGTGTTGTCCCCGTCCTGCCGTTGTCCTCCTCAACTTTCCTACAGTGGTGCTGAATTGACCGCCCCCTGTGCCTTACGGAGTGCCTCATGACCGGGCAGAACCCCACACCGGCCGTCCAGATCGACACGACCAGACCCCATCCCGCGCGGATGTACGACTGGTACCTCGGCGGCAAGGACAACTACCCGGTCGACGAGGAGATGGGCCGGCAGATGCTCACCCTCGACCCCAGGGTGCCGGTGATGGCGCGGGTCAACCGCGCGTTCATGCACCGGGCCACGCGCTGGCTGGCCCGCAACGGCGTACGGCAGTTCCTGGACATCGGCACCGGCATCCCGACCGAGCCCAACCTCCACCAGGTCGCCCAGGAGACCGCCCCCGGCGCCCGGGTCGTCTACTGCGACAACGACCCCATCGTCCTCGCCCACGCGGCGGCCCTGCTGCGCGGCGCGGACGAGGGCGTGACCGAGTACCTCCAGGCCGACGTGCGCGACCCGGATGCCATCCTGGAGGGCGCGAGGAAGGTCCTCGACTTCACCCGCCCCGTCGCGCTGTCGCTCGTCGCGCTGCTGCACTTCGTCTCCGACGAGGACGGCGCCCACGACCTGGTCCGCCGGCTGCTCGCCGAACTGCCCTCCGGAAGCTATCTGGTGATGACCCACGCGACCGCCGACTTCACTCCGGAGGAGTCCAGGGCGGCCACCGAGAAGCTGCGCGCAGCGGGCGTCACGCTGGCCCTGCGCTCCCGCGAGGAGTTCACCCGCTTCTTCGACGGCCTCGACCTCGTCGAGCCCGGTGTCGAGGTACCCCACCGCTGGCACCCCGAGCTGGGCGAGCCCGTGCCCGGACAGGATGACGGGGTGATCCCCGGCTACGGGGCGATCGGGCGCAAGGCGTAGGTCGCGTCCGCACAGTCCCGTCGTCCACCCGGAGGGCGGGCCGCGCGGCGTCTGGTGCGTGCTCTCGGGGTGCCGGGCGGAGACCCTCGTACGGGACGTACTCGGGGCTTTTCCCGCTGCGGCGAGTGGGGCCCCTGCTCGAAGAGCTTGGGGGAGTGCCAGGCGTCGCGCGGCAAACGGGACCGTGCGGGCACGATCTGGCCGCTTCGGGGTCCTCCGGGGTTCCGCTTCGGGCCGGTCACGGCGGCGGCAGAGCTCCGCACAGCGCATCCAGGGCCGGCCCGTAGGCATGTTCGGAGGGGGTCGCGTAGCCCACGACCAGCCCGTCGTGCACCGGCATGTCCGTCTCCGGATGCCGGAACGCGGCGAGACCGTCGAGGGCGACGCCCTGCCAGGCGGCGGCCTTGACCGCCGACGCCTCGGTGCCGGGCGGCAGCCGCAGCACCGCGTGCAGTCCGGCCGCGACGCCGGTGGCCACGATGTGCGGCGCGTGCTCGGCGAGCGCCGCGACCAGCCGGTCCCGGCGGCCGCGGTACCGCTGCCGCATCCGTCGCACGTGCCGGTCGTACGCCCCCGAGCCGATGAAGTCCGCCAGGCCCAACTGGTCGAGGACGCTCGCCCACGCCTCGCGCTCGCCCTTGGCGTCCAGCACGGCGCCGACGTACCGCTCCGGAAGCACCATCCACCCCAGCCGCACCGCCGGTGACAGGCTCTTGCTCACCGAGCCGATGTGGATCACGTGCTCCGGGTCGAGCCCCTGGACGGCGCCGACCGGCCTGCGGTCGTAGCGGAACTCGCCGTCGTAGTCGTCCTCCAGGACCAGCCCGCCCTGTGCGCGTGCCCAGTCGATCACGGCGGCGCGGCGCGCGGGGTGCAGCGGACCGCCGGTCGGGAACTGGTGCGCCGGCGTGAGCAGCACGGCCCGCTCGCGCTCCAACCGGTCCACCCGGGCGCCGTGTTCGTCGAGGGGGAGCGGCACGGTCCGCACTCCGGCCGCGGCCAGGACCTCCCGGTGGAACCCGAGCCCGTACGCCTCCACCGCCAGGGGCCCGCGCAGGACGCCACCGCCGAACAGCAGCCGCAGCGCGTGCGCGAAACCGGAACAGATCACGATCCGGTCCGGCGCGGTCCGCACGCCCCGCGCGCGTGCCAGGTACTCCGTGAGCGCCTCCCGCAGTTCCAGCCGCCCTGCGGGGTCGCCTGGCCCGAACACCTCGTTGGGCGCCTGCTGCAGGGCCCGCCGGTAGGAGGCCAGCCAGGCGGTGCGTGGGAACGCCGAGGCGTCCGGGGTGCCCTGCTTGAGGTCGTGCCGGGGGCCGCGCGCACGTGGAGGTGCCTTCACGGGCACGCGAGCGGCCGGCCGCAACGGCTCCGCACGCTCCGCGACCCGCGTTCCCGAGCCCTGCCGTGAGGTGAGCCAGCCCTCGGCGACGAGCTCCGCGTAGGCGTCCGCCACCGTGTTGCGGGCGACACCGAGGTCCGCCGCGAGCGAGCGGTACGGCGGCAGCCGGGTGCCCGGAGCGAGCCGCCCACTGCGGACGGCCTCGCGCAGGGCCCGGATCAGCGCCGCCCGGCGACCGCCCGGCCCGGTCAGCTCCAGATGCAGGTCGGACCCGATCCGCTCCGCCGCATTGACCCACGAATCCACCATGGAAATGCACCCTACAGCGGGTCTTTCCGGCCCGTAGGTTGAAGGACATGACGACGCACACGAGCACGACAGGGACCCAAGTGGCCGCGAACCGGCTGAACTTCGGCACCTCGGCCCCGAAGGCCTTCCGGGCCCTCATCGCCTTCGACGCCGCCGCGCGCGAGGGCCTCGACCCGGCCCTCGTCGAACTGATCCAGATCCGCTCCTCGCACCTCAACCACTGCGCGTACTGCCTCCACATGCACACCAACGACGCCCGCAAGGCCGGCGAGAGCGAGGACCGGCTGCACATGGTCGCCGTGTGGCGCGAGGCCCGCCACTTCTTCACCGAGCGGGAGCAGGCGGCCCTCGCCCTCACGGACGCGCTGACCCTCGTCGCCGACGCCGGCGTCCCGGACGACGTCTACGCGCAGGCGGCCGCACGGTTCGACGAGCGGGAACTCGCCCAGATCCTCGCTCTGATCTGCGCGATCAACACGTGGAACCGGGTGGCGCTGTCGACGGCGAAGGTGGCGGGGACGGACGAGCGGTGATGCCTGTGGCGGCTGGGCGGCTGGGCGGCTGGGCGGCCGAGGGGGCCGGGGCGTCACACCGTCATGGGCCGGTCGTACGGACCGATCGGCGCCGGGAGTCGCGAACTGCCCGTCAGATGGCGGTCGACGGCGGCCGCCACCGCCCGCCCCTCGGCGATCGCCCACACGATGAGCGACTGCCCCCGGGCCGCGTCCCCCGCGGCGAACACCCCGGGCACGTTCGTGGCGAAACCGGAGTCCCGCGCGAGCGTCCCGCGGGGCTCCAAGTCCAGTCCCAGCTGGTCCACGAGCCCGTCCTGGCGGTCTGGCCCGGAGAAGCCGAGGGCGAGCAGCACGAGGTCGGCAGGGAGCGTCCGCCCGGTGCCTTCCACCGGGCGGCGCCGCGCGTCCACCTCGACCAGGTGCAGCGACCGCACCCGCCCGTGCGCGTCACCCTCGAAGCGCAGCGTGGACGCCGCGAACAGCCTCGCGTCCGCGTGTGCGACCGGGGCGGTCCGCAGATCCCGGGCCTCCTCATGGGCGGCGGACAGCCGGTAGACCCGCATCGGGTACGTCGGCCAGGGCTCGGTGTCCTCGTCGCGCTCCGCCTCCGGCAGCGCGTAGATGTCCAGCTGGGTCACGGACGCCGCACCCTCCCGCACCGCCGTACCCAGGCAGTCCGCCCCGGTGTCACCGCCGCCGACGATGACCACGTGCTTCCCCGCGGCTGACAGCGGAGACGTCTCCATGTCACCCTCCCGCACCCGGTTGGCCAGGGGCAGGTACTCCATCGCCTGGTGGATGCCCGTCAGCTCCCGCCCCGGCACCTGCAGTTCACGCCACGCGGTCGCCCCGGTGGCGAGCACCACGGCGTCATAACGGGTCCGCAGCTCCTCGGCCCCGATGTCCCGCCCGACGGCGGTGGAGGTCCTGAACTTCGTTCCCTCGGACCGCATCTGCTCCAGCCGCCGCTCCAGATGGTGCTTCTCCATCTTGAACGCTGGGATGCCGTACCGCATCAGCCCGCCGAGCCGGTCGTCCCTCTCGTACACGGCGACCGTGTGCCCGGCCCGCGTCAGCTGCTGGGCCGCGGCCAGCCCGGCCGGGCCCGAGCCGATCACCGCGACCGTCTTGCCGGACAGCCGTTCCGGCGGCCTCGGCGGCGCGAAGCCCTCCTCCATGGCCCGGTCGGCGACAGCGCACTCGACGTTCTTGATGGTGACGGCCGGCTGGTTGATCGCCAGCACACACCCCGCCTCACACGGAGCGGGGCACAGGCGGCCGGTGAACTCCGGGAAGTTGTTCGTGGCGTGCAGCCGGTCGGATGCCGCCCGCCAGTCCTCCCTGGAGACCAGGTCGTTCCACTCGGGGATCAGGTTGCCCAGTGGGCACGCCTCGTGGCAGAAGGGGATGCCGCAGTCCATGCAACGGCCGGCCTGCTTGCTGATGATCGGCAGCAGCGCCCCGGGGACATAGACCTCGTCCCAGTCCCGCGTCCGTTCCGCGACCGGCCTGCGCGGCCAGTCCTGGCGGGGTGTGGTCATGAAACCCTTGGGATCGGCCATGGCCGTCTTCCTTGCGTGCGCGTGTGGCTTCTCGCCACGATACGTCCGCCTCCCGGCCCGTGCCCGTCGCGCGTGGCGCGGGCGGTGGGCCGGCCGCCGGGGTCAGGTGAGCGCCAGCACGTACGCCAGCGCCGCCCCGGCCGAGGCGGCCGTGCGGACGTGGTTCCACAGCGTCCATTCGCGCAGGTACACCGGCCAGTACGCCGCCGCTTCCGGGGTGTCCGGCTCGAGCCCCGCCAGCTCGTCGTTGCGGGGCACGTTCGCGACCATGGTCAGGCCGAACGATCCGAACAGGTACAGGGCGCTGCCCACCAGCAACTCCACCGTGCCCTCGTCCGGCCACAGGACGAACGTCACCACGGCGATCACCGCACACAGCGCGGCCGACCCGAGGAACACCATCATGAACGGCGGAGTCACCGCGGCCACGTTGATCGCCTGCATCGCGGCCACCCCCTGTGCGGGCGGCAGCATGCCGAGGCCCCGCATGACGAAGGTCGAAAATCCGCAGAACACCCCGGCCACCAGGCCGGTCCCGAGCACACCCAGCACCGTCAGCACGAAGTACGGTCCGTCGATCATGTCCCTCTCCCGCCCGTCGAGCCGGGATCCTGCCCGGCACCCATCCTCACCACAAGTGAAATTCCGTATGAGCACCGTGACCATGGCCGAGGGGTGCGGGACCATGAGCAGACGCCCAGGGCCCACTGGGCGGCCGGCCGTGACCGCACACTCAGCCGGTCAGCCGGTCAGCCGGTCAGCCGGTCAGCCGGTCAACCGGAACCGGTCAACCGGTCACCGATCGCCCGTCGCCCGTACCCGTCTTCCGTCATCCGTGGAACGGTGGGGCGGACGCAAGGCGGTACCGCGCCCCGGGGACGTCAGGTCACCCCGTGGAACCGAGCCCTGCCTCGGTCCACCCCCTCAGTACCGTCGCCACCGCCGGCGCGATCCGCCGCCGCGCCTCGTGTCGCGGCACGCCGCTCATCAGCAGCCGGTCGTACGGCGTGTCCAGGTGCCTTACGGACGCCACGACCGCCGAGGCGACCGCGCCCTCGGTCAGCGCACGCCCCGCCGCGCTGCGGCCCACCCGCCCGCTGCCCCGCTCCGAGGCGTGCAGGGCGATGGCTCGCGCCCGGTCGGCCGGGCAACCGGGGAAGAGCCGGAGTATCTCCGCCGCGAACGCCTGGGCGAACCGGGCGTCCTGCGCCGCCCGTCGCCGCGCGTCCCGGACCCGGCGTCGCCGTCTCGCCTCGGCGTCCGCGAGGCAGCGCTGCTCGGCCCGCGCGAGCGCCGCCTCCTCGACCAGGACGCCCTGCCGCTCGTACCGGCTCTTGCGCCGGTTGAACCGCACGACCACCGCCGACAGCACGCTCTCCTCCCGCGATCTGCGGGTCAGCGCGGTGTCTCCGCTCGGCAGGAACACCAGATGGGCGAGGTCGGCGCAGTCGAGGCAGCGCGGGGCGCCGTCCTCGAGGGCCAGGAGAGGCAGCGGCCCGCGTCGGCATTCGCTGCAGTGCCGCCGCTTGAGGGGCTGGAAGACGAGCAGCCCGGTGTGGGGCGGCAGCGAGGCGCGGGGGACCATGACCAGTTCATTCCCCGTGACGGCGGCGCGAAGTGCGCAAGACATGACGGTTCCGGGTGATTTCGGCGATCGCGGCGATCCAGACGGGCCTGGTGGTGCAGGTGGTCCTGGGGGGCCCGGTGGTCCAGCGAGACACCTCCGGTCCCGGCCTGACGCATCATGGGCCGTGTGCGACTCGAAGCGATCACCTGGGAACGGCTCGGCGACCAGCTCGCCGAGCGCCTGCTCGATGTGAAACCCGCCGACGGCAGCCCCTGGCCGCGCATCGCCTTCGACGGCGCCCCGGCCGCCCGCCCCGGAGACCTCGCCCACCGCGTCTGTGAGGCGCTGCGCATACGCGGCCGCTCCTCGCTCGTCGTGAGCACGGACGGCTTTCTGCGCCCCGCCTCGGTACGGCTGGAGTACGGTCACCAGGACGTCGAGGCCTATTACAGCGGCTGGTACGACACGGGCGCCCTGTGGCGTGAGGTGTTCGGCCCGCTCGAAGCCGACGGCAACGGCCGTGTCCTGCCCGACCTGTGGGACCCGGCCGCCGACCGCGCGACCCGCAGCCCGTACGTCGAACTCCCTCCCGGTGGAGTGCTGTTGTTGCACGGACCCTTCCTCCTTCGGCACTGGTTCCCCTTTGATCTGAGCGTCCATGTCCTCCTCTCCCGGGGCGCCCTGCGCCGCCGCACACCCGAGACCGAGCAGTGGACGCTGACGGCCTTCGAGCGCTACGAGCACGAGACGGATCCGGTGGAGACGGCGAACGTCCTGGTGCGGGCCGACGATCCGCGCCATCCGGCATGGAGCGGCTGAGACAGGGCCGTCGTCGGTACCGCCGGCGGGCAGCCCCGCTTCCGTGTGCGGGCGTCCGGTGGCGCGGCGAGAATGAGGGACACCGGGACTCGCGGTGCGTCCCGCTCCGCGCCGGCCGTCCGGCACCGGGAGGTACCCCATGACCACCGCCGGAGACATCATGCACCGCGGCGCCCAGTGGATCCCCGCCCACGAAACACTCGACCGCGCCGCCCAGATCATGCGCGAGCTGAACGTCGGAGCCCTGCCCATCAGCGACGAGAACGAGCGGCTCTGCGGCATCCTCACCGACCGCGACATCGTGGTCGGCTGCGTCGCCATGGGCCACGACCCCGCCAGGATCACCGCGGGTGAGATGGCCAAGGGCACGCCCCGCTGGATCGACGCGGACGCGGATGTCGGCGAGGTGCTCCGCGAGATGCGGGAGCACCAGATCCGCCGGCTGCCCGTGATCCGGGACAAGCGCCTGGTCGGCATGATCAGTGAAGCCGACCTCGCCCGGCATCTCGCGCAGGACCAGATCGCCTCCTGGGCGGAGAGCGTCTACTCCACGACCGCCATGCACTGAACGACCCGCGACGCGCTGACCGCTCGGACCACCCGGCAGGCGGCCCGTGGTGCCGCGTCGGACCCGGCCCGCGTCAGAGCCAGCCGCTGCGCCGGAACCCCCGGTACAGGGCGAGACACGCGACGGATATGACGCCGATGACCATGCCGTAGCCGTATCGCCAGTGCAGCTCCGGCATGTGGTCGAAGTTCATGCCGTAGACCCCGCACACCATCGTCGGTACGGCGACGATCGCGGCCCAGGCGGTGATCTTCCGCATGTCCTCGTTCTGCGCGACGGTGACCTGCGCGAGGTGCGCCTGGAGGATCGAGTTGAGCAGTTCGTCGAAGGCGGCGATCTGCTCCTTGGCCCGCAGCAGATGGTCCGAGACGTCACGGAAGTACGCCTGTATCTCCGGATCGACCGCCCGGATCGGCCGAGTGGCGAGATCTTCCAACGGCCTGCTGAGCGGCACCACCGCCCGCTTCAGTTCGAGGAGTTCACGCTTGAGCTGGTAGATGCGCCCCGGGTCGGTACGCGCTCCGGACTCCGAGAACACGTCCGTCTCGACCTGGTCGATGTCCGCTTGCACCGAGTCCGTGACCGTCAGGTAGTCGTCGACCACATGGTCGGCGAGTGCGTGCAGGACCGCCGACGGGCCCTTGGCGAGCTGGCCGGGGTCGGACTCCAGTTCCTCGCGCAGCGGGCCCAGCGAGCCGTGCCGGCCGTGCCGCACCGTGATCACGAAGTCCGCGCCGACGAACACCATGATCTCCCCGGTGTTCACCACCTCGCTGGTGGCCGTCAGCTCCTCGTGCTCGACGTAACAGACCGTCTTGAACACGGCGAAGAGCGTTTCGTCGTAGCGCTCCACTTTGGGGCGCTGGTGGGCCTCGATCGCGTCCTCGACGGCCAGAGGGTGCAGGTCGAAGAGCTCGGCGATGCCCGCGAACTCCTGGTCGGTGGGCTCGTGCAGACCCAGCCAGACGAAGCCCTCCCGGCTCTTGCGCACCCGCTCCACGGTGTCCACCAGATCGCCGCGCTCGGGGATGCGGACGCCCTCCCGGTACGTCACGCAGTTCACCACCGAGGAGCCCAGCGGGGAGCGGGCCGGGTGACTCAGGTCGACGCGCGGGCGTCGCCGGGCCAGCCTGGCCACCTTGCGAAGGCCGCCGACCCCACCGAGGCTCGTGACCTTCCGCAGATTCCCTGCCATGGACATCCGGCTCTCCTTGCGTGGAACTTCTCGCGCCGTTCCTGCGCCTTGGCGGGCTAGTCTGCCAGGCCCGCATGAGCTGCGGGTAAGCCTGTGGGAACGACTCGTTCCGCTTGGTTCCCGGCTGTGGACGAATCGCGCGCCGACGCCATGGCTCTGCCGTTCTGTCATACCTCTGCCGTATCGACGCATGCCCGGGCCGGGTGGTTCTCAGTCAGGCCCGGGTATCGCGCTTCTCCGCCACGGAAGCATCGGACGCGGGTGTCCGTGCCGGAGCGTCGACCAGTACGGATAAGTCGGATAAATGGGATGATCGCGGCATGACGCGAACCGACGGGCACCTCCTGGACAACCGGCAGACCGGGGCGGCGGAGCACTTCAGCGCCTTCGCCGCACTCTTCGATCCCACGACGTTCCGGCACCTCGAAGCGCTCGGCATCGGATCCGGCTGGCGGTGCTGGGAGGTCGGCGCGGGCACCACGGTGGTGTCCTGGCTGGCCAAGAAGGTCGGCCCGACGGGCCGCGTCGTCGCGACTGACACCGACCCCTCACGGCTCGCCGCCGCGGCCCGGCCCCCCGTGGAAGTGCGGGCCCACGACCTCGACGCACAGGAGCCGCCGGGGGAGGGCTTCGACCTGGTGCACGCCCGCATCGCCCTCGTTCATGTGACCGACCGGGAACGGGCGCTGCGGTCCATGGTCAAGGCGCTGCGTCCCGGCGGGCGCCTCCTCGTCGAGGACGCCGATCCCGCCCTGCAGCCACTTCTCTGCCCCGACGAGCACGGCCCCGATCAGCAGCTCGCGAACCGGCTGCGGCAGGGTTTCCGCAGACTGCTCGCCGACCGCGGGACCGATCTGCCCTGCGGCCGCACCCTGCCGCGGCTGCTCCGGGACGCCGGGCTGACCGGGGTCCACGCCGAAGCCCATTTCCCCCTCGCCTCGCCGGCCTGCGCGGCGCTGGAGTCCGTCACGATCCGCCAGGTCCGCGACCAGCTCGTGGCCGCCGGCCTCGCCACGGACCAGGACATCGACCGGCACCTGGAGAACGTCACGTCCGGTGCGCTGGATCTGGCGACGGCACCGATGATCTCGGCGTGGGGGCGTAAGCAGTAGCCGCGGCGGGCGAGCACCCGCGGGGACGGAGGACCGCGAAGGCGGGGTCCGCGGGGCCGGGGGCGTCGGTCTGAGCCGGGCAGACGGGGACGGCGGCCGTCATCCGGGCGGTGGGGCGGTGTCCGTCTGCCGGGCGGACGGGGGTGGCGTCCGTCCGCCGGGCGCGGGCGTCCGGGCCCGGCGGATGAGGTGGCCCGGACAGATGAGGTGGCCCGGTCAGGTGACGTGGTCAGTCCGGCACGGGCGGTCTGCCGCCCACCCGCTCCACCGCCCGCGCGCCCGCCCGGCAGCCCTCTGCCGCGGCTTCCTCCGGCCCGGCACCCGCCAGCAGCGCGGCGAGGAACGCGCCGGTGAAGGCGTCACCGGCCCCCGTGGTGTCCCGCGGGGTCGCCGGCACGGCCGGAACGCGGACGCTCACCTTCCCCGAGCGGGCCACGAGTGCCCCCTCTGGCCCCTGCTTGGCGACGACCAGCGGCACGCGCAGACTCAGCTCGGCCGCCGCCTCGGCCGCGTCCCCCCGACCCGTCAGCAGGCACGCCTCGTCCCGGCTCGGCAGCAGTAAGTCCACGCCCTCGACGAGCGACAGGAACCGCTCGGCGCCCAGCTCCGCGAGGAAGCCGGCCGAAGCGGGGTCCATGCTCACCGGCACCCCACGCGCGCGTGCGGCGTCGAGGGCCACTGTCACCAGGGCCCGGCCGGGCTCGGAGAACAGCAGGTAGCCCGATAGGTGGACCCGGGCCACGCCGTCGAGCAGCGCGTCCGACCAGTCGGCGGGTCCGAGCCGCACCGACGCGCCGCCGTCGGTGAGGAACGTCCGCTCCGCCGAGGCGCCGCCGTCGACCACGCAGATCACCGTGCCGGTCGGCACCAGCGGGTCGACGACGAGCTGCGGACGCACCCCCTGGGCGACCAGCTCCCGTTCGTGCCAGGCGGCCGCATCCGTCCCGACCCGCCCGAGCAGCCGCACGTCCGCGGCTCCCCGGTGAGCGGCCCAGCACGCCACGTTGGCGCCCGCTCCGCCGGCCACGGTCCGGATCGAGGCGGCCGTGTCCGTGCCGGCCGCGAGCGGCCCGGTGTGCCGCGCGACGACATCCGTGATGACGTCCCCGACGACCAGCAACCCCCCGCCCGCCGCCACGCCCCCGCCGCCGGGAGGCGTACTCCCGGCGCCGGCACCCTCGTAGCCCGTTCGCCCGGAGCCGGCACCCCCGTAGCCCGTTCGCCCGGAGGCCGCCGGCCCTCCCAGCCCCGTGCCGCCGGCCGTCGTCATCCCCGGGCCCGGGCCGCCGCGATCCGTGCCGCCAGGCGTACGTTCCCCCGGACCGCGGCCAGGTTGGCGCCGAGGGAGGCACCGGCCGTGTGCTGCACCAGGTAGTCGAGCAGGAACGGCGTGACCGCCTGGCCGCTGACCCCCTCCGCCTCGCACGCGTGCAACGCGTCCGCCAGCACGCGCGCGTGCAGCTCCGGATCGAGCTGCTCTTCCTCGGGCACGGGGTTGGCGACGATCAGCGCCGACTCCGGCCCGCCGAGTACGTCCTGCGCCCGCATGACGTCCGCCACCTGCTCCGGCGTCTCCAGCGTCCAGTCCACCGGAAACCCGGAGTCGGAGAGGTAGAAGCCGGGGAACCGGCCGGTGCCGTACCCGGCCACGGCGACACCCAGCGTCTCCAGCCGCTGCAGAGTCGCCGGCACGTCCAGGATCGACTTCACCCCGGCACACACCACGGTGATGCGCGTGCGCGCCAGCAGCCCCAGGTCGGCCGACTCGTCCTGCGTCACCGTCCACTCCCGGTGCACCCCGCCGAGCCCACCCGTCGCGAAGACCCGCACGCCCGCCAGCGCCGCCAGCCGCGCTGTCGCCGACACCGTGGTCGCTCCGCTCGCCCTGGACGCCACTGCGAGCGGCAGGTCACGGTGGCCGAGCTTGCGGATGCCGTCCTCGTTCGCGACCCGCTCCAGTTGCTCCTTGTCCAGGCCCACACAAGGACGCCCGTCCAGCACGGCGATCGTGGCGGGCACCGCGCCCTCCTGCCGCACGACCGCCTCCAGCTCCAGGGCCACCTGGAGGTTGCGCGGCCTTGGGAGCCCGTGGGCGATGATCGTGGACTCCAGGGCCACGACGGGCCGGCGCGCGTCGATCGCCTCCCGCACTTCTTCGGACACCACCAGCACCACGCGCCTGCCTCCTGTCAGTCGGTCAGTCGTCTTCCCTCATCTCTGGCGAGCGGTGGACCGGGCCAAACCCTTGCGGGCCGGCGGAGTGGTCACGAGCCTGGGGTACATGACGGATCACACGCCACGTCTCGACCACGTCGTCCTCTGGGTGCGCGACCCGCTCGCCGCCGCCGGCTTCTACGAGAAGGCCGTCGGCATGGAAACGCTCCGGCTCGCGGAATTCGCGGCGGGTGAGGCGCCGTTCCCCTCTGTGCGCGTCAACGGCGAGACCATCCTCGACCTCATGCCGCTGAGCTACGCGGAGCGCATGACGATGCTGCCCGGCTCCGCCGACAGCGCGGGGCACCCGGTCAACCACGTCTGCCTGTCCCTGCCCCGCGGCGACTTCGACGCCCTTCTCAGCCGCCTCCAGGAGCGCTCCGTGCCGGTCTCGGACCTCGCACACGGATCCTTCGGAGCCCAGGGTCAGGCCACCCGCAGCTTCTACTTCCGGGACCCGGACGGCAACGTCTTCGAGGCCCGGCATTACGACTGACCAGGCCCGCGTCCTAGAAGAGCGGCTCCGGAAGCACGCCTTCCAGGGCGAGCAGCCTCCGCTTCGTCTCCAGACCGCCCCCGAAACCGCCGATGCCGCCGTCGCTCTCGACGACCCGGTGACAGGGCACCACCACCGGCAGCGGATTGGAGCCCATCGCCATGCCCACGGCCTGGGCGGCGCCCGGCTGGCCGACCCGCCGGGCCAGGTCGCCGTATCCGACGACCGTGCCGTACGGCACGCCCGAGGCCAGTTCGCGCAGGACCTCCCGGTTGAAGCCGGAGATCAGCGACCAGTCCAGCGGCAGGTCGAAGTCCCGTCGCTCGCCCGCGAGGTACGCCTTGACCTGGCGTATCGCCTCGGCCAGCAGCGGGGATCCGGGCGCCTCGACGGGCTCGGAGCCCAGCCGCGACGCCAGCCGCTCGACGGCCCGCTCCCGGACCGCGTCCGTGGCGTGGAACACCACGTTGACCAGGCCGTCCCGGCTTGCGGCCAGCAGCAACGGCCCGATCCCGCTCTCGACGACGGCCCAGACGACGCGCGGCCCGACCTGCTCTCGGCTGTCCATGCGCCCACAGTAGGACCCGCCACTGACAGCGCCGTCCGGCCGGGCCGCCGGATCAGCCGCCCACCGCCTTGCGCACCACGTCCGGCCTGTTCGTGATGATCCCGTCCACCCCGTACCGGGCGACCCGCCGGGCCGTCCTCGCGTCGTCGACCGTCCAGGCGAAGACCTCCATCGGCTTGCCGTGCGGCCCGTCGAACGCCCGCACGGAGGAAACGTACGCCGGGGAGAGTGAGCTGTACGAGGGGTTGATCTGGTCGGCGAACTCGGCGTAAAAGAGCAGGTCCGACGCCGGCGGCGTCCCCAGGAGGCCCGTTTTCACGCCGGGCTTCAGCTCGTGCACCGTCCGCACGCTGTGCGCGCTGAAACTCTGCACGATCAGCCGGCGCGCCCGATGCGACCGGTCGAGCCAGCCCTCGTTGCTGAGAACCTTCAGCGTCTGCCGTTCGATGCCCGGGTACAGCTTCGGGTTCTTGATCTCCAGGAGCAGCTTCTGACGGTGGCGGTCCAAGCGGCGCACGAACTGCTCCAACGTCGGCACACGCGTGCCCGCGTACGAGGGCCCGAACCAGCTGCCCGCGTCCAGCCGGGCGATCTCCGCTGCGGTGAAGTCCTTCACCTTCCAGGGGGCCCGGCCGGGGAAGACCTGCTCGGCGTCGGTGGTGCGCCGCAGGTTGTCGTCGTGAATGACGACCAGCTCACCGTCCCTGGTCCGCTGTACGTCGTTCTCCACCCAGCGGATGCCCAGCTCCGCCGCTCTGTCCACGGCGGCCAGGGTGTTCTCGGGCGCGTAGGCGGAGGCACCCCGGTGCGCGATGACCAGCGGCGACGCGCCGCCGTCCGCGGCCCGTGCGGGGGAGAGGGGGAACAGCAGGGCGGCGGCCCCCAGGAGTGCGGTGGTCGAGGCGGCAACAGCGCGCGCGTGCATGCGTACTCCTCGCGACATAACGAACGGCGACATCACAGACAGCACAACTGTGACAGCAGAGGGTCAACGCGAGGGGGGTGCAGGATGGCCACACTTTGAACGGAGAGGGCCCAACTCCGCTCACTGATACCGCACAACTGCGGCAAGGCCGTGTTTCTTTGCCGGAAAGTCGTTCGACCATTCCGGTGGGGGTCATACTCTCTGCGTCAACCCTGACCGCTCGTGCGGTCCTGGGAGGGGGCGCACATCAGGAATTCCGGGACGTACGAGGGCGGGAAGGGCAGCCGCGCATGCAGGGCACGGTCGACGGATTCAGCTACGGCCTGGTCACACCCCTGGTGGCCTACTTCATGGCCTGCCTCGGCGGCGCGCTGGGCCTGCGCTGCACCACGAGATCCATGCTCGTCGCCCAGTCCTGGCGCCCCGGCTGGCTCGCCCTCGGCTCCGCCGCGATCGGCTCCGGCATATGGACCATGCACTTCGTCGCCATGATGGGGTTCACGGTCCGCGGCACCCCGATCCACTACGACAAGGCGATGACCTTCGCGAGCCTCGCCGTCGCAATCATCATGGTGGGCATCGGGATCTTCATCGTCGGCTACAAGGGTGCGCGCGGTACGGCTCTGTTCACCGGCGGCACCATCACCGGCCTGGGCATCGCGTCGATGCACTACCTCGGTATGGCCAGCATGAGCCTGGACGGAAAACTGGAGTACAACACCGTCACCGTGGGCATCTCCGTCGCCATCGCCATGGGCGCCGCCACCGCCGCCCTGTGGGCCGCCGGCCAGGTCAGGGGCTTCCTGTGGAGCGTGGGCGCCAGCCTCGTCATGGGGCTCGCCGTCAGCGGGATGCACTACACCGGCATGGCCGCCCTCAGCGTCCACCTGCACGGCACGGCCGAACCGGCCACGGGGGACTCGCCCGCGACCCTGCTGGCGCCCATGCTGATCGGCCCGCTCGCCTTTCTGCTCCTCGCCGCGGTGGTGGTCATGTTCGACCCGCTGATGGTCATGGGGAAGCCCACCGTCGTCCGCGTCGAGCCAAAGCCCGGCATCCCCGCCCACACCCACGTCCGTCACTCCGCTCGCCGCCTGCGGTTCCGCCCCCGCCGCACCGTGGAGCACCGGGGGTCCCGCACCCCGCAGAACCGCTGATCAGAGCCCATTGTCAGTGCGGGGCCGTACGGTGGATTCCATGCGGCCCGTTTCAAAGATCGAACGCACGGTGGCGCCCTTCGAGGTCGTCAGCCCCTACCAGCCCAACGGCGACCAGCCGACGGCCATCGCCGAGCTCGCCCGGCGCATCGAGGCGGGTGAGAAGGACGTCGTGCTGCTCGGCGCGACCGGCACCGGCAAGTCCGCCACCACCGCGTGGATGATCGAGAAGCTCCAGCGCCCCACGCTCGTGATGGCACCGAACAAGACGCTGGCCGCCCAGCTGGCGAACGAGTTCCGCGAGCTGCTCCCGAACAACGCCGTCGAGTACTTCGTCTCGTACTACGACTACTACCAGCCCGAGGCGTACGTCCCGCAGTCGGACACCTACATCGAGAAGGACTCCTCGATCAACGAGGAGGTCGAGCGGCTGCGCCACTCCGCGACCAACTCGCTGCTCACCCGCCGGGACGTCGTCGTGGTCGCGTCGGTCTCCTGCATCTACGGCCTGGGCACCCCGCAGGAGTACGTGGACCGCATGGTCCCGCTCAAGGTCGGCGAGGAGATCGACCGGGACGAGCTGCTGCGCCGCTTCGTGGACATCCAGTACACGCGAAACGACCTGGCGTTCACCCGCGGCACCTTCCGCGTCCGCGGCGACACCATCGAGATCTTCCCGGTCTACGAGGAGCTGGCCGTCCGCATCGAGATGTTCGGCGACGAGATCGAGGCCCTGTCCACCCTGCATCCGGTCACCGGCGAGATCATCAGCGACGACCAGCAGCTCTACGTCTTCCCGGCCTCCCACTACGTCGCGGGCCCCGAGCGCCTGGAGCGGGCCGTCAACGACATCGAGAAGGAACTGGCCGAGCGCCTGACCGAGCTGGAGAAGCAGGGCAAGCTGCTGGAAGCCCAGCGCCTGCGCATGCGGACCACGTACGACATCGAGATGCTGCGCCAGATCGGCAGCTGCTCCGGCGTGGAGAACTACTCGATGCACTTCGACGGCCGCTCGCCCGGCTCCCCGCCCAACACCCTGCTGGACTACTTCCCGGACGACTTCCTTCTCGTCATCGACGAGTCGCACGTCACCGTTCCGCAGATCGGCGCTATGTACGAGGGCGACGCCTCCCGCAAGCGCACCCTCGTCGAACACGGCTTCCGGCTGCCCTCGGCCCTGGACAACCGCCCCCTGAAGTGGGAGGAGTTCCAGGAACGCATCGGCCAGACGGTCTACCTCTCGGCCACCCCGGGCACATACGAGATGTCCCGCTCGGACGGCTTCGTCGAGCAGATCATCCGCCCCACCGGCCTCGTCGACCCGGAAGTCGTCGTCAAGCCCACCGAGGGCCAGATCGACGACCTGGTGCACGAGATCCGGCAGCGCACCGAGAAGGACGAGCGCGTCCTGGTCACCACGCTCACCAAGAAGATGGCCGAGGACCTCACGGACTACTTCCTCGAACTGGGCATCCAGGTGCGCTACCTGCACAGCGACGTCGACACCCTGCGCCGCGTGGAGCTGCTGCGTGAACTGCGCGCCGGCGAGTACGACGTGCTCGTCGGCATCAACCTCCTGCGCGAGGGCCTCGACCTGCCCGAGGTGTCCCTGGTGGCGATCCTGGACGCCGACAAGGAGGGCTTCCTCCGCTCCGGCACCTCCCTCATCCAGACCATCGGCCGCGCCGCGCGCAACGTCTCCGGCCAGGTCCACATGTACGCCGACAAGATCACCCCGGCCATGGAGAAGGCCATCGAGGAGACCAACCGGCGTCGCGAGAAGCAGATCGCGTACAACACGGAGCGGGGCATCGACCCCCAGCCGCTGCGCAAAAAGATCAACGACATCGTCGCCCAGATCGCCCGCGAGGACATCGACACCGAGCAGCTGCTCGGCTCGGGTTACCGCAAGGCCAAGAAGGACGGCGGGGGCACCAAGGCGCCCGTGCCGTCCCTCGGCAAGGCGGCCGGGAACGCCAAGGCCGTCAAGGGCAAGGGCAAGGCCACCGAGACCGTGCCGACGGACCGCCCCGCGGCCGAACTGGCCGGGCAGATCGAGGAGCTGACCGCACGGATGCGGGCCGCTGCCGCCGAGCTCCAGTTCGAGATCGCGGCCCGGCTGCGCGACGAGGTCTCCGAGATGAAGAAGGAGCTGCGCCAGATGAAGGAGGCGGGCCTGTCCTGACAGCCTGCCGCGTACGCGCAGTGTTGCAAGACCGACACAAAGTGCGGACCGGGGTACGTCACTGTCAGTGCCCCTGCGTAGGGTTCTGGTCAACCGCGAGCACGCGGCAACAGGGGAATTCGAGAGGGGAATCAGCGCGTGACCGTCAACATGACCAAGGGTCAGGCCATCAGTCTGCAGAAGAACGACGGCGGCAGCCTGACCGCGGTTCGCATGGGTCTCGGCTGGCAGGCGGCTCCCCGGCGCGGCCTGTTCGGCTCGCGCACGCGAGAGATCGACCTCGACGCCTCCGCCGTCCTGTTCGCGGACAAGCAGCCGGTCGACGTCGTCTTCTTCCGCCACCTCGTGAGCGACGACGGCTCGGTGCGCCACACCGGTGACAACCTCGTCGGCGGTGTCGGCCAGGGCGGCGACGACGAGGCGATCCTCGTCGACCTCGCTCGGGTCCCGGTCCACATCGACCAGATCGTCTTCACCGTGAACTCCTTCACGGGCCAGACCTTCCAGGAAGTGCAGAACGCGTTCTGCCGGCTGGTCGACGAGACCAACGGCCAGGAGCTCGCCCGCTACACGCTCGCCGGCGGCGGCCAGTACACGGCCCAGATCATGGCCAAGGTCCACCGCGCGGGCCAGGGCTGGACGATGACGGCCCTGGGCAACCCGGCCAACGGGCGCACCTTCCAGGACCTGATGCCGGCGATCCTGCCGGTGCTCTGAGCGCACCCGGGCCCGTACCGGCGGGCCCGGCGAGCAGCACCCGACTCCACACAACGACACAGGGGGACGAAGGCGATGACGGCCGAGCTGGTGCGGGGGCAGAACCACCCGCTCTCCCAGGCCCGCCTGGAGGTCCGGATCTCGGCCGGCACACCGATCGTGGCCGCGGCGGCACTCGGTGACGAGAACGGCCGGATCCACGGCGTGGAGTGGGTGGCCCACCCGGGCGCACCCACCCAACCGGGTCTCGAGGTCTCGCGGCAGGCCGCCGCCGACCACCGCCTCGCCGTGGACCTCGACGCCGTGCCGGAGACCGTCCACCGGGTCAGCGTGCTGCTAGCCCTGCCCGTCGGCGGGACGGGCCCGGTCCGTTTCGCCTCGGTGGCGGCCCCCTTCGTCGCGGTCACCGGCCTCGACGGCGAGGAGATCGCCAGCTACACCGTCACCGGCCTGGAGGCCGAGTCGGCCGTCGTCGCCCTCGAGCTCTACCGCCGGCAGGGCGCCTGGAAGGTGCGCGCCGTCGGCCAGGGCTACGCGGGCGGCCTCGCGGAACTCCTCACCGACCAGGGCCTGACGCCGGCCCACCAGCTCGCCGGCAGCATCAACGACGCGGTGGCCCAGGGACTGGCCCGTTCCGTGCAGGCGCCCCCACCGCGTACGGCGGACGGCGACCGCTCCCGGCAGGCAGCGGCTCCCGCCCTCGGACCGGACCAGGGCGGCACCGCGCCTCAGACCGGCCCCGTTCCACCGGTGCCCCCGTACGGAGGGCAGACGTCCGGCAGTCCCGGCCAGTCCGGCGGTCCCGGCCAGCCCACACCCCAGCAGCCGTCGTATCCCGCCGCCGTACCGGACCCCGACGCCGTGACCCAGCCGTCCGCGCCGACGGCCGGCGGCCCGATCGACTACAGCCACCCGCGCCGCCAGAACGCCGCACCGCCGCCGCCCCCGCCGACCGCGCCCCCGGCCGCCCCCGGGCAGCCCGCCCAGCCCGTCGCGGGCGACGCGACCGGCTGGTCCATGGAGGAGCGGCTCTACAACCAGGTGTGGGGCATGTTCGAGGACCTGGCCCGCACCACCGCCGCGTACCGCAGTGCCGTCGACTTCGCCGAGTCCCGCATGGACAAGGAGCTGGAGCAGGTCCTCTCCGACCCGCGCAGCCGGATCGGCGGGCAGGGCGACGCCGCTCGCGAGGCGGCCCGCGCCCGGCACGCCGAACTCGTCGCCCAGGCACGGGAGGCGCTGGACCGGGACCTGGCCCAGCTCGCAGCCGAGGCCGACGTCGTCGAACCCGCCCTGCCACCGGCGTACGCCCGCTGGGACAACCCCGTGTGGCACGGCTACCGGGTGCCGATGGAGATGCCCATGGCCCTGCGCCTGGGCGATCTCCATCTCCCGGAGGCCGAGCGGGTCCGCATTCCGATGCTGGTCCGGCTGCCACTGGAGCGGGGCCTGTGGATCGACAGCGGAGCGGCAGGATCGTCCGACGGTTCGTTCACCGATTCCCCCACCATGACCCGTCTCGCCATGGAGACGGCGGTCGCGCACGCGGCCCGGCTGCTGGCCGTCCATCCGGTGGGCGAGTTCACCGTCCACGTCATCGACCCGGCCGGTTCGGGGGCGCAGGCGCTGGTGCCCCTCGTGCAGACGGGCGTGCTCGCGGCCCCGCCCGCCCTCGGCTCCGCCGGGGTGGCGGACGTGCTGGGCCGACTCACCCAAAGGGTCGACCTGGTGCAGATGGCGGTCCGGGGCGGCGCCGCCGATTCCCTCCCGCCCGGCTTCGACACCGCCCAGCAGCTCCTGATCGTCAACGACTTCCCGCACGGCTTCGACGACCGTGCCGTGAACCAGCTGCGCTACCTCGCCGACGAGGGCCCCGCCTTCGGCGTCCACCTGATGATGGTGGCCGACCGGGAGCAGTCCTCCGGTTACGGGCCTTTGCTCGACCCGCTGTGGCGTTCCCTGCTGCGACTGACGCCGGTGGCCGACGACCATCTCGCCGACCCGTGGGTCGGTCATGCGTGGACGTACGAGCCGGCGCTCGTGCCGCCCGGCAGCCAGATCCTCCAGCAGGTTCTCCACCAGGTGGGCGCCGCCCGCACCAAGTTCAAGTAAACCTCCCTGACCTGGGGCTTTGGCCTTTCTTTTGCCAAGTGCTTTACCTGTTCTTGGTGATTGGGTACTGTTGACGGCACGGAGGGGAGTACTCCCTGTCTGCTGCGGCGTACCCGTCAATACGGATCAGGCCAGATCCCGGGGCGTCGGCCCATCCTTGGGTGGAAGAGACCTCCGGCAGCGACGACGCTGACATTTGCCGTTACGACTGCCGGAGGCGCAGTGGATGTTTCCGTGACCCTATGGGTCCTGACGATCGTGGGCCTTGCCGCCCTCATCGCGGTCGACTTCTTCATAGGCCGCAAGCCGCACGACGTGTCGATCAAGGAAGCCGGGATCTGGACGATCGTCTGGATCGTGCTGGCCGCACTCTTCGGGTTCGGTCTGCTCGTCTTCGCCGGTGGCCAGCCCGCCGGTGAGTTCTTCGCCGGCTTCATCACCGAGAAGTCGCTCAGCGTCGACAACCTCTTCGTCTTCGTCCTGATCATGGCGAAGTTCGCGGTTCCGTCGCAGTACCAGCAGCGAGTCCTGCTGATCGGTGTCCTCATCGCCCTGGTCCTGCGAGCGATCTTCATCGCCGCCGGTGCGGCGATCCTCGCCAGCTTCTCGTGGGTGTTCTACATCTTCGGCGCCTTCCTCATCTGGACCGCCTGGAAGCTCATCCAGGAGGCCCGCGCCGACGAGGAGGACGAGGACTGGGAGGAGAACAAGCTGCTCAAGGCGGCCGAGCGCCGCTTCGGTGTGGCCGATCGCTACCACGGCACCAAGCTGTGGATCCAGGAGAACGGCAAGCGGGTCATGACCCCGATGCTGGTCGTGATGCTGGCCATCGGCACCACCGACGTGCTCTTCGCCCTCGACTCCATCCCCGCGATCTTCGGCCTGACGCAGGACCCGTACATCGTCTTCACGGCCAACGCGTTCGCCCTGATGGGACTGCGCCAGCTGTACTTCCTCATCGGCGGCCTGCTGAAGAAGCTGGTCCACCTCTCCTACGGCCTGTCGATCATCCTGGGCTTCATCGGCGTGAAGCTGGTGCTGCACGCGCTGCACGAGTCCGGGGTGCATGTCCCCGAGATCAGCATCCCGGTCTCGCTGGGCGTGATCTGTGCCGTCCTGATCGTCACCACGATCACCAGCCTGCGCGCTTCCAAGAAGCAGGCGGCGGCCGAGGGGGCGCAGGGCAAGAGCGGAGGCGCTCCGAAGGACAGTATCGACGCCTGACCGCGTCGGTCGTAGGGACAACCATCACCGGGACCGGTGCTCGGCGAATTGCCGACCGCCGGTCCCGGTGCTTGCTTGTTTCCCGAGAGCGTTCCCCGGCCCGGGGGCGCTGCGGCCGGCTGGAGGCGTCATGAAGTTCGTGCAGATCATCGAGTTCGAGACCGAGCGTCTGGACGAGATGCAGCAGGTGCTCGACGAGGCGGGGCAGCGCAACGCCGAGCGTGCGAACGGCCCCACCCACAGCATGCTGCTGAAGGACCGGGACAAGCCCGGCCGCTACCTGGCACTGATCGAGTTCGACTCGTACGAGGAGGCCATGCGCAACAGCGACGACCCCGAGACCAGCGCGATGGCGCAGCGGCTGGACGCTCTCAGCACGGGCGAGCGGGTCTACACCAACTGCGACGTCCTGGACGCGCGGGACCTCAAGTAGCGCCTCAGCGGCGCCTCGGGGCGTCCTCTGAAGCCCGGCAAACCGGAGTGCAAGGCCCGAGCACGTCTGCGACGATCGCTGCATGATCGCTCGGAGCAGGCGGCTCGCGGCGCAGTGGACGACCCTGGTGCCCCTGCTCGCGGTCCTGCTGCTGGTCCTGACCTGGGGACGGGATCTGCCCGTGGCGGTCGTCGCCCTGGTGACCCTGGTCCTCGCGGGAGCCGTCCTGGCCGCCGTGCACCACGCCGAAGTGGTGGCCCACCGTGTCGGAGAGCCGTTCGGTTCCCTCGTGCTCGCCGTCGCCGTCACGATCATCGAGGTCGCCCTCATCGTCACCCTGATGGCCGACGGCGGGGACAAGAGCTCGACCCTGGCCCGGGACACGGTCTTCGCGGCCGTGATGATCACCTGCAACGGCATCGTCGGACTGTGCCTGCTCGTCGCCTCACTGCGGCACGGCACGGCCGTCTTCAACCCGGAGGGCACCGGCGCCGCACTCGCCACGGTCGCGACCCTGGCCACGCTCAGCCTGGTCCTGCCCACGTTCACCACGAGCAAGCCGGGGCCCGAGTTCTCCACCGTCCAGCTGACCTTCGCGGCGCTGTCCTCGCTCGTCCTGTACGGCTTGTTCGTCGCCACACAGACCGTGCGGCACCGGGACTACTTCCTGCCGATCACCCGGCACGGCGAGGTGATCACCGCAGAGGAGCACGCCGAGGCGCCGACCGCCTCCACCGCCCGGATCAGTCTGGCCCTGCTGGGCCTGGCCCTGGTCGGAGTGGTCGGCCTGGCCAAGGGCGTCTCGCCCACCATCGAGTCGGGCGTGGAGGCGGCCGGGCTCCACCAAGCCGTCGTCGGCGTGATCATCGCCCTGCTGGTGCTGCTGCCGGAGACCATCGCCGCGCTGCGTTCGGCCCGCCGCGACCGTGTGCAGACCAGCCTGAACCTCGCGCTGGGCTCGGCCATGGCCAGCATCGGCCTGACCATCCCCGCCGTGGCGCTCGCCTCCCTGTGGCTCTCCGGCCCGCTCGTCCTCGGTCTCAGCGCCACGCACATGGTGCTGCTCGCCCTGACCGTGGTGGTGGCCTCGCTGACGGTGGTGCCGGGCCGGGCCACGCCGCTCCAGGGCGGTGTTCACCTGGTGCTGTTCGCGGCGTACCTGGAGCTGGCGATCAACCCGTAGGCTCGTGTAAACGCTCACGCAAGCGTTTACACCCCACCACGGCGGCGGCACCACCACGACAGCTCACCCCGCAACTGGCCTCGGCAGCGGCACCACCCGGCTCGCTCACCCCGCCGCGGCCTCAGCAGCGCTGCCCACCCGCACCGGGCGAGTCTCCGGCAGCAGCGCGAAGCACCCCAGGCTGAAGAGCGCGATCGCCGTCAGATACGCGGCCACACCCCAGGGCACCCGCCCGCCCTGCTCGGCCAGGGCGGTCGCCACGATCGGTGTGAGGGCTCCTCCGACGACCCCGCCGAGGTTGTAGCCGACGGCGGCGCCGGTGCAGCGCACCCGCGGCTCGTACAGCTCGGGCAGATACGCGGCGATCACGGCGAACATCGTGATGAACGCGAGCATCGCCCCGAGGAACCCGAGGAACATCGGCAGCGGGGCCCCGGTGGCGAGGAGCGCGACCATCGGGAACATCCACAGGGCGGCGGCCGCGCACCCGGCCAGGCACAGTGGCCGCCGGCCGTAGTGGTCACCGAGCAGCGCCACCAGCGGGGTGAGAGCACCCTTCACGAGCACCGCGCCCATGATGCAGGTCAGCATGACGCTGCGGCTCACCCCGAGCCGCTCCGTACCGTAGGCGAGGGACCAGGTCGTCACGGCGTAGAAGATCGCGTAGCCGATCGCGAGTCCCCCGCCGGTCAGCAGCAGGAGCCGCCAGTGGTGGCGGACGACCTCGGCGAGCGGCACACGCGCGTGGTCGTCGATCTCGAGGAAGCTCGGGCTCTCCGCGAGGGACGACCGCAGCCACAATCCCGCGACGGCCAGCGCCCCCGCCGCCCAGAACGGCACCCGCCACCCCCAGGCGGCGAACTGCGCCTCGGTCAGCGCCGCGGACAGCCCCAGCACCACACCGTTGGCGATCAGGAACCCCAGCGCGGGCCCGACCTGCGGGAAGCTCGACCACAGCACACGCCGTCGGGCGGGTGCGTGTTCCACGGCCAGCAGCACCGCCCCACCCCACTCGCCGCCGAGCCCCAGTCCCTGGAGGAAGCGCAGGACCAGGAGGAGCAGGGGCGCGGCCACGCCGATCGAGTCGTACGTCGGGACGCAGCCGACGGCGACCGTGGAGGCCCCGGTGAGCAGCAGGGAGGCGACGAGGACCGGCCGCCGCCCGCGCCGGTCACCGATGTGCCCGAAAAGGATCGAGCCGAGCGGCCGTGCCACGAAGCCCACGCCGAAGGTGGCGAAGGCGGCGAGTGTCCCGGCCACCGGCGAGAAGGTCGGGAAGAACAACGGCCCCAGGATCAGGGCCGCCGCGGTGCCGTAGACGAAGAAGTCGTAGAACTCGATGGCCGTTCCGGCGAGCGAGGCGGCCGCGAGGCGCGGCATGGAGGGTGCCCTTACGGTGCGTACGTCGTGCATGCCGCGTCAACTACCCACCGTCACCACCGGTTACGGGGGCGCGTAGAGGGCCTCGGGGGTCCTCAGTACATGACCGTGATGCGCCGGGCGGATCCGTCCACGCGCACCGTGCCGCCGTACGGAATCACCAGTTGTGGATCGGTGTGCCCGAAGTCCACGTCGAAGACGATCATGGCGCCGGGGGCATAGGTCCGCATGGCGCGCAGGACGGCCTCGCGCTGGTCGGCCGCGTAACGAGCCGCCTCCTGAGGGGTGTTGGGGCGGTCGAAGGACCACGTCTTTGGCCTGCCCATCAGCAGGGCGGGGAAGCGTTCCAGCAGCCCGCGCTCGCCCATGCCACGCAGGGTGCGAAAGACCTCCGTGGCGCTCGGCATGTCCTCCGAGGTCTCCAGCAGCAGCACGCCGCCGTCGTACTCGGACGGGTCCCGGGCGATCTCCCGGTCGGCCATCAGCAGCCAGGCGAGGATCTCCAGGCAGCCGCCCCAACTGCGGCCCTCGACCACCCGCTCGGGGTTCACCCAGGTCCAGCCGGTACCGGGCCGGGTCTCCGGCTCCGCGTCGAAGGTCGCCGGATCCGCCCAGTCCCTGTCGATGTCCCGCCACCGCTCGGCGGGCCTCAACTCGTACGGTCCCGAGGTGAACAGGGCCGCGTGCAGGGACTCGGCGGTCTGCGGGTGCATGGCGCCGGGGCGGCCGAGTTCACACATCACGCTGCCGCCGTGGAACGCGACGACGCCGCAGGCGCGCAGGAACGCGAGCAGGTTCGTGTTGTCGCTCATCCCGAAGAACGGCTTCGGGTTGGCCCGGATCAACTCCCGGTCCAGGTGCGGAAGCACGGTGATCTGGTCGTCGCCCCCGATCGACGCGATGACCGCCTTGATCTCCGGGTCGGCGAAGGCGGCGTGGATGTCGTCGGCCCGCTCCCGTGGCGTGGAGCCCATGGTGCGGGTCGCCGGGTACTCCACCGGTACCAGCCCGAACTCCTTGTGCAGCCGCTGAAGACCGAGCTCATAGGGGAGCGGGAAGAGTCCCGGCAGACCGGAGGAGGGCGAGATCACGGCGATGCGGTCACCGGGGGACGGCTTCGGTGGATAGGCCGGGCTGGTCAGGCTCGTCATGCCAGGAGGCTACGACCCGGCGGGCTCCCGGCGCACCGAGATAAAACCGGCCGTGCGCGCCGGGACGTGATCAGCGTGCTGTGGGCGGGACCGGCGTGCGCACAGGGACGTGATCAGCGTGCTGAGCGGGCGGGACCGGCATGCGCGCCGGGACGTGAGGGGCATGCTCAGCAGGGCGAGACCGGTACGCGCTCCGTGATAGACCGGCTGTGAGCAGCGGTCCGCCACGGGCCGCACGACCCTGAACGGACCGGAGGAACTGTGCCCCGCACCCTGGCCCACGCCCCGATCATGATCCTCAACGGCCCCAATCTGAACCTGCTCGGCCAGCGCCAGCCGGAGATCTACGGTTCCGACACCCTCGCCGACGTCGAGGCCCTGTGCGCCAAGGCGGCGGCCGCGCACGGCGGTACGGTCGACTTCCGCCAGTCCAACCACGAGGGCGAGCTCGTCGACTGGATCCATGAGGCACGGCTGAACCACTGCGGCATCGTGATCAACCCCGGTGCCTACTCGCACACGTCCGTCGCCATCCTGGACGCCCTCAACACCTGTGACGGCCTGCCGGTGCTGGAGGTCCACATCTCCAACATCCACCAGCGCGAGTCGTTCCGGCACCACTCGTACGTCTCGCTGCGGGCCGACGGGGTCATCGCGGGCTGTGGCGTGCAGGGGTACGTGTTCGGCGTGGAGCGGGTGGCGGCGCTGGCAGGGACGGGCAAGGCGGACGCCTGAGCCGTCACCGCTGTAAGCCCCGTCGCGCCCCGGAGCCCCGTCGGCACCCCGGTAGGTTCGCCGGCCATGGCGAACGCCCCTTGCACATGTGTCGCGTCGGCGCGTGTGCCGGGGCCGCCGGCCGAGGGCGGGGAACGACAGGCCGACGGCCCAACCGCCCAGGAGCCGTCATCCTGCGCGGGGCTAAGACCAGTTGACTGCGCAACTACGTGCGAGGGGAGCGCACGTGCGACACCAGCGTGTGCGAACGCTTCACACGGGGCGCGTACGCCGCGCACCACTCACGCCGACGGCGCCCGGCGCGACCACTCACGCCGAACAGCGCCCAGCGCGACCACTACGCCGAACAGCGCCCGCACCCAGTCACCACCCGCGCCCGCACCCAGTCACCACCCGCGCGCGTGCCACTCCGGCAGATGCGGCCGCTCCGCGCCGAGGGACGTGTCGTTGCCGTGCCCCGGGTAGACCCAGGTCTCGTCCGGGAGTGCGTCGAAGATCTTGGTCTCGACGTCGTGGATGAGGCTGGCGAACGCCTTCGGGTCCTGATGGGTGTTGCCCACCCCGCCGGGGAACAGGCAGTCCCCGGTGAACACATGGGGATGCCCGTGCGGGTCGTCGTAGACGAGGGCGATCGAGCCGGGCGTGTGCCCGACCAGGTGGCGCGCGGTGAGCTCCACGTGCCCGACCCGGATGGTGTCCCCGTCGTCGACCGGCACGTCGGTCCGCACGGGGATGCCCTCGACGTCCTCCCGGCCCGCGTAGGTGCGGGCGCCGGTGGCAGCCACGACCTCGGCCAGCGCCTGCCAGTGGTCGCCGTGCCGGTGGGTGGTGACGACGGACGCGATGCCGTCGCCACCGATCATGCCGAGCAGTGTGTCCGCCTCGTTGGCGGCGTCGATCAGCAACTGCTCGTCCGTGGCCCGGCAGCGCAGCAGATAGGCGTTGTTGTTCATCGGACCCACCGCGATCTTGGTGATCATCAGGTCCTTGAGCTCGTGCACATCGGCCGGTCCGCCGACCGTCACCTCTCCGCTGTACGTCATGTCCGCCAGCCTATAGCGGCGGCAGCGCCGGAAGCGCTCCGCCGGCCGCCGACAGCGCGGAGCCGTCGCGGCGGCCCGCGAGCCAGCCCAGCAGGTCGGCCGGGGTCCCGGTGACCGTCACCTCGGGCCCGTGCTCGCCCGGCTTCCGTCCGGTGCTCCACGCGCGCGTGCCGTCCGTGAGGTGGGTGGCCGGCACGTCGGGGTGCCCGGTGAACCGGTCGGCCAGGAAGTCGATCTCCCGCTCGGTGAAGTCCTCCGGGAGGTCCTCCAGCTCGTAGCCGATCCCCAGGTCCACGTGGTGCAGCTCCACCTCGACCCACCGCCGGAACGGCACCCGGGACGCGGAGTCCGTGACCCCGTTGCGCAGCTCCACCGTGCGCGTCCAGTCCGCCGGAGCGTCGCCGGCCTCCTGGAAGCGGTCCGCGCTCTCGCGCAGGTCGGCTAGCTGGACGTCGAGGGCCCGCGGGGCGTCCCGCTCGATGTCGGCGTCCCGGGCCTCGCCGGAGACGTACATGGGGCGGCCCCGCAGGACGTTCACGAGGGCGTCCGCGTTGCGGGCGAGGTGAGCCAGGACGTGGCCGCGGCTCCAGCCGGGCAGCCGTGACGGCTCCGTCACAGCCGCGTTGTCCAGTGCACCGACTGCGGTCAGCAGCCGCTCCGTCGCGTCACGTACGGACGCCAGGTCATGAGCGTGATCAATCATGGTGCTGACCCTAGCCGTGCCACTCCTTCGGGTGAAGGTGGTGAAGGAGTGCCGTTAATCGAAAGCACGTGCTATATGGTCGGACATGGCGTCGGGCATGCTGGAGAGCCGGGGTTTGTTGGCAACCCGTGAACCCAACCGGCGTTGTCAGTGGCTCCCCCTAGTCTGAGAAAGACGGGGGCCCGCCCCTGTCACTTCTCTCAAGAAAGGTGCGGACCGGCGTGGCCGACCGTCTCATCGTTCGTGGAGCGCGCGAGCACAACCTGAAGAACGTCTCGCTCGACCTCCCGCGCGACTCGCTCATCGTCTTCACGGGCCTGTCGGGGTCGGGCAAGTCCTCGCTGGCCTTCGACACCATCTTCGCCGAGGGACAGCGGCGCTACGTGGAGTCCCTCTCCTCCTACGCCCGGCAGTTCCTCGGCCAGATGGACAAGCCGGACGTCGACTTCATCGAGGGCCTGTCCCCGGCCGTCTCCATCGACCAGAAGTCGACCTCGCGCAACCCGCGCTCCACCGTGGGCACGATCACCGAGGTCTACGACTACCTGCGCCTGCTCTTCGCGCGCATCGGCAAGCCGCACTGCCCGGAGTGCCGCCGTCCGATCTCGCGCCAGTCGCCGCAGGCCATCGTCGACCGGGTCCTGGAGCTGCCCGAGGGCAGCCGCTTCCAGGTGCTGTCGCCGCTGGTGCGCGAGCGTAAGGGCGAGTTCGTCGACCTCTTCTCCGACCTCCAGACCAAGGGCTACTCCCGCGCGCGGGTGGACGGCGAGACGATCCAGCTGTCGAGCCCGCCCACGCTGAAGAAGCAGGAGAAGCACACCATCGAGGTGGTCGTCGACCGCCTCACCGTCAAGGACGGCGCCAAGCGCCGCCTCACCGACTCCGTGGAGACCGCCCTCGGGCTGTCGGGCGGCATGGTCGTGCTCGACTTCGTCGACCTCCCCGAGGACGACCCCGAGCGCGAGCGCATGTTCTCGGAGCACCTGTACTGCCCGTACGACGACCTGTCCTTCGAGGAGCTCGAGCCCCGCTCCTTCTCCTTCAACTCGCCCTTCGGCGCCTGCCCCGACTGCACCGGCATCGGCACGCGCATGGAGGTCGACCCGGAGCTGATCGTCCCCGACCCGGACAAGAGCCTCGACGAAGGCGCCATCCACCCCTGGTCGCACGGCCACACCAAGGACTACTTCGGCCGTCTGATCGGCGCTCTCGCCGACGCGCTGGGCTTCCGCACGGACATCCCCTTCGGCGGCCTGCCGCAGCGTGCCAAGAAGGCCCTGCTCCACGGCCACAAGACGCAGGTCGAGGTCCGCTACCGCAACCGCTACGGCCGCGAACGCCGGTACACCACGGCCTTCGAGGGCGCCGTCCCCTTCGTCAAGCGCCGGCACAGCGAGGCCGAGAGCGACTCCAGCCGCGAGCGCTTCGAGGGCTACATGCGCGAGGTGCCCTGCCCGACCTGTGAGGGCACGCGCCTGAAGCCGATCGTCCTCGCCGTCACGATCATGGACAAGTCCATCGCCGAGGTCGCCGCGATGTCGATCAGCGACTGCGCGGACTTCCTGGGCGAACTGAAGCTCACCGCCCGCGACAAGAAGATCGCCGAGCGCGTGCTGAAGGAGGTCAACGAGCGGCTGCGGTTCCTGGTCGACGTCGGCCTGGACTACCTCTCGCTGAACCGCGCGGCCGGCACCCTGTCCGGCGGCGAGGCCCAGCGCATCCGCCTGGCCACCCAGATCGGCTCCGGCCTCGTCGGCGTCCTGTACGTCCTCGACGAGCCGTCCATCGGTCTGCACCAGCGCGACAACCACCGGCTGATCGAGACGCTGGTCCGGCTGCGCGACATGGGCAACACCCTCATCGTCGTCGAGCACGACGAGGACACCATCAAGACCGCCGACTGGATCGTCGACATCGGCCCAGGCGCCGGCGAGCACGGCGGCAAGGTCGTGCACAGCGGCTCCCTGAAGGAGCTCCTCGCCAACGCCGAATCGGAGACCGGTCAGTACCTGTCCGGCAAGAAGGCCATCCCGCTGCCTGACATCCGCCGCCCGCTGGACCCCTCCCGGCAGCTCACCGTGCACGGCGCCCGGGAGAACAATCTCCAGGACATCGACGTCTCGTTCCCCCTCGGCGTGTTCACCGCCGTCACCGGCGTGTCCGGCTCCGGCAAGTCGACGCTGGTCAACGACATCCTGTACACGCACCTGGCCCGCGAGCTGAACGGCGCCCGGAGCGTACCCGGGCGGCACACGCGCGTGGACGGCGACGACCTCGTCGACAAGGTCGTGCACGTGGACCAGTCGCCCATCGGCCGCACCCCCCGCTCCAACCCGGCCACGTACACCGGCGTCTTCGACCACATCCGCAAGCTGTTCGCCGAGACCACCGAGGCGAAGGTCCGCGGCTACCTGCCCGGCCGCTTCTCCTTCAACGTCAAGGGCGGCCGCTGCGAGAACTGCGCGGGCGACGGCACCATCAAGATCGAGATGAACTTCCTGCCGGACGTCTACGTCCCGTGCGAGGTCTGCCACGGCGCCCGGTACAACCGGGAGACCCTGGAGGTCCACTACAAGGGCAAGTCCATCGCCGAGGTGCTGAACATGCCGATCGAGGAGGCCACCGCCTTCTTCGAGGCGGTCCCCGCCATCGCCCGGCACCTCAACACGCTGAAGGACGTCGGCCTCGGCTACGTCCGCCTCGGCCAGGCCGCGACCACCCTGTCCGGCGGCGAGGCGCAGCGTGTGAAGCTCGCCAGCGAACTGCAGAAGCGCTCCACCGGCCGCACGGTCTACGTCCTGGACGAGCCGACCACCGGTCTGCACTTCGAGGACATCAGCAAGTTGCTGACGGTCCTGTCCGGCCTGGTCGACAAGGGCAACACGGTCATCGTCATCGAGCACAACCTCGACGTGATCAAGACCGCCGACTGGATCGTGGACATGGGCCCCGAAGGCGGCGCCGGCGGCGGCCTGGTCGTCGCCGAGGGCACACCCGAGCAGGTGGCCGGGGTCCCGGCCAGCCACACCGGCAAGTTCCTGCGGGAGATCCTCGGCGCCGACCGCGTCAGCGACGCGTCCTCGGTGAAGGCACCGCGCAAGACCACGGCCCGCAAGACGGTCGCGGCCAAGACGGCACCGGCGCGCAAGACCGCCACCAAGACGGTCACCGGCACCGCCGCCGCCAAGAAGACAGCGGCCAAGGCCACCAAGACGACCAAGGCCGCAGCGAAGAAGACGACCCGGTCCACCAAGGGCTGAGGTCACCCAGGCCGAACGCGCCGGGCCCCACGGGCAACGTCCCGTGGGGCCCGGCGCGTTCGCCGTGCGGTCAGGCGTTCTCCCGCGGTTCCACGAACTGCATGTCGAGCTGGATCCTGACCACGTCGCCGAGCAGGCCGGGAGCGAAGTCCAGCCCGAAGTCGCTGCGCCGGATCTCACCCGTCGCCTCGAACCCGGCGTGCCGGCTGCCGTCCATGGGCACCTCGACCAGCCCGCCGAACTCCACGGCGAGCGTCACCGGTCGGGTCACCTCGCCGAGCGTCAGCTCCCCTTCCATGACCCAGTCCTCACCCCCGCCCGAAACCCGCGTCGAGCGGTACGTCATCGTCGGGCGCTTCTCCACGTCCAGCAGGTCGGAGGCGCGGACGTGCGCGTCCCGGTCGGCGTTGCCGGTGTTGATCGAGGCCAGGTCGACGGTCGCGGAGATCCGCACGTCCTCGACCCGCTCCCCGACGAACAGTCCGGCCTCCAGCCGCTCGAAGCGCCCCCGCACCTTGGCGATGCCCAGGTGCCGAACGGTGAAGTTCACGGAGGAGTGGAACGGGTCGAGGGCCCACTCGCCGGGGGCCAGCGGCAGGGGCGTCAGGGCGGTGTCATTCATCATGCCCTCCACCCTGAGGGCCGGGCGGTCCCGGAGGGAGACCGGCCGGAGCCTGGTAGTGACGGGGCCACCCTCCGCGTCCGCCCACCCGGTACGTTCGGCTGGTGAGCGACAACGAGTTGGGCACGTTCCTGCGCACCTGGCGTGAAGCCGTCACCCCGGCCGAGGCGGGGCTGCCCGCGGGCCACCGGCGCCGTACCCCGGGCCTGCGGCGAGCCGAACTGGCCACCCTCGCGGGCGTCAGCGTCGAGTACATCACCCGGCTGGAACAGGGCCGCGACCGCAACCCGTCAGCCCAGGTGCTGGGCGCCCTGGCCGACGCCCTGAACCTCTCCCTCACCGACCGGATGCTGCTGCGCCGCCTGACCAAGGAGGCGGGCGGCGGCGACCCGCTGATCTGTGCGGCGGCCCCGCCGCTCAGCCGTACGGCGCGCCCCACCGTACGGGCCGTGCTGGACCGGCTGGAGCCGGCTCCCGCGCTGGTGGTCAACTGGATCGGCGACGTCCTCGCCCACACGGCCGGCTACGAACGGCTGGTCGGCCCCCTCGGCCTGCTCGACGCCGAGCGGCCCAACCTGCTCCGGTACCTGTTCACCGACGACCGGGCCCGCAGCGCGTACCGCGACTGGGACCGGGTGGCCGACGACCTCGTCGCCCGGCTCCGGCACGGCGTCCCCCTCCGGGACCCCTACCTCGCCGAGCTGGCCGACGAGCTGACGGTGACGGCCGGGGCGGAGTTCACCGACCGGTTCGCCGACCTGGCGGCTGCGCCGCGACGGACGGCCTCCCAGCACATCGAGCACCCGCAGGCCGGTTCCCTGCGGCTGCTGAACGAGACGCTCGCTCTTCCCGACGAGGGGCAGCACCTCATCGTCCAGCTGCCCGCGGACGACGCCACGGCCACCGCCCTGGACCGCCTCAACGGCCGCCGCCCCGGCGCGCTGCGGGCGGTGGCGGTGGGGGAGACCGGCTGAGGCGCCTGCCGGGTACGAAGCGGGTAGGACCCCGGCCGGGTACGCGGCGCGCAGGTCCCCGGCGGTCCGGTCGTCGACGCGGGAACGTTCTCGGGTCGCGGAAGGCGGGGCGTCCGGCCCGTGTCAGCCCTGCAGCTCGTGCGCGTACGGCGGCTCCGCCCCGGCCCGAGAGCAGGTGATCGCCGCCGCGCGGGCCGCGAAGGTCAGCAGTTCCGTCCAGCCGTCGTGGCCCAGTCCGGCGAGGCCCCGTGGGCTGAGGGCGTCGCGTACGGCGAGCCCGTGCAGCAGGGCCGCGTTGACCGTGTCGCCCGCGCCGATGGTGTCCACGACCTCGACGCGTTCGCCTGGCACCGCGTACTCCCCGTCGGCGGTGAAGGCGATCAGGCCGTCACCGCCCCGCGTGATCACGACCGCGTCCGGGCCCGCCGCCAGCCATTCCTGGGGCGTGCCCCCGAGCCACTCCGCGTCCTCCGCGGACAGCTTCAGCAGCGACACCGACGGCAGCCAGCTCTTGAACCGCGCCCGGTAGGCGTCCGCGTCCGGGATCAGCCCGGGCCTGATGTTCGGGTCCAGCGCGGTGAACACGCCCGATGCCGCCGCCCGGCGCATCATCTCCTCGTAGGCGCTCGCGCCCGGCTCCAGCACCAGCGAACAGGTGCCGAAGGACACCGCCCGGGTGCCGGACGGCAGTGCCGAGGGCGCCTCGAACAGTCGGTCGGCCGTCCCGTCGACGTAGAAGGAGTAGGCCGCCGAGCCGTCCGCGCCGACCGTTGCGACGGCGAGGGTCGTCGGCTCGGTGCCCCGCTGCACCGAGGACACGTCAACCCCGGTCGCGCTCAGTCCGTCCAGCAGAGCCTGTCCGAAGGCGTCGGACGACACCCGGGAGCAGAAGGCGGCGGGGGAGCCGAGGCGGCCCAGCGCCACGGCCGTGTTGTAGGGGCCGCCCCCGAGCGCGGGCCGCAGCGCCGCCAGGGCACCCGTGCCCTGCGGTACCAGGTCGATCAGTGCCTCACCGGCGACGACGATCACGACGGGGTTCCTTCCTCGGACGGGCTGGGGCAGCCGCACGACGTGCGGTGGACGAAGGCGCAGGGCAGCCGCACGGTCCGGACGGGCCGGTCCGGCTCGGCGAGCCGCTCCAGAAGCACGTGGACGGCCCGGGCACCGATGTCCCTGCCGGGCTGGGCGATCGCGGTGAGGCGGGGCGAGAACAGATCCGCCCACGCGAAGTCGTCGAAACAGCACAGGGCGATGTCGCCCGGCACGGACAGACCGTGCGCACGCAGGGCGCGCAGCACCCCGATGGTCATGGCGTTGTTGCCGGTGACCAGCGCGGTGGGCGGCACCCCCAGCGACAGCAGGGCCCCGGTCGCCTGCTCGGCACCCGCCGACTCCGAGTCGCCGTGCACCAGCAGCCGCTCGTCGTACGCCAGCCCGGCGAAGGCCAGACCGCTGCGGTATCCGGTGATCCGCTCGCTCGTCGTGCTGAGCCCGGGCCGCCCCGCCACCAGCCCGATCCGCCGGTGACCCAGCCCGGCGAGGTGGGTGACCAGCCGGGACATCGGTTCGGCGTTGTCGGCGCACACCTGGTCGACGTGCGGACCGCCGTCCTTCCCCGGTGCGTCCACCACCCGGTCCATGAACACGGCCGGTACGTCGTGCCGCCCCAGGTAGGCGAGCAGCCCGCGCGGATCGGCGGAGGGCGCGACGATCAGGCCGTCGACCCGGCGCTCATGCAGCAGCTGGGCGACCTTGCACTCGTGCTCCGGGTCGTCGTGCGGATCGGCGATCAGCAGGCTGTAGCCGGCCTCCAGCGCGGCGGCCTCGACGCCCTGAAGGATCTCCGTGAAGTAGGGATTGCTGATCGCCGACACCGCCAGCCCGATGGACCGGGTGCGGGCCGTCACGAGGGAACGGGCCAGGGTGTTCGGGGTGTAGCCGAGCTCCTCCACGGCGTCCAGCACCGCCTGGCGGGTGTGCGGCAGCACCGGCCGGGTGCCGTTCAGCACGTGCGAGACCGTCGCCACGGAGACACCGGCGCTGCGCGCGACGTCGGCCATGGTCGCCATGGGCGTTCCCTTCCTCCGCTTCCGGTCCGCTTCCGGTGGGGAACGTATCGCATCGAGCGGCGGACGTAAACGTTTGCGCAATCGTTTACGTCCGACGCCTCCCGGGACCGAAGGACGGATCCGGGCCCGGAGGCGGTCCCGTGCGGCGGTCCGTGCGGCGGACCTGGGCGGCTACTCCCAGTCCCAGCCGATGCCCAGGAACCCCGCCCGCACCCGGGGCTCGACCAGGTGCACCGAGTGGTGCCGGCCGCTGAGCGCCAGGCCCTGGCATCCGCTGCGCGGCGCCGCCGCGGTGTGCTGGGCGAAACGGTGGCACCGCACCGGCAGGGCCGCGGGGTCGAAGCACACCTGGAGGACGTACTGGCCCCCGGGGCAGTCGAAGCCACGCACGTACTCGCGTGACACACCCGCCGTGCCGTCCTCGACGCCGTAGCGGAAGAGGAAGGTGTCCCCGGCGCGCAGCCGGGTGTCGAAGAGCAGCTCGGCCGCGAGCACCCCGGTGTCGCGGTGCCAACGGACGCGTCCGGTACGGCAGTTCTCCAGGGCGTGCACCCGCATGCGCTCCGGCGCAGCACCCCGGTCCCCGTGGTGGACGGCCACGAAACGGTCGATGCCGTCGCGGTGGGCGCGCACGATGTGGTGCGACTCACGCTCGGCGAGCTCGCGCCGCGCCCCGATCCGGAGGCGTTCGTGGTGGCCGAGGGAGTGCAGGCCCCCGTCGGGCGAGCAGTCCAACTCGGCGAGCAACTGGTCCAGGACCCCGGAGGCCTCGACGAGGGAGCGGTAGGAGCGGGCGGCGGACCGCAGCCCGGACGTGCTGTCCCCACTCTCGGCGAGCAGCCGGATCAGCGACTCCTCGGGAAGCTCAAGGATTTCCTCCAGCGCGCGCACGGCCCGCAGTGACTCGGGGCGCTGTGGACGCCGGGCCCCCTGCTGCCAGTAACTCAGGCTCGTGACACCGACCTTCACCCCGTGCCGGGACAAGTGGTGCTGCACGCGCTGCAGGGGCAGGCCGCGGGCGGCGATGGCGGCCCGCAGGGCGACGTGGAAGGGGCCGCCTTGCAGGGCCGAGTCCAGTTCCGCGGTGGCGACGTCCGCGTGCTGTGGGGCGTGCGGCATGCAGGGGCCTCTTCTCTGAGTCGGCAACGGCTGGTCAGACCGCTTGCGCGGGGCCCCCCACCGGCGTGGGCAGGTCTTCACATCCGTACGCCGTCGTTCAGGGCCCGAGTTCCCCCGCATTGAAGCGTGTTGACCCGGCCCCGACAACACCTGATGCCGGACAGTGACCCACATGCTCTCGGCAGGCTCCTCCCGGACATGCGAACGCCCGGGGCGTGCGCCCCGGGCGTTCGCATGGACGTGTGCTTCCGGAAGTGGCCGCCTAGGAGCGGTCGCCGCCGCCCTGTTCCCGCAGAGCAAGGCGCTTGGCCCGCACGATGTCGGGATCGCGTGGGTCCAGGGAGTCGGGCAGCGCGAACGCGTCGTCCGCGTACCGGCGGGCACGGACCGTCCGCCGGGTTTTCTCGATCCGCATCCGCTTCATCTGCGCAGCCCTCCGACCCGTGGCCCGCCCGCTTCCCACCGGAAACGGCCGGTCCGCACCGACAACCTGTGCCTGCACCGGCACGGACTCCGTCCACCGGACGTCGCCCTGTGCCGTGGGTGAGCCACATTCCCGCTCCTGGTGGGCCGTAACCCCCGGGCGGCCCATGCCGTTGGAAACTGCCTGCCGCCGGGGCCCTGATCATGTCCCTCCGCCGAGCCTGACTGTCGGTGCTCGCCAGTAGGGTGTGAGACATGGCCGACCCCTCCAGCTACCGCCCCAAACCGGGTGAGATCCCCGATTCGCCGGGGGTCTACAGGTTCCGTGACGAGCACCGCCGGGTGATCTACGTCGGAAAGGCGAAGAGCCTGCGCCAGCGCCTGGCGAACTACTTCCAGGACCTGGCGGGCCTGCACCCGCGCACCCGCTCGATGGTCACCACGGCCGCGTCCGTGGAGTGGACGGTGGTGTCGACGGAGGTCGAGGCGCTCCAGCTGGAGTACTCCTGGATCAAGGAGTACGACCCCCGGTTCAACGTCAAGTACCGCGACGACAAGAGCTACCCGTACCTCGCGGTGACGATGAACGAGGAGTACCCGCGCGTGCAGGTGATGCGCGGTCACAAGAAGAAGGGCGTGCGCTACTTCGGGCCGTACGCGCACGCGTGGGCGATCCGTGACACGGTCGACCTGCTGCTGCGCGTCTTCCCCGTGCGCACCTGTTCGGCGGGCGTGTTCAAGAACGCCGCCCGTACCGGCCGCCCCTGCCTCCTCGGCTACATCGGCAAGTGCTCCGCCCCCTGCGTGGACCGCGTCTCCGCCGAGGAGCACCGCGAACTGGCCGACGAGTTCTGCGACTTCATGACCGGCCGGACGAACACCTACATCCGCCGGCTGGAGAAGCAGATGGCGGAAGCGGCCGACGAGATGGAGTACGAGCGGGCCGCCCGGCTGCGCGACGACATCGGCGCCCTGAAGAAGGCCATGGAGAAGAACGCGGTCGTGCTCGCCGACGCGACCGACGCCGACCTGATCGCGGTCGCCGAGGACGAGCTGGAGGCGGCCGTCCAGATCTTCCACGTCCGCGGCGGACGCGTGCGCGGCCAGCGCGGCTGGGTCACCGACAAGGTGGAGGAGATCACCACCGGCGCCCTGGTCGAGCACGCCCTGCAGCAGCTGTACGGCGAGGAGACGGGCGACGCCGTCCCCAAGGAGGTCCTGGTCCCCGCCCTGCCGGACCCCCTGGAGCCGGTCCAGGAGTGGCTCACCGGCCGCCGCGGTTCGGGCGTCTCCCTGCGCATCCCGCAGCGCGGCGACAAGAAGGCCCTCATGGAGACCGTGCAGCGCAACGCCCAGCAGGCGCTCGTGCTGCACAAGACCAAGCGAGCCTCCGACCTGACCACGCGCTCACGCGCGCTGGAGGAGATCGCCGACGCCCTCGACCTGGACAGCGCCCCGCTCAGGATCGAGTGCTACGACATCTCCCACCTCCAGGGTGACGACGTCGTGGCCTCCATGGTCGTCTTCGAGGACGGCCTGGCCCGCAAGAGCGAGTACCGCCGCTTCCAGATCAAGGGCTTCGCCGGGCAGGACGACGTCCGCTCCATGCACGAGGTGATCACCCGGCGCTTCCGGCGTTATCTCGCCGAGAAGGAGAAGACGGGGGAGTGGACCGACGGCGAGAGCACCGCGGCTCCGGTGCTCAAGGGCGACAGCGCGGCTCCCGTGACCGACGACGAGAACGCCGCGGCTCCCATGACCGACGGCAACGGCGACATCGTCGGGACCGGCCCCACCGAGGACGACGGCCGCCCCAAGAAGTTCGCCTACCCGCCCCAGCTCGTCGTCGTCGACGGCGGCGCCCCGCAGGTCGCGGCCGCCCGGCGCGCCATGGACGAGCTCGGCATCGACGACATCGCCGTGTGCGGCCTCGCCAAGCGACTGGAGGAGGTCTGGCTGCCCGGCGACGACGACCCGGTGGTCCTTCCCCGCACCAGCGAGGGCCTGTACCTGCTCCAGCGCGTGCGTGACGAGGCCCACAGGTTCGCGATCACCTACCAGCGCACCAAGAGGTCCAAGCGCTTCCGCTCCAGCCCGCTGGACGACGTCCCCGGCCTCGGGGACACGCGCAAGCAGGCACTTCTGAAGCACTTCGGTTCGTTGAAGAAACTGCGATCCGCCACGATCGACCAGATCTGCGAGGTCCCCGGCATAGGCCGCAAGACAGCCGAGACGATCGCCGTGGCCCTCTCCCGGTCGGCCCCGGCCGCACCCGCCGTCAACACGGCGACCGGAGAGATCATGGAAGAGGAACCGGGCACCATGGGTTCCAGTGGGGAACCCGTGGCAACGGGCGCCCCGGACGAACGACGGGGGCAGGAGACATGAATGTGAACGAGCACGACGCGCGACAAGAGCAAGCCGGAGACGGAGCACAGGTGAGTACGGGCACGCCCAACGAGAAGGCCCCGGTCCCGGACGCGGCCATCCCCGAACTGGTGATCATCTCCGGCATGTCCGGAGCCGGGCGGTCCACGGCGGCGAAGTGCCTGGAGGACCTCGGCTGGTTCGTCGTGGACAACCTGCCGCCCGCCCTGATCCCCACCATGGTGGAGCTCGGCGCCCGCTCCCAGGGCAACGTGGCGAGGATCGCCGTCGTCGTCGACGTCCGCGGACGGCGCTTCTTCGACAACCTCCGTGAGTCCCTCGCCGACCTGGAGGCGAAGAACGTCACACGGCGGATCGTCTTCCTGGAGTCCTCCGACGAGGCCCTGGTCCGCCGCTTCGAGTCGGTACGCCGCCCGCACCCGCTGCAGGGCGACGGCCGCATCGTCGACGGCATCGCGGCCGAACGCGAGCTGCTGCGCGAGCTGCGCGGCGACGCGGACCTGGTGATCGACACCTCCAGCCTGAACGTCCACGAGCTGCGCGCCAAGATGGACGCCCAGTTCGCCGGCGAGGAGGAGCCGGAGCTGCGGGCCACGGTGATGTCGTTCGGCTACAAGTACGGCCTCCCGGTCGACGCCGACCTCGTCGTCGACTGCCGCTTCCTGCCGAACCCGCACTGGGTCCCGGAGCTGCGCCCGTACACGGGTCTCAACGAGGAGGTGTCCGGCTACGTCTTCAACCAGCCCGGCGCCAAGGAGTTCCTCGACCGCTACACGGAGCTCCTCCAGCTGGTCGCCACCGGCTACCGCCGGGAGGGCAAGCGCTACGTGACCATCGCCGTGGGCTGTACGGGTGGCAAGCACCGCTCGGTCGCCATGTCGGAGAAGCTCGCCGCCCGGCTCGCCGCCGAGGGCGTGGAGACGGTGGTCGTACACCGGGACATGGGACGCGAATGACACGACGTACACCCCGGCTGAGCCGGCTGCGCCGGGTGGTGCCCGAGAGCAACGGCGACAAGGGCGCCACCGGCCAGAAGGGCGGCCGGCCGGCCGAGGCCCGGGGCGGCAGGCCGCGCCGCCGGGGCACCCAGCCCAAGGTGGTCGCCCTCGGCGGCGGTATGGGCCTGTCCGCCTCGCTCGCCGCGCTGCGCCGGATCACCGGCGACCTCACCGCCGTCGTCACCGTGGCCGACGACGGCGGCTCCAGCGGCCGGCTGCGCGACGAGCTGGGCGTACTGCCGCCCGGGGACCTGCGCAAGGCCCTGGCGGCCCTGTGCGGCGACGACGACTGGGGCCAGACCTGGGCCCGGGTCATCCAGCACCGCTTCCAGTCCCAGGGCGACCTGCACGAGCACGCGGTCGGCAATCTGCTGATCGTCGCCCTGTGGGAACAGCTCGGCGACCATGTCCAGGCCCTGGACCTGGTCGGACGGCTGCTGGGCGCTCAGGGGCGCGTGCTGCCGATGTCCGCCGTGCCGCTGGAGCTCCAGGCCCTGGTCAAGGGCCACGACCCGGAGCGCCCGGACGAGGTCGACACGGTCCGCGGCCAGGCGACCGTCGCCCTCACCCCCGGCGAGGTGCAGTCCGTGCACCTGGTGCCGTGCGACCCGCCGGCCGTGCCCGAGGCGGTCGAGGCCGTCCTGGACGCCGACTGGGTGGTGCTCGGCCCCGGCTCCTGGTTCTCCTCGGTCATTCCGCACCTGCTCGTGCCCGAGCTGCTGGACGCGCTCACGCAGACGAAGGCCCGCCGGGTACTCTCCCTGAACCTCGCGCCGCAGCCCGGAGAAACCGAGGGCTTCTCCCCGCAGCGTCATTTGGAGGTTTTGGGACGACACGCCCCTAAACTCGCCCTGGACGTGGTGCTGGCCGACGAGGCAGCCGTGCCCGACCGTGACTCCCTGACCGATGCCGCCAAGCGGTTCGGGGCCGCGGTCGAGCTGGCGCCGGTGGCCAGGCCCGACGGAACCCCGAGGCACGACCCGGAGCTGTTGGCCGCCGCGTACGACCGTATTTTTCGGATGCATGGAAGGATCGGCCCATGGCGATGACGGCAGCGGTGAAGGATGAGATCTCCCGGCTCCCCGTCACCCGGACCTGCTGCAGGAAGGCGGAGGTCTCCGCCATCCTGCGGTTCGCCGGCGGCCTTCACCTCGTGAGCGGTCGGATCGTGATCGAGGCGGAGCTGGACACGGCGATGGCGGCCCGCCGTCTCAAGCGGGACATCCTGGAGATCTTCGGCCACAGCTCCGAGCTGATCGTGATGGCTCCGGGCGGGTTGCGCCGCGGCTCGCGCTACGTGGTGCGGGTGGTGGCGGGCGGTGACCAGCTCGCGCGCCAGACCGGCCTGGTCGACGGGCGGGGCCGCCCGATCCGCGGCCTGCCCCCGCAGGTGGTCTCGGGGGCCACCTGCGACGCCGAGGCCGCCTGGCGTGGCGCGTTCCTGGCGCACGGTTCGCTCACCGAGCCGGGCCGCTCCTCCTCCCTGGAGGTGACCTGCCCGGGTCCCGAGGCCGCGCTCGCCCTGGTCGGTGCCGCCCGACGGCTGTCGATCCCCGCCAAGGCCCGCGAGGTGCGCGGCGTGGACCGGGTCGTCGTCCGCGACGGCGACGCGATCGGCGCCCTGCTGACCCGGCTCGGCGCGCACGAGTCGGTGCTGGCCTGGGAGGAGCGCCGGATGCGCCGCGAGGTGCGCGCCACGGCGAACCGGCTCGCCAACTTCGACGACGCCAACCTGCGCAGATCGGCCCGCGCGGCCGTCGCCGCCGGCGCCCGGGTGCAGCGCGCCCTGGAGATCCTCGCCGACGACGTGCCCGAGCACCTCGCCGCCGCCGGCCGGCTGCGCATGGAGCACAAGCAGGCCTCCCTGGAGGAACTGGGCGCGCTCGCCGACCCGCCGCTGACCAAGGACGCCGTCGCCGGCCGGATCCGCCGCCTGCTGGCCATGGCCGACAAGCGCGCCTCCGACCTCGGCATCCCGGGCACGGAGGCCAACCTCAGCGAGGAGCTGGCCGACAACCTCGTGGGCTGATCCCACACGACGTCAAACAGCCGGTTCGGGCGCCCACTTGGGTGACCGGAACCGGCTTTTGCGTGTCGCTGATGCGCCCTTGACTCGATCATGGTCTGTCATGAGCCTGGCATCTGTTCGCTGCTGTGGCGGACCCACGCTAGGGGGGTTCATGAGACGAAGAGCGAGATCGATCCTCGCTGTCGGCGCGCTCCTGATCGGCGGAGCGAGCTTCGCGCCCATCGCCCAGGCACAACCGGGGAGTCCGGCCCCGTCCGACCCGGACGAAGTCAAGGTCTTCCGGGCCGACGTCACCCGGAAGCAGGTACCCCTGCTGCTCGCGGCCGGCCAGGACGGCCATGAACTGAGTGAGCGCGTCCCCGTCAAGGGCGTCGCGACCGTCGAGGTCTACCTGACGGACCGGCAGGCCGAGAAGCTTCAGAAGCAGGGCGTCGAGCTCACCGAGCACGAACTCTCCACCCGCGCCGAGGCCCGCGTCGAAGCCGCCGCCGAGGGCGTGTTCCGCCCGTTCAGCGGCAAGGGCGGCCTGCGGGAGGAACTCCTGCGCACCGCCCAGGAGCACCCGGACCTCACCAAGGTCGTCTCCATCGGCAAGACCGTCAAGGGCCAGGACATCCTCGCGCTGAAGCTCACCAAGGGCGCCAAGAGGACGAAGGACGGCTCCAAGCCCTCGGTCCTCTACATGTCCAACCAGCACGCGCGCGAGTGGATCACGCCGGAGATGACCCGGCGTCTGATGCACCACTACCTGGACAACTACAAGAAGGACCGGCGCCTCAAGAAGATCGTCGACTCCACCGAACTGTGGTTCCTGCTGTCGGCCAACCCCGACGGCTACGACTACACCTTCGCGGACCCCGCCAACCGCCAGTGGCGCAAGAATCTGCGGGACGTCAACGGCGACGGCGTCATCGCCACCGGCGACGGCGTCGACCTCAACCGCAACTTCGCCTACAAGTGGGGCTACGACAACGAGGGTTCGTCCCCCAACCCCACCAGCCAGACCTACCGCGGCAAGGGCCCGAACTCCGAGCCGGAGACCCAGGCCCTGGACTCCTTCCAGAAGCGGATCGGCTTCACGTACGGCATCAACTACCACTCCGCCGCCGAACTCATCCTGTACGGAGTCGGCTGGCAGGTGGCCACGCACACCCCGGACGACGTCATGTACAAGGCGCTCGCCGGCACGCCCGACAACTCCGCGATCCCCGGCTACCACCCGCAGCTCTCCTCCGAGCTGTACACCACCAACGGTGAAGCCGACGGCCACGCGGCGAACGTCAACGGGCTGGCGATGTTCACCCCTGAGATGTCGACCTGTCAGACCGCCTCGGATCTGGACCCGAACGACGAGTGGAAGGCGGCCGACTGCCAGTCGGTGTTCACCTTCCCGGACGACGAGAAGCTGATTCAGCAGGAGTTCGCCAAGAACATCCCGTTCGCGCTCTCCGTCGCCGAGTCCGCCGCCCACCCCGACCGGCCGTCCTCGGCGGTCGGCCTGAAGGCCGCCGACTTCACCCCGGCCGCGTTCGGCACGTCCTACTCCCGCGGCGCCGACCAGGAGGTCTCCGTCGTCGCCCGAAAGGCTGTGCGCGACAAGGAACTCAAGTACCGCGTCAACGGCGGCCGCACCTGGGACATGGCGCTCAAGCCCTGGAAGGGCGGCGAGACCTACGGCGGTGAGGACAACCTCTACTTCGACGAGTACCGGGCGAAGGTCGAGGACGGCGGCCCGGGCGACAAGGTCGAGGTGTGGTTCACCGGCGAGGCGAAGAACGGCAGGAAGGTCTCCAGCGAGCACTTCACGTACACGGTCGCCGAACGGCCCCGGGCGGACACCCTCGTCGTCGCCGAGGAGGGCGCGACCGCCACGCAGGCACAGGCGTACGTGGACGCGCTCAAGGCGAGCGGCCGCAAGGCGGTCGTCTGGGACGTCGCCGAGCGGGGCGCGCCCGACGCGCTCGGCGTGCTGAGCCACTTCGACACCGTCGTCCACTACACGGGCGCGGGCGTCCCGGGCGTCGCCACCCAGCTCCAGCTGCGGGCCTTCCTCAACGAGGGCGGCCGGCTGATCGAGGCCGGTGAGCAGGCCGGCGGCGACGTCGACCTCGGCGGTGGCGCGCTGTCGGACGACTTCAGCCAGTACTACCTGGGCGCCTACACCCGCACCGCCACCCCCGGAGCCACCGGCTTCACCGGTTCCGGCGAGCTGGGCGGTGTCACCGGCCCGCTGAGCGCCGCCGCCGGCAACCCGCTGGACAAGGCCGGCACCTACGGCGTCACCTCCGACGAACTGCGGACCGACGAGTTCCCGCAGTTCGCCAGCAAGGGCGCCGGGCAGTTCGCCGGCACGGTCAACCCGTACGGCCCGTACGCGGGCACGTCGATGGCCGCCGCCGTCCACACCGACGACGCCTACAAGCGCCTCACCCGCACCGTGGACCTCACCGGTACCACCGCGGCCCAGCAGCCGGCCCTGCGCACCCAGCTCCTGTGGGACACCGAGCCCGGCTACGATCACGCAGTGGTCGAGGCCCATGTCACGGGCTCCGACGACTGGACGACCCTTCCCGAGGCGGGCGGCGCCACCGGGACCGCCGTGCCGACGGAGTGCGAGGGCGGGTTCTACGTCAACGAGCACCCCTGGCTGAAGCACTACCTGACCGTGGCGGCCGACGGCTGCGCCGCGACCGGCACCACCGGCGCGTGGAACAGTCTCACCGGCAGCTCCGGCGGCTGGCGGCAGGTGAACTTCGACCTGAGCGCCTACGCCGGGAAGACGGTCGAGGTCTCGATCAGCTACGTCACCGACCCGGGCAGCGGCGGGCGCGGCGTCCTCGCCGACGACGCCTCGCTCGTCGTCGGCGGCACGGCGCGGGAGACCGAGGGTTTCGAGACCTCGCTCGGGGCCTGGAAGGTGGCCGGACCGCCCGCGGGCAGCCCGGCCGTCCTGAAGGACTGGGCTCGTACCGGCGCCCTGTTCCAGACGTACGGCGCGGTCACCACGGACGACACCGTGCTGCTGGGGTTCGGCCTGGAGCACGTCACCGCCGCGGCGGACCGGGCGGCGCTGATGAGGAAGGCACTCGCTTCCCTCGACGGGTGAGTTCCCTGGTCAACAGGGAACCCGTGCGGTAGCGAAATCGAGTGATCTTGCTCGCGGCGGTGGGCGGTCCGTACCCCTACTGGCGGGTAAGGGCCGCCCTGCCGTGTATGAGGCATCTGGATGTCACCACCAGCCCTTCAGAGAGGTAGGGTCGTAGGCGGTCGGGGACATCCCAAACAGAGCTCGCCGGCACTTCATGGCCGGCGTACCAACGAGGAGATCGGTTCGTGACGATCCGCGTAGGCATCAACGGCTTCGGCCGCATCGGTCGTAACTACTTCCGCGCGCTGCTGGAGCAGGGTGCAGACATCGAGATCGTGGCTGTCAACGACCTGGGTGACACCGCGACCACCGCTCACCTGCTGAAGTACGACACCATTCTGGGCCGCCTCAAGCAGGAGGTCACGCACACCGCCGACACGATCACGGTCGACGGCAAGACCATCAAGGTCCTGGCCGAGCGCAACCCCGCCGACATCCCGTGGGGCGAGCTGGGCGTCGACATCGTCATCGAGTCGACCGGCATCTTCACGAAGAAGGCCGACGCCGAGAAGCACCTGGCGGGCGGCGCGAAGAAGGTCCTCATCTCGGCTCCGGCCAAGGACGAGGACGTCACCATCGTGATGGGCGTCAACCAGGACAAGTACGACCCGGCGAACCACCACGTCATCTCCAACGCCTCCTGCACCACCAACTGTGTGGCGCCGATGGCGAAGGTCCTCGACGAGAACTTCGGCATCGTCAAGGGTCTGATGACCACGGTGCACGCGTACACCAACGACCAGCGCATCCTGGACTTCCCGCACAAGGACCTGCGTCGCGCGCGTGCCGCCGCCGAGAACATCATCCCGACCACCACGGGTGCCGCCAAGGCCACCGCGCTGGTCCTCCCGCAGCTCAAGGGGAAGCTGGACGGCATCGCCATGCGTGTCCCGGTCCCGACCGGCTCGGTCACCGACCTGGTCCTCGAGCTGTCCCGCGAGGTCACGAAGGAAGAGGTCAACGCCGCCTTCCAGAAGGCCGCGGAGGGCGAGCTGAAGGGCATCCTCGAGTACACGGAGGACCCGATCGTCTCCTCCGACATCGTGAACGCCCCGGCGTCCTGCACCTTCGACTCCTCCCTGACCATGGTCCAGGAGGGCAAGAACGTGAAGGTCATCGGCTGGTACGACAACGAGTGGGGCTACTCCAACCGCCTCGTGGACCTCACGGTCTTCGTCGGCAACCAGCTCTGATCGAATAGACCAGGCACCACGGTGTGAGAGCAGGGCTCGGGCAGCGCGCGGTCGCGCTGTCCGAGCCCTGACTCACGTACAGATCAGATCTGTTAGATCACGAGCGCTTCCGAGCGATCACGAGCTCTTTCAGGAGTCCCCTTACATGAAGACGATCGACGAACTCCTCTCCGAGGGAGTGGCGGGCAAGCGGGTCTTCGTCCGCGCCGACCTGAACGTGCCGCTGGACGGCACGCGCATCACCGACGACGGCCGCATCCGCGCCGTGCTGCCCACGGTCAAGGCCCTCGCCGAGGCGGGCGCCCGGGTCGTCGTCGCCTCCCACCTGGGCCGCCCCAAGGGCGCCCCGGACCCGGCCTTCTCCCTCGCCCCGGCCGCCGCGCGCCTCGGTGAACTCCTCGGCGCGGACGTGGCCTTCGCGACCGACACGGTCGGCGAGTCCGCCCGGGACACCGTCGCCGGCCTGGCCGACGGCCGGGTGGCGGTCGTCGAGAACCTGCGCTTCAACGCCGGTGAGACGAGCAAGGACGACGCCGAGCGCGGCGCCTTCGCCGACCAGCTCGCCGCCCTCGCGGACGTCTACGTCGGTGACGGCTTCGGCGCGGTGCACCGCAAGCACGCCTCGGTCTTCGACCTCCCGGCGCGCCTGCCGCACTACGCGGGATACCTCATCGCCACCGAGGTCGGCGTCCTGAAGAAGCTCACCGAGGACGTCAAGCGGCCCTACGCCGTCGTCCTGGGCGGCGCCAAGGTGTCCGACAAGCTCGCTGTCATCGACCAGCTGCTCGGCAAGGCCGACCGCCTGCTCATCGGCGGCGGCATGGTCTTCACCTTCCTGAAGGCCAAGGGCCACGAGATCGGCACGTCCCTGGTCCAGGAGGACCAGCTCCCGGCCGTCCGGGAGTACATCGATCGCGCCGAGAAGAACGGCGTCGAGCTGGTCCTGCCCCTGGACGTCGTGGTCGCGCCGGAGTTCCCGGACCTGGGGACCAAGGCCCCGGGCCGGCCCAGCACCGTCGCCGCGGACGCCATGCCGGCCGGCCAGATGGGGCTGGACATCGGCCCCGAGTCCCGCACGCTGTACGCCTCGAAGATCGTCGACGCCGCCACCGTCTTCTGGAACGGCCCCATGGGCGTCTTCGAGCACCCCGATTTCGCCGAGGGCACCAAGGCCGTCGCCCAGGCACTCCTCGACTCGAAGGCCTTCACGGTGGTCGGTGGTGGCGACTCCGCCGCCGCCGTCCGCATCCTTGGCTTCGACGAGAACGCATTCGGCCACATCTCGACCGGTGGCGGCGCCTCCCTCGAATACCTCGAGGGCAAGACGCTCCCCGGCCTCGCCGCACTGGAGGACTGACCCTTTATGAGCACGCGCACGCCGCTGATGGCGGGCAACTGGAAGATGAACCTCAACCACCTCGAGGCCATCGCGCACGTCCAGAAGCTCGCCTTCGCCCTGGCCGACAAGGACTACGAGGCCGTCGAGGTCGCCGTCCTGCCTCCCTTCACCGACCTGCGCTCCGTGCAGACCCTGGTCGACGGCGACAAGCTCAAAATCAAGTACGGTGCCCAGGACATCTCGGCGCACGACGGCGGTGCCTTCACCGGCGAGATCTCCGGCCCCATGCTGGCCAAGCTGAAGTGCACGTATGTCGCCATCGGCCACAGCGAGCGCCGTCAGTACCACGCCGAGACCGACGAGCTGGTGAACGCCAAGGTCAAGGCCGCGTACAAGCACGGCCTGACCCCGATCCTGTGCGTCGGCGAGGAGCTGGAGATCCGCGAGGCGGGCAACCACGTCTCCCACACCCTCGCCCAGGTCGAGGGCGGTCTGAAGGACCTGCCCGCCGAGCACGCCGAGACCGTCGTGATCGCCTACGAGCCCGTGTGGGCCATCGGCACCGGCAAGGTCTGCGGCGCCGAGGACGCCCAGGAGGTCTGCGCGGCGATCCGCGGCAAGATCGCCGAGCTGTACTCCCAGGACCTGGCCGACAAGGTCCGCATCCAGTACGGCGGCTCCGTGAAGTCGGGCAACGTCGCGGAGATCATGGCCCAGGCCGACATCGACGGCGCCCTGGTCGGCGGTGCCTCGCTGGACGCCGACGAGTTCGTCAAGATCGTGCGCTTCCGCGACCAGTGAGTAGGCCCTAGCGGCGATCCGTCGTACCCTTGCGGGGTCCAGCGCTGTGCTGGGCCCCGCGTCGTCCATCCGAATCCGAGGAAGTTGGTCCAGCCGTGGTTTTGGGGTTCTCGATCGCCCTGATCGTCTTCAGCCTGCTGCTGATGCTGCTGGTGCTGATGCACAAGGGGAAGGGCGGCGGCCTCTCCGACATGTTCGGTGGCGGCATGCAGTCCTCCGTCGGCGGCTCCTCGGTCGCCGAGCGCAACCTCGACCGGATCACCGTCGTGATCGGTCTGCTGTGGTTCGCGTGCATCGTCGTGCTCGGCATCCTGATGAAGGTGAACAACTGACCGAGCCGCAATCCGCACGGAACTCGTACGTAAGGCCCCATGTCCGGTACGCGCAGCTGAGCGCGGCCTATCATGGGGCTTGCGTCTAGGTGTGAGGGTTGTAACTCCAATCACTGGACGCGCGTTGGGCCTTACGTAGACTGAGGCGCTCGCGGCGAAGCGGAACGCCGACTCGCTTCGCGGCACCATCACGCAGGGAGTTACGACCGTGGCAAGTGGCAACGCGATCCGGGGAAGCCGGGTCGGGGCGGGGCCGATGGGCGAGGCCGAGCGCGGCGAGTCCGCGCCGCGGCTGCGCATCTCCTTCTGGTGCTCCAACGGACACGAGACCCAGCCGAGCTTCGCCAGCGACGCGCAGGTGCCCGATACCTGGGACTGTCCCCGCTGCGGCTTCCCGGCCGGCCAGGACCGGGACAACCCGCCGGACCCGCCGCGCACCGAGCCCTACAAGACCCACCTGGCGTACGTCCGGGAGCGGCGCAGCGACGCGGACGGCGAGGCGATCCTCGCCGAGGCGCTCGCCAAACTGCGGGGCGAGATCTAGAAGACGAGACCGGCCGGGCACCAGCGGGTGCCCGGCCGGAACTGCCTCCCGGGCACCAGCGGATGCCCGTTCGGTCTCGTCTTCTCGGCACCGGCACCGGCACCGGCACCTGCCCCGCCATCCATGCCCGTCGGCCGTCACCGCCGGCCGATTGTCAGTGGTGCCCTCTACGGTTTGTGCATCGGACGAACCATGAGGGGGAGCGGTGGCGACGGTCGAGGCGGGGGGCGTGTGCGTGCCCGCGTGGCGCGGTGGCTTCGGACGGCTGTGGAGTGCCGCCGTCCTGTCCAGCTTCGGCGACGCGCTGCGCACGTCCGCGCTGCCCCTGCTGGCCGTCACCCTGACCCACGATCCGCTGCTCATCGCCTCCGTCACGGCCTGCGGCTACCTGCCCTGGATCGTCTTCGGCCTGCTCGGCGGGGCCGTCGCCGACCGGGTGGACCAGCGGCGGGCCATGTGGACGGTGGACGCGTCACGCGGGCTGCTGGTGGCCGCCTTCGCGGTGGCCGTCGCGCTCGGACACGCCTCGATCGGCCTGCTCATCGCCCTGGCCGTCGCGCTCACCACCCTCCAGACCCTCTTCGACAACGCTGCCACCGCGTTGCTGCCCGTCCTGGTCGACCGGGAGGCGCTCGGCAGCGCCAACGCCCGGTTGATGACCGGTCAGCGCATCGCCGGAGGCCTGCTCGGCGGCCCGGTCGTGCCGTTGCTGCTGGCGGCGGGGGCCGCCGTGCCGTTCGCGGCCGACGCCGTGACCTTCCTCGTGGCCGCCGCGCTGATCGCCTCCCTGCCTGCCGCCGAACCCGACCGCGAGCCGCGGCCCGCGGGCAGCACCCTGCGCCGGGAGATCGCGCAGGGCCTGCGCACCCTGTGGCGCGACCGTGCCCTGCGCGCCCTGTGCACGTCCACGGCCTTGTGCAACATCGGCATGGGCACCCTGCTCGCCCTGCTGGTCGTCCTCGTCACCGACTGGCTGCGGGCGGGCCCCGCGGGATACGCGGCGGCGGGCACCGCCTTCACTCTGGGCAGCCTGGCCGGGGGAGTGGTGAACGGCCGGCTGGTGGCGCGGCTCGGCCGTCTGCGGTCGGTGCTCCTCGCCGGATCGGTGCAGACCGCGCTCCTCGTCGTGATGGGCACCGTGCGCAGCCTCGCCGTGCTCGTGGGCGCGCTCGCCGTCTTCGGTCTCCTCGGCATGGTGTGGAACGTCAACACGACGACGCTCATGCAGGAGCGCAGCCCCGCCGGACTGCTGGGCCGGGTCAGTTCGGCCTTCCGGACCCTGGCCTTCGCCGGAGTACCCCTCGGTGCCCTGCTGGGCGGAGCCGTCGCCGCCGCCCGGGGGCCGAACACCCCGCCGCTGCTCACGGCCGCTTTCTTCGTCCTCGCCGTCATCGCGCTGATACCCGTGCGCGCGGTGGACGTATCTGTGGTGGAGCCGGAGGACGGCGCCACGACAGCCGACGTCACGCGCTGATCAACTAGGTTGGGACCGGCAGCGGGGCAAGGTACGCAGGACAGGAAAGAAGGCTGAAGTCCGAGATGAACGCAGACAGCCGTACCAGACTCAATCAGACGCCTGAGTGGACGGCACTGGCCAAGCACCGCGAGGAGCTCGGCGACGTGGGGTTGCGCGACCTGTTCGCCGCCGACTCCGGCCGCGGCACCGCATACACCCTCCGGGTCGGCGACCTGTACGTCGACTACTCCAAGCACCTCGTCACCGACGACACCCTGCGGCTGCTGCGCGAACTGGCCGCCGCCACCGACGTCTTCGGGCTGCGGGACGCCATGTTCCGCGGCGAGAAGATCAACACCACCGAGAACCGGGCCGTGCTGCACACCGCGCTGCGTGCCCCTCGGGACGCGGTGATCGAGGTCGACGGCGAGAACGTGGTGCCGGATGTGCACGCCGTGCTCGACAAGATGGCGGACTTCGCGAACCGGGTGCGGTCGGGCGAGTGGACCGGCCACACCGGCGAGCGGATCCGGAACATCGTCAACGTCGGCATCGGCGGCTCCGACCTGGGTCCCGCCATGGCCTACGAGGTGCTGCGGGCCTTCACGGACCGCTCGCTGACGGTGCGTTTCGTGTCGAACGTGGACGGTGCCGACCTGCACGAGGCGGTCCGCGACCTGGATCCGGCGCAGACGCTGTTCGTCATCGCCTCCAAGACCTTCACCACGATCGAGACGGTCACCAACGCGACCTCCGCGCGCACCTGGCTGCTGGACGCGCTCGGTGACGAGGCCGCCGTCGCCAAGCACTTCGTCGCCCTGTCGACGAACGCGGAGAAGGTCGCCGAGTTCGGCATCGACACGGCCAACATGTTCGAGTTCTGGGACTGGGTCGGCGGCCGCTACTCCTACGACTCGGCGATCGGCCTGGCCCTGATGATCGCCATCGGCCCGGACCGGTTCCGCGAGATGCTCGACGGCTTCCGCATCGTCGACGAGCACTTCCGGACAGCGCCGGCCGAGTCCAACGTGCCGCTGCTGCTGGGCCTGCTGGGCGTCTGGTACGGCAACTTCCACGACGCCCAGTCGCACGTGGTCCTGCCCTACAGCCACTACCTGTCGAAGTTCACCGCCTACCTCCAGCAGCTCGACATGGAGTCCAACGGCAAGTACGTCGGCCGGGACGGGCGCGAGGTCGAGTGGCAGACCGGCCCGGTGGTGTGGGGCACGCCGGGCACCAACGGGCAGCACGCCTACTACCAGTTGATCCACCAGGGCACCAAGCTGATCCCGGCGGACTTCATCGGCTTCGCGAGGCCCGTCGCCGAGCTGAGCGAGCAGCTGAAGGCACAGCACGACCTGTTGATGGCCAACTTCTTCGCCCAGACGCAGGCGCTCGCCTTCGGCAAGACGCCCGAGGAGGTGCGCGCCGAGGGCGTGCCGGAGGAGCTGGTGCCGCACAAGACGTTCAAGGGCGACCACCCGACGACCACGATCCTCGCGCCCGAGCTGACGCCGTCCGTCCTCGGCCAGCTGGTCGCCCTCTACGAGCACAAGGTGTTCGTGCAGGGCGCGGTGTGGAACATCGACTCCTTCGACCAGTGGGGCGTGGAGCTGGGCAAGGTCCTCGCCAAGCGCGTCGAGCCCGCACTGACCGGGGACGCCGAGGTCGGGGGCCTGGACGCCTCGACCCGGGCCCTGGTCGCCACGTACCGGGAGCTGCGCGGCCGGCGGTGACGAGCGCCGGACGGGAAGGCGGGCGGCAGCGCGCCGTCCGCTTCCCGTAGACTCCCGGGCGATCAGCATGGCGAGTGCTCGGGGGAGCGCGAAGTGGCACGCACACGCGGAAGCTGGACCGGCGGCACGCTGACGGCGGGGTCCGTCCTGAAACCCCAGGACGTGGCCCGGGCGGTGTTCCATCCCGCCTGGATCCCGCAGCCGCTCGACCCGTCCGTGGAGCGCCTGAAGCGGTTGCGTGTCATCGCCGGGGCGGTCGCCTCGCTCGGTGTCTACACCTTCGTCGAAGGCGGCTTCGACCTCACGGAGCTGCTGGAGAACGCGATGACGGCCGCCGTCGTCCTGCTCTTCCTCACCCCGCTGACGGTCGGGGTGATGCTGTGGGTCTGGCGGCGCGGCGGCACGGTGCGGCAGTTGCGGACGCCGCTGCTCAGGTCCCTCGCGCTGCTCGTGCTGTTCGTCGGCTGTGTGGCCGCCGTGCTGCTGCTGGTGCGGACGGTGAACGCGTCCGCGAACGTCGCCGTGATCATCGGGTTCGGCATGACGATGCTGTGGCTGCTCGCCTTCACGGCCCATGGAGCCGTGCGGGTCTCGGGCAACTTCTTCGGCACGGCCGCCGTGCACCGCTGCCTGCCGCCGCTGCTCGCCATGGTGACCAGCTGGCTGGTGGCCGTCCCGGACCTCGTGACCGGTGATCTGCACGGGCTCAGCCTCACCCTGGGGATCGTCTTCATCCTGGGCGCGCCCGTGACGGTCACGGCCATCGCGCTGCTGGAGATGCGGCGGCTGAAGCGGCGGTACGGAATCCGGCTGAACGCCCATCCGGCGGCACACCCGCCCGTGCCCGGGCCGGTCCCTCCGGCGGGCTCGCCCCACCTGCCGCCGCAGGGGAACCCGTACGGGCATCCCCGCGCGCCGGGCGGGCAGCACCCCTACGCCCCGCACCCCCGGCCTCCGTACCACCCGCAGCAGCCGTACGGGGGCTGACCCGGGGGCGGTACGGCGTCAGGCCACCGCGCTCAGGGTGTCCGCGAGGCGCCGCCGGGCGGCCCGGGCCGCGGGGAGGGCGGCCAGTGCCGCTGCGCAGAGGACCGCCGCCGTGCCCAGCAGCACCATCAGGGCCGCGGAGGGCCCCTGGGCGATCCCCGCCCCGATGCCGCTGGAGCGGCCCTGGGCATCGATCAGCCACCTGGCCAGGGGCAGGCCCAGGGCGAGGGCGGCGAGGACGGCCGCCAGGGCCGTGAGGCCGGTGGCCGTGACGGTGATCGCCGTGATCTGCCGGGGGGACAGCCCGATGGCCTTCAGGGCCAGCAGGTCCCGCTCGCTCTCGCGGACGGTGCCGCCGATCGCGGTCAGCAGTTCGATGAGCCCGATGAGGGCGAGGACGGCGATCAGCCCGGCGACCACCGCGCGCAAGGGGGAGAGCTCGTCGGCCGGGTTGGCGACCGTGTGCACGTCCAGGTGGCCGCGCCCCGCGGCGGCGATCCGGTCGGCGACCTCCCGTGGGTCCGCGCCGGGGTCCAGGCGGAGCTCGTAGAGGGTGGGGCGGAGCCCCGGGTCGTTCTCGCGGAGGGTGTCGAGGGAGGTGGAGATGACCCGGCCGGCGTTCTCCGGCTCGATGCTGCGGCCCACGATGTGCAGGATCTGCGGACGGTCGCCGACGGTCATCCGCACCCAGGCGCCGACCCGCACGTCCAGCAGGTCGAGCAGCCCCTGTCCGGCCACCGCCTCGTCAAGGCCGCGGGCGGGGCGGCCCTCGGCGAGGGTGTGCGGGTAGGGGTCCTCCCGGGTGCCGAGCCCGCGCAGGGCGATGGTCGCGGTCTGGCTCGGGCCCAGGGCGGCCGTCTCGACGCCCGGGTAGGCGGCGGCCACCTGCGGGTCCTTCTCCAGGAGGGAGCGGACCCGCTGTTCGCCCAGGCCGGAATCGGCTCGGACGCTGAGCGCGGCCGGCAGGCCGATCCGCTCGGGCTCGCTGTGGAAGCGGTCGAGGGTGGTCCAGGCACTCATCGCCACGACGATCAGCAGCAGCGGCAGTGTGAGCCGGGCGACGGTGGCCAGGGACCGGGGGCGGCGCGTGAACGCCTTGTGCCAGCCCAGCACCAGCGCGGGCGGGATCCGCACGCCGAGGGCCCGGCGGGCCACGCCGGACAGCCGTCCGCCCGAGGTCGTGGCCGGTCGCGGCACCGGCACGGGCGGCACCCGCCCGGCCCGCCACGCGGCCAGCCCGGTGGTCGCGCCGATGAACAGCACCGCGCCCACGGGCACCACGAGCAGCGCCGCGGTGTGGCCGGGCAGCCCCTGCCACACGCCGACGGCGTCCCCGAGCCGGCCCGGGATCCGGCTGCCCAGAGCCTCGGCGAGACCGGCCGCGGCCAGGGCGCCCAGCAGGGCGTAGGCGAGGTGCTGGAGCAGGAAGATGCGGACCACCTGGCCGGGGGTGAAGCCGATGGCCTTCAGGACGGACAGGTCGCGCAGGTGCCCGCGGATGCGGGTGCCGATCGCCCCGTGCACGGCGAATCCGGCCGCCACGAGGGCGCCCAGCCCGAACAGGCCCAGCACCTGACCGAGCAGCCGGTTGTCGCCCTGTGCCTCGGCCCGCGCCTGCTGCCAGGTGGAGACCTCGCCGATCGCCCCCGGGCCCAGCACGGTCACGGCGCGCTGGACGATGTAGGACGTGTCGCCCGGGTCCGTCAGCCGCAGCCCGATCACCTGGCCGCCCGGGTCCGGCACGGCCGACGGAAGCGCCCACACCAGACCCGGCTGCTCACCGGGCCGGTAGCGCGGCTCGGCACTGTCGGCGAGTCCCACGACGGTCAGCTCGCGGGCGGTGCCGGGCACATGGAGGGTGTCGCCCGGCTGGGCCAGCAGGGCACGGGCGAGGCGGCTCTCCAGCACCACCCCGTCGGGAGTCGACGGGGTGAGCCAGTGCCCGGAGACGACCGGCGGGCGGCCGGCGGGGGGCTTCCGAGGCATGCCGCGCAGTTCGACGGCGGCGCGGCTGCCGCGCGAGGAGACGGTGGTGGCGGCACTGGGGTAGGGACCGACGACGGACTCCACGCCGTCCAGCCGGGCCAGCTTCCCCGGGTCGGCCGCCGTGTCCGTGTGCAGCCACACATGCGCGCCGTGCGACTGCGTGAAGACGCGCTGCCAGGGGTTGGTCGCGTAGCCGAACAGGGCGGTGGCCAGCAGCAGGGAGGCGACGATGCCCGCGGTGGCGAGGACGAGGAACAGCGCCTCGCCGCGGTGCGTGCGCAGATCGGAGTGGGCCCAGCGCAGGGTGGCTCGCATACGGGTCAGCCCCTCCGGGGTTCGTCGTACCCGCGCATGTCAGTCCTTCAGCTCCAGCACACCGGATATGCCGGCGCGGCGCGGCGGGGTGGTGCCGCCGTCGAGAGCCGCGTCGTCGGCGATCCGGCCGTCGAAGAAGCTGATCACCCGGTCCGCGGCGCTCGCCAGCCGGGCGTCATGGGTGACCAGCACGATCGTCTGGCCGCGCTGGTGGAAACGGGACAGCAGCCGCATCACCTCGCGGGTGCCCTTGCTGTCGAGGCTGCCGGCGGGCTCGTCGGCCAGCAGCAGCGGCGGGTGATTGACCAGCGCCCGGGCCAGGGCGACGCGCTGCTGCTCACCGCCGGACAGCTCGCCCGGCATGCTGCGCTCCTTGCCCGTCAGGCCGAGCTCGGCCAGCAGCGCCTCACGCTCGGTGCGCGCCTGCTTCGGCGTGGTCCCGGCGAGCAGGGCGGGCAGCTCGACGTTGTCGGCGACGGACAGGTTCGAGACGAGGTTGAAGAACTGGAAGACGATCCCGATACGCTTCCTGCGCTCCACCGCCCAGCGCGCCTCGCTGTAGGTGTCGGTGGACTCGCCGTCGAGCCAGATGTGGCCCGCGTCCGGACGCTGGAGTCCGCCGAGCAGATGCAGCAGCGTCGACTTGCCCGCGCCGGACGGGCCGGTGATCGCCACGAACTCGCCCTGCCGTACGCACAGGTCGACCCCGCGCACGGCGTGGGCCGGGGCGCCCTCGCCGTGGTGGGTCTTCGCCAGTCCCTCGGCGCGCAGCACAGGAGCGGGACGGTCGTCGCTCACTCCAGCTCCTCCAGCTCTTCCTGGCACCGTTCCAGCCAGTCGAGGTCGGCCTGCAGGTGCAGCATCGCGCCCTCGATCAGCAGATGGGCAATGCGGTTGTCGCGGTCTTCGGCGGCGGCCAGCTTCGACAGCTGCCGCATGGTGTTCAGGTACTGGCGCCGCTGCTGGTTGATCAGGGTGATCTGCTCGGCGAGACCGGTCTGCGGAGCGAGGGCCAGTTTCATGAAGAACTCGTCCCGCACCCGCGGCTCGTCCTCGGGCTCCTCGAACCAGGCGCGCAGCGCCTCCCGCCCGGCGTCGGTGAGGTGGTAGACCTTTTTGTTGGGCCGGCTGGACTGCGCCACGTCCTCGCCCTCGATCAGTCCCGACTTCTCGAGGCGGCCGAGGGTCACATAGATCTGGCCGACGTTCGGCTGAGGGTACGCGGAGCCCAGCAGTTGCTCAAGGTCCTGCTTGAGCTCGTAGCCGTGGGCGGGTCCGCGGGCGAGGAGGGCCAGGAGGGGCAGGCGCACGCGTGCAGTCCTCCTGTCCGGTCCAATGTGCTCCAGGCCCTAGTATCGCCCATACCTAACAGGTATACATGGCCCTGATTCCGGGCAAGGGTGCCCGGCGCCGGTGTACAGGGAGGAACCTATGCGGTGGATCCATGCCGCGGGTAGGGGCCTTCTCGTTCTCGTCGTGGTCCTGACAGGCTACGTTGCCGCCGGAGCGCAGGCGGGTGAGCCCCCGGAGGGCGGCCGCGGCCCCCTCACCCTGGCCACCGCCGGCGACCTCACCGGATATCTCGGCCCCCTGCTGGAGGGCTGGAATCGTACCCATCCCGGCGAGAAGGTGACCCTGGTCGAGCTGCCGGACTCGGCCGACGAGACCCAGGCCCAGATGATCACCGACCTGCGCGACGGTGACCGCAGCCGGTTCGACGTGCTCAACATCGACGTCAACTGGACCTCGGAGTTCGCCGCGGCGGGCTGGATCAGACCGCTGCCCCGGGACTGCTTCCCCCTGAAGACGTTCCTCCAGCCGGTCGTGGACACGGCGACCTACGACGGGCAGCTCTACGCGGTCCCGTACGTCACGAACGCCGGTCTGCTCCTGTACCGCAAGGACGTCCTCGCCGAGGAGGGCGTCGATCCGCCGCGCACCTGGGCGGAGCTGGAGCGGTACGCGAAGACCATCGCCCCGAAGCACGGCCTCGGCGGTTACGCCGGACAGTTCCTGCCCTACGAGGGCCTCACCGTGAACGCGGCGGAGGCCGTCTACTCGGCGGGCGGCTCGATCCTCGGCGACGAGGGCGAGCGCGTCACCGTCGACTCGGCGGCGGCCCGCGAGGGCATCGGGTTCCTGGCGCGCGGGGTGCGCGAGCACTGGATCCCGAGGGAAGCGCTGACCTACAAGGAAGAAGAGTCCAAACAGGCCTTCCAGGACGGCCGGCTGCTCTTCCTGCGGAACTGGCCGTACGCCTACGTCGGCGCCTCGGCCCCCGGCTCGAAGGTGGCCGGGAAGGTCGGCGCCGTACCCCTGCCCGGGCCCGGCGGGCCGGGGACCAGTGTCCTCGGCGGATCCAACCTGGCCGTCAGCGCGCACGCGCGGCATCCCGACTCGGCGGCCCGCCTGATCGCATACCTCACCGGTGAGCGCGTCCAGCGGCAGGTCCTCACGCGCGGCGCGCTGCCGCCCGTGCGCGCGGATCTCTACCGGGATCCCGCGCTCGTCCGCCGGTTCCCCTACCTGCCGACGCTGCGGACGAGCGTCCTCGCGGCCGCGCCGCGCCCCAAGAGCCCGCGCTACGACCAGGTCAGCCTGGTGGTGCAGGCCGTCGTGAACGACGCGATGGCGGGGCGCCAGACGCCCGCGGCGGCGGTCCGGCGGCTGGCGCGCGAGCTCGCCGTCATCTCGCGCGGCTAGCGCTGTTGGCGCCTCTTCGCGCCCTCTCCTGCTTACTTGTTAGGTACTTGTTAGGTAACGCGGGCGTCTCATCTCGCTGAATATCGCCCCAGTATGTCCCTATTTAGACACTCCAGCCGCTAGATACGTTCTGCCATTTCATTGACACCCTCTCGACACGGCTACTTAACATGCATGCATAACCGCTGCCCTCCTCAGAGACAGGTCGATGGGTTGAACAGGCACCACTGGTGGCGTGACGCAGTGATCTATCAGGTGTACGTCCGCAGCTTCCTCGACAGCACCGGCGACGGCATCGGCGACCTCGCCGGCGTCCGGGCCGGACTGCCGTACCTCAAGAAGCTCGGCGTCGACGGGATCTGGCTGAGCCCCTTCTATCCCTCGCCGCAGCACGACCACGGCTACGACGTGGCCGACTACTGCGACGTCGACCCGCTCTTCGGCGACCTCGACGAGTTCGACCAGCTGGTCGGGGCCGCGCGGCGGCTCGGTATCAAGGTGCTCCTCGACATCGTCCCGAACCACTGCTCCAGCGAGCACCCCTGGTTCCGCGAGGCGCTCGCCGCCCCCGCCGGCAGCCCCGCCCGGGCCCGCTTCCACTTCGCCGACGGCCGTGGCCCGGACGGCTCCGAGCCGCCCAACAACTGGCACGCCATGTTCGGCGGCCCGGCTTGGAGCCGGGTGACCGAGACGGACGGACGGCCCGGCCAGTGGTACCTGCACATGTTCACGCCCGAGCAGCCCGACTGGAACTGGCGCGACCCCGAGGTCGCCGCCGAGTTCGACCGGGTGCTGCGTTTCTGGCTGGACCGGGGCGTCGACGGCTTCCGCATCGACGTCGCCGCCGGCCTCTACAAGCACCCCGAACTGCCCGACTCCGACGACCCGGAGGCCGACGCCCGCACCCGCGACTCGGTCAACCCGCTCGCCTGGAACCAGCCCGAGGTGCACGACGTGTGGCGCCGCTGGCGCTCCATATGCGAGGAGTACACCGAGCGCGACGGCTGCGAACGCCTCCTCGTCGGCGAGGTCTCCGTCCCGACCGCCCGCGAACACGCCCGGTACGTCCGCTCCGACGAACTGCACCAGGCCTTCTTCTTCGACCTGCTCAGCGCCTCCTGGGACGCCGACGCCTTCCAGAAGGTCATCGCGGAGGCCATGCAGGACATCGCCGGCACCGGCTCGACCGTCACCTGGGTCCTCAACAACCACGACCAGGTCCGCACCGTCACCCGCTACGGCGAACCCGCCACCGAGGGCAGCGGCCTCGGCGCCGCCCGCGCCCGCGCCGCCGCGCTCCTCATGCTGGCCCTGCCCGGCGCCGCCTACATCTACCAGGGCGAGGAGCTCGGCCTGCCGGAGGTCGTCGACCTGCCCGACGACGTGCTGACCGACCCGATCTTCCGCCGCACGGGCAGCCGCGCCCGCATCCGCGACGGCTGCCGCGTGCCCCTGCCCTGGTCGGGCCAGGCCTCGCCGTTCGGCTTCACGCCCGGCGTGGAGAGCGCCAAGCCGTGGCTGCCGCAGCCGGAGTACTTCGCCGAGTACGCCACCGACCGCGCCCTGGCCGACACCCGCTCCTTCTGGCACCTGTACCGCGACGGCCTCCAACTGCGCGCCGCCCTGCCTCAGTTGGGTGAGGGCACGCTGCGCTGGCTGGACGCCCCGCCCGGCGTGCTGGCCTTCGAACGCGGCGACGACCTGGTCTGCGCCGTCAACTTCGGCACGGCCCCCACCCCCGCGCCGGTCTCCGGCACCCCCCTGCTCGCCAGCGGCTCCTGCCCGCCCGGAGTCCTCTCCGGCTCCACGGCCGCCTGGTGGATCCGTTCCTGAACGCCCCCTGAGCGAACGCTCCGCAAGTCAACCTCCCGAAGGGACATCAACGATGATGCGACGACGTACCACCCTGCTCACCGGCTGCACCGCTCTCGTCCTGGCGCTCGGCGCGACCGCCTGCGGCGGCGGCCCGGTCTCGGCCGGCGGCGGTGACAAGGCGCTCGACGGCCAGTCGATCACCGTCGCCGGCGTCTGGTCCGGCACCGAGCAGAAGAACTTCCAGAAGGTGCTCGACGCCTTCACCGAGAAGACCGGCGCCAAGACGCAGTTCGTCTCCACCGGCGACAACGTCTCCACCGTCGTCGGCAGCAAGATCGAGGGCGGCAACGCCCCCGACGTCGTGATGGTCCCGCAGGTCGGCGTGCTCAAGCAGTTCGCGCAGAAGGGCTGGCTCAAGCCGCTGTCGCAGAAGACCGAGCAGGCCGTCGACGCGGGCTACGCCCCCGTGTGGAAGAAGTACGGCAGCGTCGACGGCACCCTCTACGGCCTCTACTTCAAGGCCGCCCACAAGTCGACCGTCTGGTACAGCCCCGACGCCCTCGAACAGGCCGGCGTGAAGCCCCCGAAGAGCTACGACGAGATGCTCAAGGCCGGGCAGACCGTGTCCGACTCCGGGCTCGCCGCGTTCTCCGTCGCCGGGCAGGACGGCTGGACCCTCACCGACTGGTTCGAGAACGTCTACCTCTCCCAGGCCGGACCCGAGAAGTACGACGCCCTCGCCGCGCACAAGCTGAAGTGGACCGACGTCTCCGTCGTCGACGCCCTCACCACCCTCGGCAAGCTCTTCAAGGACAAGCAGCTCATCGCCGGCGGCCAGAAGGGCGCCCTGAACACCGACTTCCCCGGCTCGGTCGAGAAGGTGTTCGGCCCCGAGCCCGAGGCCGGCATGGTCTACGAGGGCGACTTCGTCGCCGGTGTCGCCAAGGACCAGTTCGGCAAGAAGGTCGGCGAGGACGCGAACTTCTTCCCGTTCCCCGCGGTCGGCGGCGGCGAGGCGCCCGTCGTCAGCGGCGGCGACGCGGCCGTCGTCCTCAACGACGGCAAGAACCAGAAGGCCGCCCAGGCACTCCTGGAGTACCTCGCCACCCCCGAGGCCTCCGCGGTGTGGGCCGAGGCCGGCGGCTTCCTCTCCCCGAACAAGAAGCTCGACCTCGCCTCCTACGGCGACGACGTCACCCGCGCCACCGCCAAGTCCCTCGTCCAGGCCGGGGACTCGGTCCGCTTCGACATGTCCGACCAGGCCCCGGCCGCGTTCGGCGGCACCAAGGGCACCGGCGAGTGGAAGCTGCTCCAGGACTTCCTGCGCGACCCCTCCGACCCGAAGGGCACCGCGGCGAAGCTGGAGGCCGCGGCGGCCAAGGCGTACCAGGACTGATACGCCATGACAGCGACCCTCGTGCAAGAGACGAGTCCCCCGCCACCCGGCCCGGTCGCCGACCGCACCCGGCGGCTGCGCCGGCGCGGGAAGATCATCGCCCTGCTGTTCGTGCTGCCCGCGCTGCTGCTGCTCGGGGCGCTCGTCGTCTACCCCGTGCTGTTCAGCATCGGCCGCAGCTTCTTCGACGCCTCCGGGACGACCTTCGTCGGCGGCGGCAACTACGCCGAGATGTTCCGCGACCCGGCGACCCTCAAGGCCGTCCGTAACACGGCCATCTGGGTCGTCGTCGCTCCCGCCCTGCTCACCGGCCTCGGGCTGATCCTCGCCGTGCTGGTGGAGAAGGTCCGCTGGGCGACCGCCTTCAAGCTGCTCCTCTTCATGCCGATGGCGGTCTCCTTCCTCGCCGCGGGCATCATCTTCCGGCTCGCCTACGACGAGGACCCCGACAAGGGCGTGCTCAACGCCGCCGTGGTCTCCGTCCACGACGCCTTCAAGGGGGAGTCCTCCTATCCGACGGCCCGGGCGCGCGACGCCCAGGGCCTGACGAAGGAGAAGGACGGCTCGTACCGCACCAGCACGAGCGTGTCGCCCGGGGACGCGGTGGCGCTGGGCCTGGTCGGCGTGCAGCCCGAAGACCTGCCGGGCGGGGCCGAGCCGGCGTACGCGGCGGCCGGACGGAAGGCCGCCGCCGACGAACTGCGCGGCGTGGTCTACCTGGACTTCACCCCCGGCGGGGGAGGGGAACAGGGCAAGGTCGACCGGCGGGAGAGCGGACTGCCGGAGATGACGGTCGAGGCGGTCCGCGACGGCGAGCAGGTCGCCTCGACGACCACGGCCGCCGACGGCTCCTTCCGCTTCGGGAAACTCGAACCCGGCTCCTACGAGGTGCGACTGCCGTCGTCCAACTTCGCCCAGGCCTACGACGGCGTCTCCTGGCTCGGGCCGGCGCTGGTCACACCGGCGATCATCGGCGCCTATCTGTGGATCTGGACCGGTTTCGCCATGGTGCTGATCGGGGCCGGTCTGTCGACGCTGCCCCGGGACGCCCTGGAGGCGGCGCGGATGGACGGCGCGAACGAGTGGCAGATCTTCCGGCGCATCACGGTGCCGCTGCTGGCACCGGTGCTCTCGGTCGTGTTCATCACCCTCGTCATCAACGTGATGAAGGTCTTCGACCTCGTCTACATCATCGCGCCCGGCCCCGTACAGGAGGACGCGACCGTGCTCGCGACGCAGATGTGGCTGGTGTCGTTCGGCGGCGGCAACAACCAGGGCCTCGGCAGCGCGCTCGGCGTGCTGCTCCTGCTGCTGGTCGTCCCGGCCATGGTGTTCAACGTCCGCCGTTTCCGAAGGAGTCAGCGATGAACGCGGTCCGGCGCGGGCTGGGCAACGGGGCCGTCCAGGCCTTCCTCGTCCTGATCGGCCTGGTGTGGATGACGCCGCTGGCGGGGCTGTTCCTGTCCTCGCTGCGGTCCGCCGAGGACACGGCCAAGGGCGGCTGGTGGACGGTGTTCTCCAGCCCCGGGCAACTGTCCTTCGACAACTACTCGGAGCTGCTGGGGAACGCCGGGATCACGCAGGCGTTCTGGAACACGGTGCTGATATCGGTGCCGACGACGGTGCTGGTCGTGGTGATCGCGGCCCTCGCCGGGTACGCCTTCGCGTGGCTGGACTTCCCCGGGCGGGAGACGATCTTCCTGGTCGTCGTCGCGCTGCTGGTGGTGCCCGTGCAGATCGGTCTGCTGCCGGTCGCCAAACTCTTCGGGCAGCTGGGCCTGTTCGGCACGATTCCCGGCGTCGTCCTCTTCCACGTGGCCTACGGGCTGCCGTTCGCGGTGTTCCTGCTCCGCAACTACTTCGCCGAGATGCCGAAGGAGATGCTGGAGGCGGCTCGCATGGACGGGGGCAGCGAATGGCGTATCTTCACGCGGCTGGTACTGCCCGTGGGGCGGCCGGCGATCGCCTCCCTGGCCATCTTCCAGTTCCTGTGGGTGTGGAACGACATGCTGGTGGCCTTGCTGTTCGCGGACAGTACGTCGCAGCCGCTGACGGTTGAACTCCAGTCGCAGATACGCCAGTTCGGCAGCAACATCGACGTCCTGGCGCCCGGGGCGTTCGTGTCCCTGGTCGTCCCTGTCGTCGTGTTCTTCGCGTTCCAGAGGCACTTCGTACAGGGCGTGATGGCCGGCTCGGTCAAGTAGACCGCCCCCCGGGGCTTCACCGGCCGTCCACCGCCGATGTCCACGCGCGTTCCACGTGAGCGCGCAGACTGCGCGGCGGGCGGCCGGTGAGGCGTTCGACCGCGTCGGTGACCCGGCCCTCGGCTCCTTCGGCGATGGCGCCGTCCAGGGTCGCGAGCACAGCGGCGAACTCCGGAGGGGGGAGGGCCTGCGCCAGCCGGTCGCGCAGTTGCTCACAGGTGAGCCGCCGGTGGGTCACCGGGCGCCCCGTGACCTCGCTGAGGACGGAGGCCGCATCGGCGTGACTCAAGTTCCGCATGAACCAAGACGGGCGCAGGGCCGCCCACGTCTCGAACAGCCGGGACAGGGCCTGCTGCACCTGTCCGACGGCCGGGCCGCCGGAGGGGATCGCCGAGGAACCGAGCGGCACGGCCTGGTGACCGGCCGGCAGCGAATGACGCGCGAGCGGCTGCGAGCCGACCTGGCCGCCTTCACCGCCCGGGTGCCGGGCGGAGACTGAGCACGGAAAACCGGAGCGGCCGGACCCCCGCGCTCAGGGGTTCCGGCCGCTCCGGTGTACGAACCGATCGGCGTTCGCGCCGGTCAGGCCGACGCAGGCGGGTACAGGGAACGCGGCAGTTGCGAAGCCGCCGCCCCGTCCAGCAGCCACAGCGTCCGGCTGCGGCCGTACGCCCCGGCCGCCGGTGCCTGGACCTCGCCCGCGCCCGAGAGGGCGATCGCCGCCGCCCGGGCCTTGTCCTCGCCCGCCGCCAGCAGCCACACCTCACGAGCCGCACGGATCGCCGGCAGCGTCAGCGTCACCCGGGTGGGCGGCGGCTTCGGAGCGCCGTGGACGCCCACGACCGTGCGCTCCGTCTCCCGCACCGCCGGCAACTCCGGGAACAGCGACGCCACATGCGTGTCCGGCCCGACGCCCAGCATCAGCACGTCGAACGCGGGCACGGGGCCGTGGTTCTCCGGCCCCGCCGCCTTCGCCAGTTCCTCCGCGTACGCGGCCGCCGCCGCGTCCACGTCGGTGCCGTGCGGCCCGTCCGACGCGGGCATCGCGTGCACCCGCTTCGGATCGAGCGGCACCGAGTCGAGAAGGGCCTCCCTCGCCTGGGTGACGTTGCGCTCGGGGTCGCCCTCGGGCAGGAACCGCTCGTCACCCCACCAGAGGTCGAGCCGGCCCCAGTCGATCGCGTCCCGGGCGGGTGCCGCGGCCAGCGCCGCCAGCAGGCCGTTGCCGTTGCGGCCGCCCGTCAGGACCACCGACGCCGAGCCCCGCGAGGCCTGCGCGTCCACGATCCTGGTGATCAGCCGGGCCGCCGCGGCCTGCGCCATCAGCTCCTTGTCGCGGTGGACGACCAGCTGCGGTGCCGTACTCACTTCGTCGTCGCCTTCCGTACGGGTTCCAGCTCCGGCGGTTCCCGCCTCACCGGTGCCTGCGCCGTCGCTTCCGCAGCGGGTGCTTTCGCAGCCCTTTCAACGGGAGCGGGGAGGGCGAGTCCTGCTCGCCCCTCACTTTTGGGCACCGACGGCACCGACGACGGGGACTTCAGCCGGTCCACCCCGTACCGAAGCGCCGACGCGTACGTGTCGTCCGGGTCGAGACGCCGCAGCTCCTCCGCCATCAGTTCGGCGGTCTCCCTGCGCTTGAGCGCCACGGCCCGGTCCGGCTGCCCCTCGATGGACAGCGTCGCCAGCGAGCCGTCGGCCCGGTCCAGCTTGATCGGGCCGCAGTTGGTGTCCATCCGGACCGCCGTCAGACCCGGGCCGCTGGACAGCGACCGCTTCACGGGGACGTCCAGCCGGTCCGCGAGCCACATCGCCAGCAGCTCACAGCTCGGATTGAACTCCTCGCCCTCCACCTCGACGGCCCGCACCTCGCAGGCCACCTGGTCGAGGGCCGCCGCCAGCATGGAACGCCAGGGCGTGATGCGGGTCCACGACAGGTCCGTGTCGCCGGGGGTGTAGGTCCCCGACCGGGTGGCCAGGTCCCGTACCGGCTGCTCGGAGGCGTACGTGTCGGTGACGCGGCGCTGCGCGAGGGCACCCAGGGGGTCCTTCGCAGGGTCGAGCGGCGCGTTCACCGGCCACCACACCACCACCGGGGCGTCCGGCAGCAGCAGCGGCAGCACCACCGACTGGGCGTGGTCCGCGACCTCGCCGTACAGCCGGAGCACGACCGTCTCGCCGGTGCCCGCGTCCGCGCCGACCCGGACCTCCGCGTCCAGACGGGACTGCGTACGGTCACGCGGTGAGCGGGAGACGCGCTTGATGACGACGAGCGTGCGCGAGGGATGCTCGTGCGCGGCGTCGCTCGCGGCCTTCAGCGCGTCGTAGGCGTTCTCCTCGTCCGTCACGATGACCAGCGTGAGCACCATGCCGACGGCCGGGGTGCCGATCGCCCGGCGGCCCTGCACCAGCGCCTTGTTGACCTTGCTGGCCGTGGTGTCCGTGAGGTCTGTCTTCATGGCCGGCGCCAGCTCCGTCCGTGTCGCTCGAGCATTTCGTCCGCCTCGACGGGCCCCCAGGTACCGGCCGGGTACTGGGCGGGCTTGCCGTTCTTGTCCCAGTACTCCTCGATCGGGTCGAGGATCTTCCAGGACAGCTCGACCTCCTCGGTGCGCGGGAAGAGGTTCGAGTCACCGAGCAGAACGTCCAGGATCAGACGCTCGTACGCCTCCGGGCTGGACTCGGTGAAGGACTCGCCGTAGGCGAAGTCCATCGACACGTCCCGGATCTCCATCGACGTGCCCGGCACCTTCGAGCCGAAGCGGACCGTGACGCCCTCGTCCGGCTGGACGCGGATGACGATCGCGTTGGAGCCGAGCTCCTCGGTGGCGGTCGAGTCGAAGGGGGAGTGCGGGGCCCGCTGGAAGACGACCGCGATCTCCGTCACCCGGCGGCCCAGCCGCTTGCCGGTGCGCAGGTAGAAGGGGACGCCCGCCCAGCGGCGGTTGTCGATCTCCAGCCTGATCGCGGCGTAGGTGTCGGTCTTCGAGGAGGCGTTGATACCGTCCTCGTCGAGATAGCCGATCACCTTCGCGCCGCCCTGCCAGCCGGCCGCGTACTGGGCGCGTACGGTGTCGCGGCCCATGTCCTTCGGCAGTCGCACGGCGCCGAGGACCTTGGTCTTCTCGGCGGCCAGCGCGTCCGCGTCGAAGGAGGCGGGCTCCTCCATCGCGGTCAGCGCCATCAGCTGCAACAGGTGGTTCTGGATGACGTCACGGGCGGCGCCGATGCCGTCGTAGTAGCCGGCCCGGCCGCCGATGCCGATGTCCTCGGCCATGGTGATCTGCACGTGGTCCACGAAGGACCGGTTCCAGATCGGCTCGAACATCGTGTTGGCGAAGCGCAGCGCCAGGATGTTCTGGACGGTCTCCTTGCCCAGGTAGTGGTCGATGCGGAAGACCTGGTCCGGGGCGAAGACCTCGTGGACGACCTTGTTGAGCTCCTCGGCCGACTCCAGGTTGTGTCCGAACGGCTTCTCGATGACCGCGCGCCGCCAGGATCCGCTCGTCTGGTCGGCCAGTTGGTGCTTCTTGAGCTGCTGGATGACCACGGGGAAGGCCGACGGCGGGACCGACAGGTAGAAGGCGAAGTTGCCGCCCGTGCCCTGCGCCTTGTCCAGCTCGTCGATCGTGGAGCGCAGCCGCTCGAACGCGTCGTCGTCGTCGAACGTGCCCTGCACGAAGCGCATGCCCTGGATGAGCTGCTGCCAGACCTCCTCGCGGAAGGGCGTGCGGGCGTGCTCCTTGACCGCGTCGTGGACCTCCTGCGCGAAGTCCTCGTGCGCCCACTCCCGACGGGCGAAGCCCACCAGGGAGAAGCCCGGCGGCAGCAGACCCCGATTGGCGAGGTCGTACACGGCGGGCATCAGCTTCTTGCGGGACAGGTCGCCCGTGACGCCGAAGATGACCAGGCCCGACGGCCCCGCGATACGCGGGAGCCGTCGGTCGGCGGGGTCACGCAGCGGGTTGCTGCTCGACACCTGTTCAGCCCTCCGAAGGGGCGAGGCGCTGAAGTTCGGCCTCGGTCGACTTCAGCAGGTCGTTCCAGGACGCCTCGAACTTCTCGACGCCCTCGTCCTCCAGCAGCCGGACCACGTCGTCGTACTTGATCCCGAGCTTCTCGACCGCGTCGAGGTCGGCGCGGGCCTGCTCGTACGTGCCGGCGACGGCGTTGCCGCGGATCTCGCCCTGCTCCTCCGTGGCGAACAGGGTCGCCTCGGGCATGGTGTTCACCGTGTTCGGCGCGACCAGCTCGTCGACGTACAGGGTGGGCTTGTACGCCTTGTCCTTCACGCCGGTGGACGCCCAGAGCGGACGCTGCTTGTTGGCGCCGGCCCTCTCCAGGGCGTTCCAGCGGTCGGAGGAGAAGACCTCCTCGTAGGCCTGGTAGGCCAGCCGGGCGTTGGCCACGCCGGCCTTGCCGCGCGCCGCCTTGGCCTCGTCGGTGCCCAGCGCGTCGATCCGCTTGTCGATCTCGGTGTCCACGCGGGACACGAAGAACGAGGCCACGGAATGGATCTGCGACAGGTCCAGGCCGCGCTCCTTGGCCTTCTCCAGACCGGTCAGGAACGCGTCCATGACCAGGCGGTAGCGCTCCAGCGAGAAGATCAGCGTGACGTTGACGCTGATGCCCAGGCCGATGGTCTCGGCGATGGCCGGGATGCCCGCCTCGGTCGCCGGGATCTTGATGAGGGTGTTGGGCCGGTCCACCAGCCAGGCGAGCTGCTTGGCCTCGGCGACCGTGGCCCGCGTGTTGTGCGCCAGGCGCGGGTCGACCTCGATCGAGACCCGGCCGTCCTGGCCGCCGGTGGCGTCGAAGACCGGGCGCAGGATGTCGGCGGCGTCGCGGACGTCCGCCGTGGTGATCATGCGGATGGCCTCTTCGACGGTGACCTTGCGGGCGGCGAGGTCGGTCAGCTGCGTGTCGTAGCCGTCGCCCTGCGAGATCGCCTTCTGGAAGATCGAGGGGTTGGTGGTGACGCCCACGACGTGCTGCTGGTCGATCAGCTCGGCGAGGTTGCCGGACGTGATCCGCTTGCGCGACAGGTCGTCCAGCCAGATCGCCACGCCTTCCTCGGAGAGGCGCTTGAGTGCGTCTGTCATGGAAATTCCATCTCCTACGTGTCGTATATGAGCGTCAGCGCTGAGCTGCGGCGATCGATTCCCGCGCGGCGGCGGCCACGTTCTCGGGAGTGAAACCGAACTCGCGGAAGAGGACCTTGCCGTCGGCCGAAGCACCGAAGTGCTCCAGGGAAACGATGCGGCCGGCGTCCCCCACGTACTTGTGCCAGGTGAGCCCGATACCGGCCTCCACCGCGACGCGGGCCCGGACGGACGGCGGCAGGACGCTGTCCCGGTACCCCTGGTCCTGCTGCTCGAACCACTCCACCGACGGCATGGACACGACGCGCGTGGGCACGCCGGCGCCCTGGAGCTGCTCGCGCGCCTCGACGGCGACGTGCACCTCCGAGCCGGTGGCGATGAGGATCACCTCGGGCTCGCCGCCCTCCGCGTCGAACAGGACGTAACCGCCCTTCGCCGCATCCTCGTTGGGCGCGTACGTCGGCACACCCTGACGCGTCAGCGCCAGTCCGTGCGGCTGCCCCTTGCCGAACTCCTTCGTCCAGCGCTTGAGGATCTCGCGCCAGGCGATCGCGGTCTCGTTGGCGTCCGCCGGGCGCACCAGGTTCAGGCCCGGGATCGCGCGCAGCGACGCGAGGTGCTCGACCGGCTGGTGCGTCGGGCCGTCCTCGCCGAGGCCGATGGAGTCGTGCGTCCACACGTACGTCACCGGCAGGTGCATCAGCGCCGACAGCCGCACCGCGTTGCGCATGTAGTCGGAGAAGACCAGGAACGTGCCGCCGTAGACGCGGGTGTTGCCGTGCAGCGCGATGCCGTTCATCTCGGCGGCCATCGCGTGCTCGCGGATCCCGAAGTGGATCGTGCGGCCGTACGGGTCCGCCTCCGGCAGCGGGTTGTCCGCCGGGAGGAAGGAGCTGGTCTTGTCGATGGTCGTGTTGTTGGAGCCGGCCAGGTCGGCCGAGCCGCCCCACAGCTCGGGGATGACGCCGCCGAGCGCCTGGAGGATCTTGCCGGAGGCGGCACGCGTGGCCACACCCTTGCCGACCTCGAAGACCGGGATCTTCTCCTCCCAGCCCTGGGGCAGCTCGCCCTTGGCGACGCGGTCGTACTCCGCGGCGCGCTCGGGGTTGTTGTCCCGCCACTGCTGGTAGGCCTTCTCCCACACCGCGCGGGCCGCCTGGCCCCGCTCCAGCGCCTTGCGGGTGTGCTTGATGACCTCGTCGGAGACCTCGAAGGTCTGCTCCGGGTCGAAGCCCATGACGCGCTTGGTCGCCGCGACCTCGTCCTCGCCGAGCGCCGAGCCGTGCGCGGCCTCGGTGTTCTGCGCGTTCGGGGCCGGCCAGGCGATGATCGAGCGCATCGCGATGAACGACGGCTTGTCCGTGACGGCCTTGGCCTGCTGGATCGCCTCGAAGATCGCGGCGGGGTCCAGGTCGCCGTCGGCCTTCGGCTCCACGCGCTGCACGTGCCAGCCGTACGCCTCGTACCGCTTGACGGTGTCCTCGGAGACGGCCGTCTCGGTGTCGCCCTCGATCGAGATGTGGTTGTCGTCCCACAGCAGGATCAGGTTGCCGAGCTTCTGGTGGCCCGCCATCGAGGACGCCTCGGCGGAGATGCCCTCCTGGAGGCAGCCGTCACCGGCGATGCAGTAGATGAAGTGGTCGAACGGCGACTCGCCCTCGGCGGCCTCCGGGTCGAACAGGCCGCGCTCGTAGCGGGCGGCCATCGCCATGCCCACCGCGTTGGCGACACCCTGGCCGAGCGGCCCGGTCGTCGTCTCCACACCGGTCGTGTGCCCGTACTCGGGGTGACCGGGGGTCTTCGAGCCCCAGGTGCGGAAGGACTTCAGGTCGTCCAGCTCCAGGCCGAAGCCGGCCAGGTACAGCTGGGTGTAGAGGGTCAGGGACGAGTGGCCGGCGGACAGCACGAAGCGGTCCCGTCCGACCCAGTCGGCGTCGGCCGGGTCGTGGCGCATCACCTTCTGGAAGAGGGTGTAGGCGGCAGGCGCCAGGCTCATCGCCGTACCCGGATGGCCGTTACCGACCTTCTGTACGGCATCGGCGGCCAGGACACGCGCGGTGTCGACGGACCGCTGGTCCAACTCGGTCCACTCGAGGTCTGTGGTGGTCGGCTTGGTGCTCACCCTGGGTCAGGGCTCCTCTCCACATGTCGGATGCCGGTGTATCGGGGCGCCCACCGGCCGCAGTCGAGCCTACCCCCGTGGGACGTGCGTTTTTTCGAGTCACTCAAGAGTGCCGGGGCGGATCCCGATCCGCCTCCTGACTGGGCCGTACCGCATTCGACAGGTGAATACGGAGCCGCTCATCCGGGTGCTCAATCGAGCTTCCAAGCGCCCTTCCGAAGGCGTCCGGCAACACGAGCCGACCCCCGCGAATGCCCGAGTCTGGGCAACGTCTAAAGTGGCGTGGTACGCGCGAGCCTTTACCGGGACTTCACAGCGGTGAGGCTTGCTGGGATGTCTCTGTAGGGGTGTGCGTGACGGCCGTTGAATCCCGTCCAGCGGGGATGACCGGGGCGGACCAGAGCCCGGCCCACCGGCCGCTCGGGGCCCGTGTCATGGCATTCGTGGCTCTCACCAAGCCGCGGATCATCGAGCTGCTGCTGATCACGACGGTGCCGGTGATGTTCCTGGCGCAGCAGGGCGTGCCCGACCTGACCCTGGTGCTGCTGACGTGCCTCGGCGGCTACATGTCCGCGGGCGGCGCCAACGCGCTCAACATGTACATCGACCGTGACATCGACGCGCTGATGGACCGCACCTCGCAGCGGCCGCTGGTCACCGGCATGGTCAGCCCGCGCGAGTGCCTGGCCTTCGGCATCACGCTGGCCGTCGCCTCGACGCTGCTGTTCGGCCTCACCGTCAACTGGCTGAGCGCGTGGCTCGCCCTCGGTGCGCTCCTGTTCTACGTCGTCGTCTACACGATGATCCTCAAGCGCCGCACCTCGCAGAACATCGTGTGGGGCGGCATCGCCGGCTGCCTGCCGGTGCTGATCGGCTGGTCCTCGGTCACGAACTCCATGTCCTGGGCGCCGGTCATCCTCTTCATGGTCATGTTCTTCTGGACGCCGCCGCACTACTGGCCGCTGTCCATGAAGGTCAAGGAGGACTACGCGCGCGTGGGCGTGCCCATGCTGCCGGTGGTCGCCTCCAACAAGGTGGTCGCCAAGCAGATCGTGATCTACAGCTGGGTCATGGTCGGCGTCTCGCTCCTGCTCACCCCCCTCGGCTACACCGGCTGGTTCTACACCTCGGTGGCCCTGCTGGCGGGCGGCTTCTGGCTCTGGGAGGCGCACGGCCTGCAGAACCGCGCGAAGGCGGAGGTGACGGGCGCGAAGCTGAAGGAGATGCGCCTGTTCCACTGGTCGATCACCTATGTGTCGCTGCTCTTCGTCGCGGTCGCGGTCGACCCCTTCCTGCGCTGACGCACGGACGTACGTCACAGAGCCCTGCCCTCGCCAGTCGATCTACTGGTGAGTAGCATCCTGGTCATGGCAGACACGCAGCAGGTTGACCCGAAGGCCGAGCGCAAGGTGGCCCGGCTGGCCAAGCAGATCTCCTCCTTCTCCAAGGCCCACGGCGGCGCCGAGGGCCAGGTCGCCTACCTCGGCGAGCGCGGCGCCCGTATCGTCCTGGTCGGCGAGGACGGCAACTGGGGCGACCTGGTCGCCCCCTCCTTCGAGATCGCCGAGCAGGCGGTGGCCAAGTCGGGCATCACCCGCCACGAGTCCTTCGACGGCGACTTCGCGGCGAAGGTGAAGACGGGCCGCTACGAGTGGAGCCGCATGGCGGGGATCCAGGTAGGCGGACCCAAGAACGACTGACCCTCCTGGGCGCGGGGCTGCATCGACGTGCGGCTCCGCCGCGTGGGCGAGGCCAGTCCCCTCCGGTGCGCATCCGCCGTACGGCACCGGCCGCGCGCCCCGGGACCGCGACCTCGAACCCGGTTCACCCGTTAGGACCCTTGAGAGCAACAGGGTCCACACCGGGAGGCCCGGATGATCGAAACGCCGTCACTGGTGGACCAGTACTGCCACGGAGTACTCCGCACGGAGCTGGGCCTCGGCACCTTCGAGGCCCACCTCGGTCACACCGAGGGCCCGCCCGCCCCCGGCACCACCCTCTTCGACACGCAGACCGGCTTCGCCGTGCGGCGCTGGTGCCCGCCCCTGCTCGGCCTCGAACCCCACTGCGCACCCGCCCGCTACCTGGCCCGCCGCCGGGAACTGGGCGTCCTGGAGTCGGGCCGCCGCCTCCTGCGCGGCAGCGGCATCACGACGTACCTGGTCGACACCGGCCTGCCCGGCGACCTGACGCAACCCGGTGACCTGGCCGGCGCGGGAGCCGCGGAGGCCCGCGAGATCGTGCGCCTGGAACTCCTCGCCGAGCAGGTCGCCGACACTTCCGGAAGCGTCGAGTCCTTCCTCGCGAACCTCGCAGAGTCGGTGCACGCGGCCGCCGCGCACGCCGTCGCCTTCACCTCGTTCGCCGGCGTACGGCACGGCCTCGCGCTGGCTCCGGAGCCGCCCGGGCCGGGGGAGGTGCGCGGCGCGGCCGGCCGCTGGCTCGCCGGGCGCGGCGTCGGCGGTGAACTGAGCGACCCGGTGCTGTTACGGCATCTGCTGTGGAGCGCGGTCGCCTCGGGGCTGCCGCTTCAGCTGCACGCGGGGCTGGGCGCACCGGGGCCGCGGACCGACCGTACGGACCCCGTGCTGCTGACGGACTTCGTACGGGCCACCGCCGGTCTCGGCACGGACCTTGTCCTGCTGCACGGCTACCCGTACCACCGGCAGGCCGCCCATCTGGCCGGTGTGTTCCCGCACGTCCAGGTGGACTGCGGCGCCGCCCTGGTCCGCACGGGCGCCCGGGCCGCGGCCGTCCTCGCGGAGATCCTGGAACTGGCCCCCTTCGGCAAGATCCTCTTCTCCACCGGCGCGCGGGGGCTGCCCGAACTGCACGTGGTGGGCGCCCGGCTGTTCCGCGAGGCCCTGGGGCGGGTGCTGGGCACCTGGGTCGCCGAGGGCGCCTGGTCACTGGCCGACGCGCAGCGGGTGGCGGGCATGCTGGCGTCGGGGAACGCGCGCCGGGTGTACGGCCTCGGTTAGGCCTTGGTCAGGGTCGCCTCGGCGGTGGGGCCGGGCAGGCCGGCCACGGTCTCCGGCCGTTCCCGCAGCGACAGCACCACCCGCAGCACCCAGATCCACATCACGGCCGAGCCCAGCATGTGCGCACCGACCAGGATCTCGGGCAGGTCCGTGAAGTACTGGACGTACCCGATGACGCCCTGCGCGAGCAGGATCAGGAACAGCTCGCGGGTGCGGTTCAGCGGGTTCCTCGGCGCGTCGACCGCCTTCAGGACGAACCACAGGGCGAAGGTCAGCGTCACCACGATCCACGCCAGCACGGCGTGCAGTTTGCTGACCGTCTCCCAGTCGACCGGCATCCGCTCGACCTCGCTGGAGTCGCCCGCGTGCGGGCCCGCGCCGGTGACGACCGTGCCGACCAGGATGAGCAGGACGGCCGCCGCGACCAGGAACCACACCAGCTGCTGCACGGCCTTGCCGACCAGCGGGCGCGGCGCCGCGTCGCCCTCCCGCGCGCGCTGCCACATCACCGTGGCGACCGCGATGAGCGCGGACGTCGCCACGAAGTGGGCGGCGACCGTGTACGGGTTGAGACCGACCAGCACCACGATGCCGCCGAGGATCGCGTTGCTCATCACGATCCAGAACTGCGCCCAGCCCAGCCGCACGAGGCCCCGCCGGTACGGCTTCTGCGAGCGTGCGGCGATGATCGCCCAGCCGACGGCGGCGCACAGCGCGTACGTCAGCATGCGGTTGCCGAACTCGATCGCGCCGTGGACGCCCATCGCGCTGGTGGCGGTGAGCGAGTCGTCGGTGCACTTGGGCCAGGTCGGGCAGCCCAGGCCCGAGCCGGTCAGCCGTACGGCGCCGCCGGTGACGACGATGATCACCGACATCAGCAGTGCGGAGAGGGCCGCGCGCCGGACCGTCCGGGGTTCCGGGGTCCAGCGCTCGGCGATGAAGGCGAGCGGGTTGCGCAGGGCGGCCTGGGCGTCGGCGCGGGTCACGTGTGGCACGCGAACCATCGTAGGCCGCCGCTTGTGCATGCGTTCACGAGGGTCCGTCACAGGACGCCGTCCCTACTCCCAGCGGAAGAACTTCCCGGCCGCCGCCAGGCCCAGGACCGCCCACACGGCCAGGATCCCCAGATCGCCCCAGGGCATCCCGGCGCCGTGCTGGAGCACGTCCCGCAGCCCGCCGGACAGTGCCGAGATCGGCAGCAGGCCCAGCACGTCCTGCGCGCCGGAGGGGAACTTGTCGAGCGGCACGACGACCCCGCCGCCCACGAGGAGCAGCAGGAACACCAGGTTGGCCGCGGCCAGCGTCGCCTCGGCCTTCAGCGTTCCGGCCATCAGCAGACCCAGGCCCGAGAAGGCCGCCGTGCCGAGGACCAGGAGCAGCAGCACGGCGACCGGGTTGCCGTGCGGGGACCAGCCGAGGGCGAAGGCGATCACCGTGAGCAGGATCACCTGGAGCACCTCGGTGACCAGGACCGACACCGTCTTCGCCGTCATCAGGCCCCAGCGGGGCAGGGGCGAGGAGGCGAGCCGCTTCAGCACGCCGTAGCGGCGCTCGAAGCCGGTGGCGATGGCCTGGCCGGTGAACGCGGTCGACATCACCGCGAGCGCGAGGATGCCGGGCGTCAGGAAGTCGACCGCCTCGCCGGCGCCGGTGTCGACGATGTCCACGGTGCTGAACAGCACCAGGAGCAGGGTCGGGATGACGACGGTCAGCAGCAGCTGCTCGCCGTTGCGCAGCAGCATCTTCGTCTCGAGCGCGGCCTGCGCCGCGATCATGCGGGGGAGGGGCGCCGCGCCGGGCTTCGGCGTGTACGTCCCGGGGCCGGTGGCGGTCACGAGCGCAGCTCCTTGCCGGTGAGCTCCAAGAAGACGTCCTCCAGGGTGTGCCGCTCGACGGAGATCTTCTCCGGCATCACGCCGTGCTGGGCGCACCAGGAGGTGACCGTCGCGAGCAGCTGGGGGTCGACCTTGCCGACGACCCGGTAGGAGCCGGGCGTCAGCTCGGCGGCCGAGCAGTCGGCGGGCAGGGCCTTCAGCAGGGACCCCACGTCGAGGCCCGGCCGGCCCGTGAAGCGCAGCGTGTTCTCGGCGCCGCCGCGGCACAGCTCCTCGGGGGAGCCCTGGGCGATGACCCGGCCGGAGTCGATGATCGCCACGTCGTCCGCGAGCTGCTCGGCCTCGTCCATGTAGTGGGTGGTGAGCACCACGGAGACGCCGTCGGCGCGCAGGTCCCGCACGAGGTCCCAGGTGGCGCGGCGGGCCTGCGGGTCGAGTCCGGCGGTCGGCTCGTCGAGGAAGACCAGTTCCGGCCGCCCGACCACGGCCATGGCCAGCGCCAGCCGCTGCTGCTGCCCGCCGGACAGCCGCCGGTACGTCGTACGGCCGCAGGAGCCGAGGCCCAGGCGCTCGATCAGCGCGTCCACGTCCAGGGGGTGCGCGTGCAGTTTCGCCACGTGGCGGAGCATCTCGTCGGCCCGGGAGCCCGAGTAGACGCCGCCGGACTGGAGCATCACGCCGATGCGCGGCCGCAGCTCCCCGGACTGTCTCACCGGGTCGAGGCCCAGGACGCGCACCGTGCCGGAGTCCGGCTTCCGGTACCCCTCGCAGGTCTCGACCGTGGTCGTCTTGCCCGCCCCGTTGGGGCCGAGCACGGCGGTCACGCCCGTCCGGGCCACCAGGTCGAGCCCGTCCACCGCGGTCTTCGTGCCGTACCGCTTCACCAGGGCCTGGACCTGGATCACGGGCTCACTTCGCATGGGTCCAGAGTCTAGGGAGGCCGGCCAGGGCTCAGACCGGCGGGTGGAGGAATTCCTCATCACGGGGCCGGTGGACCGCCAGCCACCGCTCGGCGTAGGCCACCGCGTCCGCCACCGGGAACAGCCGCACCTCGGCGGCGCCGGCCTTTCCGCGGACGACGGGGCGGTCCCGTTCGAAGTCGTAGCCCAGCTCGTCGAAACGGTCCGAGCTGATCGACACCTCGGTCACGGTCTCCCAGCCCTCCGGACCCGGCCGGCCGACGGCGACGCGCGGAGACGGTATCCGGTACTCGGCGAGGTGGAAGCTCGTGCAGGAGGCGTAGCCGGCGCCGAGCAGCAGCACCCGGGCGCCCATCGCCTCCAGCCTCGCCAGCGGGCTGCGCTCACCGAGCCGGCAGTCGGGCGCGTGCCCGTCGAGGACCGCCGCCGCGCGGGGGCCGAGCGCAGCGAAGGAGGTCTGCGGATGGGCGCTGCGCAGCGCGCCGGGCCAGGTGCGCACGGTCTCCGGGACGACGCCGACCCCGCGGCTGGGCGTGATCCGCGGGTCGTAGGCGGGCATGGTGGCGCGGATGGCCGCCCACCATTCCCGGGGCACGGGCGGGTTGCTCCACAGGGCGGGGTCGGACAGGTCGCCGGTCTGGGTGGGGACCACGAGTGTCCCCTCGGGACCGAGCGCGTCGAGCAGTCCCTGCACCACCGCGACGGCGCCGCCGTTGACCCAGCCGAGGGCGCTGAGCGAGGAGTGCACGAGGAGGGTCTCGCCCGGGCGCACGCCCAGCTCTTCGAGCTGCGCCCGGAGCGTCTCGCGGGTGACAAGAGGGCCGGTCGGAGGGGGTGTGGGCATGGTTGTGGAGTGTCCCCGAAACGACTGCCACCTGCCACCCGTTTGATCGATCAGAGATCGTTTCCGCAGGTCAGATTAGGTTTACCTAAGTGACGTAGGGCACCGTCGGGTGCCATGAGCGCGGCTTGCCGGGTCCGGAGGAATTACGCAACAATGGCGTTGTGAAAAACGTCGGCGAGGCACCCCACGAGGAGCTGGCGACCGGGGAGCGGTCCACCCGCAACCGCGTCGCCAGGTCCATCCTGGACCACGGCCCCTCGACCGTCGCCGAGCTCGCCGAGCGGCTGGGCCTCACCCAGGCGGCCGTGCGCCGGCACCTCGACGCCCTCACGGGCGACGGTGTCGTGGAGGCGCGCGAGCAGCGCGTGTACGGGGCGCGGACCCGCGGCCGGCCGGCCAAGGTGTTCGCCCTGACGGACTGCGGCCGGGACGCCTTCGACCAGTCGTACGACACGCTGGCCGCCGACGCCCTGCGCTGGATCGCCGACCGCGAGGGCGGCAACGAGGCGATCGCCGCGTTCGCCCGCGCCAGGATCGCCGCACAGGCCGGCGCCTACCGCCGGGCGGTCGAGGGCGCCACGCCCGAGAAGCGGACCGAAGCGCTGGCCAAGGCCCTGAGTGCCGACGGGTACGCTGCTACGGCGCGCAGCGCGCCCCACCCGCAGCAGGGTGAGCAGCTCTGCCAGCACCACTGCCCGGTCGCCCACGTCGCCGAGCAGTTTCCGCAACTGTGCGAGGCGGAAACGGAATTTTTCGCCGAGCTGCTCGGTACGCATGTACAGCGGCTCGCCACCATCGCGCACGGCGACGGCGTCTGCACGACGTTCATCCCCAAGATTTCCCACAACGCATCTGCAAGCACGGCCGGGAGGAACCCCGCATGACTCTCCCCACGGAGACTGCCCACCCCGAGCTGGAGGGCCTGGGCAAGTACGAGTACGGCTGGGCCGACTCCGACACGGCCGGCGCCTCTGCCAAGCGCGGCATCAACGAGGACGTCGTCCGGGACATCTCCGACAAGAAGAGCGAGCCGGAGTGGATGACCAAGCTCCGCCTCAAGGGCCTGCGCCTGTTCGAGAAGAAGCCCATGCCGAACTGGGGCTCGGACCTCTCCGGCATCGACTTCGACAACATCAAGTACTTCGTGCGCTCCACGGAGAAGCAGGCGGAGTCCTGGGAGGACCTGCCCGAGGACATCAAGGCCACGTACGACAAGCTCGGCATCCCCGAGGCGGAGAAGCAGCGCCTCGTCGCCGGTGTCGCCGCGCAGTACGAGTCGGAGGTCGTCTACCACCAGATCCGCGAGGACCTGGAGGAGCAGGGCGTCATCTTCCTCGACACCGACACCGCGCTGAAGGAGCACCCGGAGCTCTTCAAGGAGTACTTCGGGACCGTCATCCCCGTCGGTGACAACAAGTTCGCGTCGCTGAACTCCGCCGTGTGGTCGGGCGGCTCCTTCATCTACGTGCCGCCGGGCGTCCACGTGGAGATCCCGCTCCAGGCCTACTTCCGCATCAACACGGAGAACATGGGCCAGTTCGAGCGGACCCTGATCATCGTCGACGAGGGTGCCTACGTGCACTACGTCGAGGGCTGCACCGCCCCGATCTACAAGTCGGACTCGCTGCACTCCGCGGTCGTCGAGATCATCGTCAAGAAGAACGCCCGCTGCCGCTACACGACCATCCAGAACTGGTCGAACAACGTCTACAACCTGGTCACCAAGCGCGCCGTCGCCTACGAGGGCGCGACCATGGAGTGGGTCGACGGCAACATCGGCTCCAAGGTGACGATGAAGTACCCGGCCGTCTACCTGATGGGCGAGCACGCCAAGGGCGAGACCCTGTCCATCGCCTTCGCGGGCGAGGGCCAGCACCAGGACGCGGGCGCCAAGATGGTCCACATGGCGCCGAACACGTCGTCCAACATCGTCTCGAAGTCCGTCGCGCGCGGCGGTGGCCGCACCTCCTACCGCGGTCTCATCGAGATCGGCGAGGGCGCCCCGGGCTCCAAGTCGAACGTGCTCTGCGACGCGCTGCTCGTCGACACCATCTCCCGCTCGGACACCTACCCCTACGTGGACGTCCGCGAGGACGACGTGTCCATGGGCCATGAGGCGACCGTCTCCAAGGTCTCCGAGGACCAGCTCTTCTACCTGATGAGCCGCGGCCTGAGCGAGGACGAGGCCATGGCGATGATCGTGCGCGGTTTCGTCGAGCCCATCGCCAAGGAACTCCCCATGGAGTACGCGCTGGAGCTCAACCGGCTGATCGAGCTGCAGATGGAGGGCGCGGTCGGCTGATCCCACCGCGGTCCATCAAGTCCTTACGTAACGGAAAGCGAGCACTACGACAGCCATGGCTGAGGCCCAGAACATCCCCGTGGGATCCACCACCGCGGGCTCGATCGCGGTCGCCGCGGAGTCGACCGTCGCCACCCGCATGAGCGCGCCCCCCTCCTTCGACGTGGCGGACTTCCCCGTCCCTCACGGCCGTGAGGAGGAGTGGCGGTTCACCCCGCTGGAGCGCCTGCGCGGCCTGCACGACGGCACCGCCGCCACCACCGGCAACGGTGTGAAGGTCGAGGTCAAGGCCCCCGAGGGCGTCATCGTCGAGGCCGTCGGCCGTGACGACGCGCGGCTCGGCAAGGCGGGCACCCCGGTGGACCGGGTCGCCGCCCAGGCCTACTCGGCGTTCGAGAAGGCCTCGGTCGTGACCGTCCCCAAGGAGACCGTCCTCACCGAGCCCATCCGCATCTCGGTGCACGGCGAGGGCGGCACCCGCTTCGGCCACCAGGTGATCGAGCTGGGCGCCTTCGCCGAGGCCGTCGTGGTCATCGACCACACCGGCGACGCCGTGCTCGCCGCCAATGTCGACTACATCCTGGGCGACGGCGCCAAGCTCACCGTCGTCTCCGTCCAGGACTGGGACGAGAAGGCCGTCCACGTCGCCCAGCACAACGCGCTCGTCGGCCGCGACGCCTCCTTCAAGTCGGTCGTCGTCACCTTCGGCGGCGACGTCGTCCGGCTGCACCCGCGCGTGAGTTACGCCGGCCCCGGCGGCGAGGCCGAACTGTTCGGCCTGTACTTCACCGACCAGGGCCAGCACCAGGAGCACCGCCTCCTGGTCGACCACAACGTCCCGCACTGCAAGTCCAACGTCGTCTACAAGGGCGCGCTCCAGGGCGACGACGCGCACGCGGTGTGGATCGGTGACGTGCTCATCGAGGCCACGGCCGAGGGTACGGACACGTACGAGATGAACCGCAACCTGGTCCTCACCGACGGGGCGCGCGTGGACTCCGTACCGAACCTCGAGATCGAGACCGGCGAGATCGTCGGCGCCGGCCACGCCTCGGCGACCGGCCGCTTCGACGACGAGCAGCTCTTCTACCTCATGGCCCGCGGCATCCCGGAGCACGAGGCCCGCCGGCTGGTGGTCCGCGGCTTCTTCGCCGAGCTGGTCCAGCAGATCGGCCTCCCCGACATCGAGGAGCGCCTGATCGCCCGGATCGAGGAGGAGCTGGAGGCGGCGGTCGCATGACCTTCGTACGCGCCTGTGGACTGGGCGAGCTGGAGGAGGACACCCCGAAACGGGTGGAGCTCGACGGCACGCCCCTGTCCATCGTGCAGACCGAGGGCGAGGTGTTCGCGATCCACGACATCTGCTCGCACGCGAACGTCTCCCTGTCGGAGGGCGAGGTCGACGACTGCCACATCGAGTGCTGGCTGCACGGCTCGCGCTTCGACCTCCGCTCCGGCAAGCCCGACGCCCTACCGGCGACGCGCCCCGTCCCCGTATACCCCGTAAAGATCGAAGGGGACGACGTGCTCGTCTCCCTCACCCAGGAGTCCTGAGGCACCCATGGCAACGCTTGAAATCCGAGACCTGCACGTCACCGTCGAGGCCGACAACGCCACGAAGGAGATCCTCAAGGGCGTCGACCTCACCGTGAAGCAGGGCGAGACGCACGCCATCATGGGCCCCAACGGCTCCGGCAAGTCGACCCTCGCCTACTCCCTCGCGGGTCACCCGAAGTACACGATCACCAGCGGCACCGTCACCCTCGACGGCGAGGACGTCCTGGAGATGTCCGTCGACGAGCGCGCCCGCGCCGGCCTGTTCCTCGCGATGCAGTACCCGGTCGAGGTCCCGGGTGTCTCCGTGTCGAACTTCCTGCGCACCTCCGCCACCGCCGTCCGCGGCGAGGCCCCCAAGCTGCGCACCTGGGTGAAGGAGGTCAAGGAGGCCATGGACCGCCTCAACATGGACCCCGCCTTCGCCGAGCGCAACGTCAACGAGGGCTTCTCCGGCGGTGAGAAGAAGCGCCACGAGATCCTCCAGCTGGAGCTCCTGAAGCCCAAGGTGGCGATCCTCGACGAGACCGACTCCGGCCTCGACGTCGACGCCCTGCGCGTCGTGTCGGAGGGCGTGAACCGCGTGCGCGAGACGGGCGAGGTCGGCACGCTGCTGATCACGCACTACACGCGCATCCTCCGCTACATCAAGCCCGACCACGTGCATGTCTTCTCCGGCGGCCGGATCGTCGAGTCCGGCGGCGCCGAGCTCGCCGACAAGCTGGAGAACGAGGGATACGAGGTTTACACGAAGGGTGGCGCATCCGCGTGACACAGCTGCCGGGCCTCCTCGACACCGAGGCGATCCGCAAGGACTTCCCCATCCTGGACCGTCAGGTCCACGACGGCCGGAAGCTCGTGTACCTGGACAACGCGGCGACCAGCCAGAAGCCGCGCCAGGTGCTGGACGCCCTGAGCGAGTACTACGAGCGCTACAACGCCAACGTCCACCGCGGTGTGCATGTGCTCGCCGAGGAGGCCACGGCGCTGTACGAGGGAGCGCGCGACAAGGTCGCGGAGTTCATCAACGCGCCCAGCCGTGACGAGGTGATCTTCACCAAGAACGCCTCGGAGTCGCTCAACCTCGTGGCGAACATGCTGGGCTGGGCCGACGAGCCCTACCGCGTGGACTCCGAGACCGAGATCGTCATCACGGAGATGGAGCACCACTCCAACATCGTGCCGTGGCAGCTGCTCGCGCAGCGCACGGGCGCGAAGCTGAAGTGGTTCGGCCTCACCGACGACGGCCGCCTCGACCTGTCGAACATCGATCAGATCATCACCGAGAAGACGAAGATCGTCTCCTTCGTGCTGGTCTCCAACATCCTCGGCACCCAGAACCCGGTCGAGGCGATCGTGCGCCGCGCCCAGGAGGTCGGTGCGCTGGTGTGCGTCGACGCCTCCCAGGCCGCCCCGCACATGCCGCTGGACGTGCAGGCCCTGCAGGCCGACTTCGTGGCCTTCACCGGCCACAAGATGTGCGGCCCGACCGGCATCGGCGTCCTCTGGGGCCGCCAGGAGCTGCTGGAGGACCTGCCCCCGTTCCTCGGCGGCGGCGAGATGATCGAGACGGTGTCGATGCACTCCTCGACCTACGCCCCGGCGCCTCACAAGTTCGAGGCGGGCACGCCCCCGATCGCCCAGGCGGTCGGTCTCGGCGCGGCGATCGACTACCTCAACTCGATCGGCATGGACAAGATCCTCGCCCACGAGCACGCACTCACCGAGTACGCGGTCAAGCGGCTGCTGGAGGTCCCCGACCTGCGCATCATCGGCCCCACCACGGCCGAGGAGCGCGGCGCGGCGATCTCCTTCACCCTCGGGGACATCCACCCGCACGACGTGGGCCAGGTCCTCGACGAGCAGGGCATCGCGGTCCGGGTCGGCCACCACTGCGCGCGGCCGGTCTGCCTGCGCTACGGAATTCCTGCGACCACGCGAGCGTCGTTCTATCTGTACTCCACGCCGGCCGAGATCGACGTACTGGTCGACGGCCTGGAGCACGTACGGAACTTCTTCGGCTGAGGGGTGTGCTAGACGGTGAAACTGGACTCCATGTACCAGGAAGTCATCCTGGACCACTACAAGAACCCGCACGGGCGGGGCTTGCGGGATGGCGACGCCGAGGTGCACCACGTCAACCCGACGTGCGGTGACGAGATCACGCTGCGCGTGAAGTACGACGGCACCACGATCGAGGACGTCTCGTACGAAGGCCAGGGCTGTTCGATCAGCCAGGCGAGTGCGTCCGTACTGAACGACCTCCTCGTCGGCAAGGACCTCTCCGACGCGCGGAAGATCCAGGAGACCTTCCTGGAGCTGATGCAGTCCAAGGGGAAGCTCGAACCCGACGACGCGATGGAGGACATCCTGGAGGACGCGGTCGCGTTCGCCGGGGTGTCCAAGTACCCGGCCCGGGTGAAGTGCGCCCTGCTGAGCTGGATGGCCTGGAAGGACGCGACGGCCCAGGTACTGGGCGGAGCCGACGCCGAGAAGGAGACGACGGCATGAGCGAGACCGTTGAGATGAAGCCGGCCTCGGAGGAAGAGGTCCGTGAGGCGCTGTACGACGTGGTCGACCCCGAGCTGGGCATCGACGTCGTCAACCTCGGCCTGATCTACGGCATCCACATCGACGACGCGAACATCGCGACGCTCGACATGACCCTGACGTCGGCGGCCTGCCCGCTGACGGACGTCATCGAGGACCAGGCGAAGTCCGCCACGGACGGCCTCGTGAGCGAGCTGCGCATCAACTGGGTCTGGATGCCCCCGTGGGGCCCCGACAAGATCACCGACGACGGCCGCGAGCAGCTGCGGGCGCTCGGGTTCAACGTCTGAGACCCGCTGAGCGCGACTGAGGGCGGCACCCTGTCCGGGTGCCGCCCTCACGCATGCTCAGCCCAGTCCGGACACGATCTGGAACGACGCGTCCGAGTAGTACTGGTGACTGTTCTCGAAGGGGTCCAGGCGGAGCTGGAAGTTGCGGTGGCGCAGGAAGCGGCCCGGGTAGTTGACCGACTCCAGCGAGAGCGTTCCCGAGCGGGACCAGACCCGGGGGCAGAACGTGGCGTCCTGACGGAACAGCGACGAGCCGTCGTTGCCGTCGGCGACCAGGACGAAGCTGCGGTGGCGGAGGTAGCGGCCGTCCGCGGTGGTGAAGGAGTAGCAGGACGGGTCGGCGAGGCCGGCGACGCGCCGGAAGGTGGCGTCCTCGCGCTGCTCGGAGCCCGAGCCGATGTGGTCGAGCCGCACGTAGCCGTCGCGCACCCGCCAGTAGCGGTCGGGGAAATTGACCGCGCGTATGGATATGCCGGTGGCGGCCGGGGCCTTCGGGCGCTTCGACGGTGATGCGGAAGCCTTCGGCGGCTTCGGGGCCTTCGTCTGGGGCTTCTTCGCGCTCGGTGAGACCGTGGGAGCGCTGGTGGTGGGTGTGGGGGACGGCTCGGCGCGGTCCGCGCCGGGCTTCGTGGCGCCGCCCTTGGAGGGGGTCGCGAAGGAGATCAGGCCGCCCGGGGCCGAACTGCTCAGCGTGTTCGGCTCGGCCGCACGGTGGTCCGGCTCCCTGGACTCGCTGTTCATCACCGTGACGGCCGTGGCGCACGCGGTGATCGTCGCCAGGGCCAGCGCACCCGCCAGCCAGAGGCGTCGGGTGCCCGGTGCCCGGGTGGTGTCCGGGGCCCAGCCGCTCTCCCAGGGGCGGTCCTGTGGCGGCCGGGACTTGTCTGCTGCCATGCGCTGTTCCTCCGGCGGGGCACCCTTGACGGCGGCGCAGTTGTGGTGAACCGGTGTTTGATCGGTGACACCGTAGTGGACGTCCGGGACGTCTGTGACGCGTTTGATGAGAGCGGTTTCTCTCCGTTGCGAGAGCGGTTTCCCCTCGTGATCAAGGTGCCGTTGTGTACGGGTGTACAGATCGTTGTGTACGCTCGTACATATGGGATATTTGCTGCTGGCCGGGGCCATCGCCGCCGAAGTCGGTGCGACCACCGCCATGAAGTACAGCGACGGCTTCAGCAGGCTCGGGCCGTCGCTGCTGACCGTCCTCGGGTACGTCGTCTCCTTCGCGCTGCTCGCGCAGACCCTCAGGACCGTCTCGGTCGGCACGGCGTACGCGATCTGGGCCGGGGTCGGCACCGCCGCCATCGCCACGATCGGGTTCGCGTTCCTGGGGGAGGGTATGACCCTGGCCAAGGCCGCCGGGATCGCGCTGATCATCGCCGGGGTCGTCGTGCTGAACCTGGGCGGAGCACACTGATGGCCCGGCGCCACGACCCCGAGCGGCGGCAGCGGATCATCGACGCGGCGATCCGGGTCGTCGGGGCGAAGGGGATCGCGGGGCTGAGCCACCGCAGCGCCGCCGCCGAGGCCGACGTGCCGCTCGGTTCGACGACCTACCACTTCAAGACCCTCGACGAGCTGCTGGTCGCCGCGCTGCGGCAGGCCAACGAGGGCTTCGCCAAGGTCGTCGCCTCACGCGGCGGTCTGGAGGACCCCCGCACCGATCTCGCCTCCGATCTCGCCGCGTTGATGGGGGAGTGGCTCGCGGGCGACCGCACGGGGGTGGAGCTGGAGTACGAGCTGTACCTGGCCGCCCTGCGCCGTCCCGCGCTGCGGCCCGTCGCCGCGGAGTGGGCCGCGGGCGTCGCCGAGGTGCTGTCGCGGCGCACGGATCCGGTGACGGCCCGGGCACTGGTGGCGGTCGTCGACGGAATCTGCCTGCAGGTGCTGCTGACGGGGGTGCCGTACGACGAGGAGTATGCGCGGGAGGTGTTGAGGCGGGTGTTGGCGGGAGTGGGTGGGTGATGCCGGCGGCGGGGTGCCGGGAGGGCTTCCGGCGGGGTGCCGGGGAGGGTCTCGAGTGGGGCTCCGGAGGCGTCCCACGGGGCTTCGGTGACGGTGCCCCGGGGGCCGGCTCGCAACCGTCCGGCCCGCCGGCCGTGCCGCGCTGCCCGGGGGCGGGCCCGTGGCGTCCGTGCTGCTGAGGGGTGTCGTCGCCGGGCGGATACCGCCCGTCCCGTGAGATGCCTCCGTACCGGTTCGCATCGACCGGTGTCCGCCGGTTAGGTTGCCCTCATGACCGACACGACTGCTCCTCGCACGACCGGCGCCGTGGCCGCCGGCCTCGCCACGATCGCCGCCGACGGCACCGTTCTCGACACCTGGTTCCCCGCGCCCGAGCTGGCCGACCAGCCCGGCCCGTCCGGCACCGAGCGGCTGTCCGCCGAGCGTGCCGCGGAGCTGCTCGGCGGTGGTGCGACCGCGGCGATCGGCCCCGACGCCCGCCGCGGCGTCGAGGTGGTCGCGGTCCGCACGGTCATCGCCTCGCTCGACGAGAAGCCGATCGACGCGCACGACGCCTACCTGCGCCTGCACCTGCTCTCCCACCGCCTGGTCAAGCCGCACGGCCAGAGCCTGGACGGCATCTTCGGCTTCCTCGCCAACGTCGCCTGGACCTCGCTCGGCCCGGTCGCCGTCGACGACCTCGAGAAGGTGCGCCTGAACGCCCGCGCCGATGGCCTGCACCTCCAGGTGACCTCCGTCGACAAGTTCCCCCGCATGACGGACTACGTGGCCCCCAAGGGCGTCCGGATCGCCGACGCCGACCGGGTCCGCCTCGGCGCCCACCTCGCCGAGGGCACCACCGTCATGCACGAGGGCTTCGTCAACTTCAACGCCGGCACCCTCGGCACGTCGATGGTCGAGGGCCGCATCTCCGCCGGTGTCGTGATCGGAGACGGCTCGGACATCGGCGGCGGCGCCTCCACGATGGGCACCCTCTCCGGCGGCGGCAACGTCATCATCTCCGTCGGCGAGCGCTGCCTGATCGGCGCCGAGGCGGGTGTGGGCATCGCCCTCGGCGACGAGTGCGTCGTCGAGGCCGGCCTCTACGTCACCGCCGGCACCCGCGTCACCATGCCCGACGGCCAGATCATCAAGGCCCGCGAGCTGTCCGGCGCCTCCAACATCCTCTTCCGCCGCAACTCGGTCACCGGCACGGTCGAGGCCCGTCCGAACAACGCGGTGTGGGGCGGACTGAACGAGATCCTGCACAGCCACAACTGAAGCCACGCCGCACGCAACGACCGGCGGTACCGGCACGATCCCGTACGGATGACCCCGCGTGACCTCGTGGTGGTTTCGGCAGATGAACGGGTGGACGCAGTGTCCGATCATTCGCCGAACCGATGAAACGAGGACCGGGGCATGAGGAACGAGCGGGGGCGTGCCGGGGCACGCCTGCTGGTGGGAGCCGTCGTGGCGCTGGGGGTGGGCTGGCTGCCGGCGGGGGCCGCGCACGCCGACGAGACCAACACCGGCTCCCACAACGGTCACCGGGTCGGTCTGGTCAACGTCAACGTCGGACAGGTCGACGACCCGGCGGAGGACGTGCTGGAGCACACGCTGCTGTTCGGGGACGGATACGCCTGGAACTGAACGGGCCGAGCAGACGGGACGGCCCGTGCCGCAGAGGACTGCGGTGCGGGCCGTCCCGCTTTTGTCGTCCCCGGGTGGCATAGCGGGGCGCCCCCACACGCGTCACAGGGAATACGGGGGGCGCGCACCGGGCCTGCCCCCGGGGGAGAGCGAAGGTGACGATGGATGCCCAAGCGCAGGAGAGTTTCCAGGAGTTCGTGGCGAACCGGTCGTCCGCGCTGCTGAAGACCGCCGTCCTGCTCAGCGGCGGCGACCGGCACGCGGGCGAGGACCTGCTCCAGAACGCGCTGATCAAGGCGGCGGGCCGCTGGCACCGCATCGACGAACCCGAGGCCTACGTACGGCAGGTCCTCTACCGGCAGCAGGTCAGCCGCTGGCGGCTGAAGTGGCCGAGGCGCGAACTCAGCGTCGCCGAACCCCCGGAGACGGGTACTGCCCCGGACGCCTCCGGTGCCGCCGAACTGCGCCTGGTGATGCGCGGCGCGCTGGCCCGGCTGACCGCGCGGCAGCGCACCGTGCTCGTGCTCCGCTACTTCGAGGACCTGCCCGAGGCCGAGGTGGCCCGCATCCTGGGCTGCTCCGTCGGCACGGTACGGTCCGCCACCCACCGTTCCCTCGCCCGGCTGCGCGCCCTCGCACCCGAACTGGCCGTCCTCGGCCCGGCCGCCGCCGAGCAGCGGCCTTCCCGTGACTACTCGCCCGTGGAGGTGCGTCAGTGAACGTCGACGAACTCGTGCGTGACGCCCTGCGTGACCAGGCCGAGGGGCAGCCGTCCGCGGCCCCCGGCTTCGCCGACCGGGTGCTGGCCGTGCGCCGGCGCCGGCGCAGCCGCCGGCTCGCGACCGCTGCCGCCGCGGCCGTCGCCGTGGTGGCCGTCGCCGTGGCCGTACCGATGCTCGACTCGGGCAAGCAGGACGTACGCCCCTCGGGCGGGGGGGCGCAGACCGGGATCACAGCCCACCCCGACCAGTCGCCGCCGCGCGACCTGATCGCGGCCGGGCGGGTCGCGCTGGCCGCGTACTACACCACCAGGAACGTCGAGCAGTCCGCCGGCCGGGCTGTCGCGGAGCGCACGTACTGGCTGCTGAACCCCGCCACGAAGAAGTACGTGAAGGACGACCGGTGGTCCTGCGTCGCGGTCGCCCCCGGGCTGCGGACCGCCGCCGTCCTGGAGCGGGACCTGCCCGTGCCGCGGATCGGGCTGCTCGATCTGGCGAGCGGTCAGGTCAAGCGGTGGATCCCCGTCGACCGGCCGGTGGCCGGAGTGGAGTTCTCCCCCGACGGCAGGAAACTCGTCGCGACGGCGTACAGCAAGAACCCCGACCGCCGGGTGAAGATCGACGGGTCGGAGGACTGGGACGCCCCGTTCACGGAGTCGTACCGGACCGGCTTCCACGTCATCGACGTGGCCTCCGGGAGCAGTTCATGGGCCGCGGTGGAGTTCGGCGGGGGCGCGCACAACCCCGGCGCGTTCCTCAACTCCCGCCAGGACTTCGGGTTCACCCATGACGGCCGGCTCGCCTGGTCCGGGATGCCCACCGAACCGGGCAAGAAGTTCTACGACTTCACCGGCAAGGAAGTCCCCGCGCCCGCCCTGGAGAAGTACCGGGACTGGTTCGTCGACGCCGGGGTGTCGCCGGACGGGCAGCTCGTCGCCGGTCAGTTCGCGGGACGGAAGTGGAAGACGTCGTCCTTCGTCCTCGACGCCCGTACCGGGAAGCAGCGCGAGGTGCGCGGGCAGCAGCTGCTGGCCTGGGCGGACGGGAACTCGCTCGTCGCCTGGGACATCGGGCACGACGGCAACGAGTACCACCAGCGGCTGGTCCTGGTGACCATCGGTGGCGAGAAGGCCACCCCGCTCAGTGACTTCCGGTCGCCCAAGGACGGCACCAAGGGGCGGTGGGAGCCGGTGTTCGCGGAGCGGTGATCACGTGCTGACCAGGGCGGAGTGGAGCGAGAGCAGTTCGTCGGCCGTCCTGCGGCCGGCCGGCTGAAGAGGTCTGCGGACCGGGCCCGCCGGGAGGCCCAGGGCGTTCATGAGCGCCTTCGCCGTGACGGTGCCCGGCAGGCCCGCCGACATGACCGCCTCGATGAGAGGGGTGACCTGCTGCTGGAGGCGGGCCGCCCGGGCCGTGCCGCCCGCGTCGAACGCGTCCAGCACCGCTCGCAGACGGTCCGGGATCACGTTCGCGACCGTGCTGACGTAGCCCGTGCCGCCCACGGCGTACAGCGCGAGGTTGTGTTCGTCGCAGCCCGCGTAATACGCCAGGTCCGTACGGGCCAGCACCTTCTGGGCGCCCAGGAAGTCGTGGGAGCAGTCCTTGACCGCGACGATCCCGGGGTGCTCGGCGAGGCGGAGGAGCGTCTCCGGTTCGATGCGGGTGCCGGTGCGGGCGGGGATGTCGTAGAGCATGAGCGGGAGGCCGCAGGCGTCCGCGGTCTCCCGGAAGTGGGCCTCGATCGCCTCCCGCGGGGGCCTGCTGTAGTACGGCGCCACCACCAGCAGACCGTCCGCGCCCGCCTTTTCGGCCTCCCGGGCCAGTTCGGCGGTGTGCCGGGTGTCGGGGGTGCCGACGCCGGTGATGACCTTCGCCCGGTCGCCGACCGCCTCGCGTACGGCTCGGACGAGGTCGGACTTCTCGGTGTCCGAGGTGGTGGGGGACTCGCCCGTGGTGCCGGACAGGACCAGGCCGTCGCAGCCGTGCGCCACGAGGTGGTGGGCGAGGCGCTGGGCGCCGTCGAGGTCCAGGGCGCCGGACGGGGTGAAGGGGGTGATCATGGCGCAGAGGGTGCGGCCCAGGGGCGGGGCGGGGCGGGGTGGTGTGGCGCCGGGTGGGCTGGTGCGGGCGGTCGTCTGGTCATGGGAGCAGTGTCGGCGTCACATCCATACAGCTCTACTTAATTTTTCTACCGCTTATTGGTAAGCGATGCTTCAGCACGGGGAGCGTCAGGGCCCAGGGTGCCGCGTTCGCAGCGGGGGCGTTCGGGTACTCGGGTGTTCCTGACGTCGAGAGGAGGCACCGTGACCGGGACCATCGAGCATCGGGCCGTGCACGACGAGCGCCGTTCCGTGGGTGAACTCGTCGGGCAGGCCACGGAGCAGCTCTCCACGCTCATGCGGCAGGAAGTGGCCCTCGCCAAGGAGGAACTCGCGGAGAAGGGGCGGCGTGCGGGGCGCGGCGGCGGGCTGCTCGGGGCGGCGGGAGCCGTCGCGTACGCCGGGCTGCTGGTGCTGTCCGGCGCGGGTGTCGCCGCGCTCTCGCTGGTCCTGCCGGTGTGGGCCGCGGCGCTGATCGTGACGGGAGTGCTGTTCGTGATCGCGGCCGTGCTGGCGGCGACCGGGCGGGCGCAGTTGCGGAAGGCCGGTCCGCCCACACCCGAGCAGGCGCTCGGCAGTGTCAGGGCGGACGTGGAGGAGATCAAGGAGAGGGCGCATCGATGACGGAAGCGACGGGTGGGGCCAAGGGGCCCGACGAGCTGCGGCGGCAGATAGAGCGGACCCGTACGGAACTGGGCAACACGGTGGAGGAGCTGGCCGGGAAGGCGGATGTGAAGGGGCGTGCGCGGGCGCGGGCCGCTGATCTGCGGGACAAGGCCGGGGCGATGACGGTGCAGTTGCGCAGCAGTGCGGCGCAGGCGGGGCACACCGTGCAGGACAGGGCGGCGCATGCGGGGCCTCGGCCGGTGCGGACGGTTGTGGAGGCCGGGATGCGGCATCCGAAGCCGGTGCTGGTGGCCGGGGCGGCAGGGGCCGTGGTGGCGGTCGGGGTGCTGCGGTGGAGGCACGCGCACGGGCATCACTGAGTCTGGTTCTGGTTCTGCGGGGCGCGTGTGCCCTGCCCGGCGGTGGGTGGGGTGCGTGCCCTGCCCGGCGGTGGGTGAGGGTGCGCGTCTTCGAGTGACGCCGGGGGTGGGTCGGGGCCGCGTCGGGGCATGTCCGTCCTCGGAACGGCGCGATCGACTTGTGTGCCGACTGACTGTTCGCTGACGCGCCAACCGCTGCGGGCTGACACCCCCCGACACGTCCCCTTCTCGCCGTACGCGGGTGCGCGTGCGCTCTGGTCCAGATGCGGTCATGCGTGCCGCCCGGGGAGGCACCCCGTCCCGCCGGGCCGTGGACCCACCCGGCGCCGGCAACGACACCGGCCGCTTGACCTCAAGTTTGGTCGAGGTTGAAAAGTGGTGTGTGTTCGCGACCGGCGCTACGACTGGAGTGTTCATGAGCCGTCGAACCGAGCAGCACCCCGACCCCACCGACCTCCGCGTCGGTGCTCCCTTCTTCAGCACCTGGCGAGTGGGTACTCCCGAGCGGCAGCGGCAGACGGTCGAGGCCATCGGGCGGGCCTGGGAGCGGCGGCCCTGGCCCGCCGGGGACCTGCTGGGGTATCACGTGTACGCGGGGCAGGACGGGTCCACCCTGATGCACTACTCGCAGTGGACCGGCGAGCAGGCGTACGAGTCCTTCGTCGGAACGCACCGGCAGGAGCGGGTCGACGAGATCGACACGGCCGTGCCGGGGATCGAGCGGGTCGCGCTCGGGCGGTACCGGCGCTACCGGAGCAGGGAGCGCGCCGTCGGGGACACGCGGGCGCCGGGTCTGATCGTGACCGTGCGGATCGACTTCGAGGACGGGGCGCGGGAGCGCCGGGAGGAGTGGGTCGACCTGGTCGTCAAGGCGCTGGGCGACGATCCGGTGGGGCACGCCGGGCTGATGTCCGCCCACTTCCACCTCAGCACGGACGGCGGGCACGTGCTGAACTACGCGGAGTGGGAGAGTGCCGCGGCCTACGAGGCGGCGATGGCCGCGCCGTCGACGGACTCCTGGGAGCGGGTGCGGGCGTACCCGGGGCTGCGGAAGGTCACCGGCAGCCGGTACGAGCACGCTCTGGGGCTGGTCCCGGAGTGATCGCCACGCGTGGGCCCGGCCGGAGGGACGCCCGGCCGGGCCCACGGTGTGTCACGGGCGGAAACGCAGAACCTGCGGGTCGTGGTCGCTGATCTGGTCGTTGAACTCCGCGTTGACGTGCACGCTGTCGTACTCGAAGTCGCAGTCGCGGCGGATCGACGGGCTGATCAGGATCTGGTCGAGGACCTGGCTGTTGCCCTGGTAGACGTACGAGTAGCGCTCGCTGCGCGGGAGCGACTTGATCGCCGACCAGAGTTCGCCGTGGCCCTCCAGGAGCTTCGCGGTCCGGGAGAACTCGAAGTCGTTGATGTCCCCCAGCGTGACGACGTCCGCGTTCTTCTGCGTGTCGAGGATGTCCTTGACGAAGGCGTTCACCAGGGTGGCCTGCTGGTGGCGCTGCGTCTCGGAGCTGCGGGACGGCGGCTGGTACTGGGAGGTCAGCCCCTGGTCGCCGCCCTTGGAGTTGAAGTGGTTGGCGATCACGAAGACCGTGCGGCCGCGGAAGGCGAACTCGCCGGCCAGCGGCTTGCGGCTGTTCTTCCAGGCCTCGTCGGCGGGGGCGATGCGGCCGGGGCTGAGCGTCAGGTGGGCCTTGCCGCGGACCTTCGTCACGCCGGTGGCCGTCGTGGCGTCGCCGCCCGCGCGGTCCGCGAAGGAGACGCGCTGCGGGTTGAAGAGGAACGCCTGGCGGATGTTGCCGCCCGGCTCGCCGCCGTCGGTGTTGTTCGCCGGGTCGATCGAGCGCCAGTCGTACTTCGGGCCGCCGGCCGCGACGATCGCGTCGATCAGCTTGGTGAGGGTCTGGTCGGCGGCGACCGTACCGTCGTTCGTCGCGCCGTTGTTGTCCTGGATCTCCTCCAGGGACACGATGTCCGGCGACTTCAGGTTGTTCACGATCGCGGCGGCGTGCGCGGCGAACGTGTCGTCGGACGGGTCGAGGTTCTCGACGTTGTAGGTGGCGACGGCGAGTTCGGAGGAGCGCTGCTCGCGGGTCGTCTCGCGCTCCAGGCCCGCGCTCTTCAGCGTGCCGAGTTCGCTCGCGACCAGGGTGTAGCCGCCGAACTGGTTGTAGTCCAGGGGGCCCGCGGTGGTGCCCGTGAGGGTGTCGCCCACGTTCGCCTTGGGGAAGTCCGCCGTCGCGCCGAGGGACTGGATCTGGAGGCGGCCCGTGTTCTGGTCGTCGTAGGAGCCGTAGACCGTGCCGCCGTGGCGGTTGCGGTTCTCGTGCGGCTTCACCGTCACCCACAGCTCGGTGTACGGGTCGGTGGCGCCCACCACGCGGGTGTCGGTGACCCGGACGGACATGCCCTCCAGCGACTCGTAGTGGTCCAGGGCGTACGCCGAGGGCTTCAGGGGGAGCGCGTTGACCGAGCCGCCCGCCGCGGTGTCGCCGGCGGGTGCGTAGGCGGCGGGGACCGAGCGGGAGGTGATCGCCGTGGCGGCGGGGAGCGCGTTGCCGCTGGAGACGACCGTGGTCGTCGGCTTGGTGATCTCCGTCACCGACTGGTTGCCGGAGGTCGCTCCGCCGGGGACGTACTCCGTGACCGTGCCGCTGACCGTGACGGCGTCACCGACGGTGACCCCCTTCGGCGCGGAGCCGGTGAAGACGAAGACGCCCTCGCTGGTCGCCGGGTCGGCGTCCGGGGTCGGGTCCTGGATCCAGAAGCCGCGGGACGATCCGTAGGTCCGGATGCCGGTGACGATTCCGGCCACGTCCGTGACCTGTTTTCCGGCGTACGGGGATGTCCGGGTGCTGCCCTGGATGTCGTGGACGCGGACCGACTCCGCGTGCGCGGGGCTGGTGAGAACGATCGTGGATGCCGCGGAGCACGCGGCGGCGACGGTGAGCGCGGCGAGACGCGCGGACGACTTGCTCGGCAACGGGATTCCCTCCGGGGACATGACAGGGCGCCGGGACGAGGGCGGAGACGTGTGGAAAGACTGAACTGTCGCTACCTGTGGGGCGGATGCGATGACGCGCGTAGACCGGTATGGACGGGTGGGCCTGGTGGGGCCGGCCCGGTGAACAACTGTCCGCCGACTTCTACGCGCGTCAATCTCCAGCCTGTGCATGTCACTTGTCAAGGTTTCGGCCATGTACGGCAGCCGACGGGGAGATGAAGTGGGCGGCATGGGTGGAAATCCGTCTAGGCTGAGCGGCTGAGTCACATGAGGCGCGCTAGGAGAATTAGCCGATGTCAGACAGCTCCCCCCTGCCGCCGGTGCGGCTGCACAACGAAGCGGAGCTGGCGCGCGACGCGCTGTCCACGCCGTTGCTGTCCCGGGCCGTCCGGCTCGCCCGCTGGGCCGGGCCGGACACCCGCGTCGACGCCGGGGGAGGGCTCGTGGACGAGCAGTTGCCCGCGGCCGCTGAGACGCTCGGGCTGAGCGGGGAGGACGCCGCCGCCGACGCCAGCGAGGCGTGGCGGGTCGCCGTCGACGCCGGGCTCGTCGAGGTCGTCGACGAGCGGGAGGGCACGGTGACCGCCGGTGCGGACCTGGCCCTGCTCACCGGTGGTTCGCCGCAGGACGTGCTCGCCGTATGGCTCGCCGCGCTGGAGACCGTGCTCGCCGACGCGAGCGTCCCCGACCTCGCCGGGCTCGTGGACGAGGACGGCGAGGTCGACCTCTCCGCCCTCGACTGGGACCCCGAGGGCGAGGCCGAGTTCCTCGACGGCGTGCTCGGCAACCTCTATCTGCTGACGGCCGGCGAGGACGCCGCCGACGCCGCCCCGGTGCCGCTGCCGGCGCTGGCCGCCTCGGTGATCGTGCCCAGCGACATGAGCGAGCCCACCAACGACGTCCTGGAGCAGGTGTCCGACGCGATGATGCGGCTGGACGACCAGTTCCGGATGCTGGAGCCCGTGGGATTCGTCGAGTACCAGCCCGTGGACGAGGCGCTCATGGCCGACGCCGACGAGGAGCCCGCCGCGCCCGTCGACGACACCGACGTCTCCCGGTACGGCATGGTCCGGCTCACCCCGCTCGGGCTGTACGGCGTGCGCGCACGCCTGCTGGAGGCCGGGTTCGAGGCGCCGGCCGTCGGGGACCTCGCGGACAAGGGGGCCGACGCGCTGCTCGACGGCACGGCGGAGTTCCCGCCGGGTGCGGCACAGGCCGAGACCGAGCAGTGGCTCCGGCGACGGGAATCCCTGGCCGCGGCCAGGGAGTTGCTCGCGGCTGCGCGGGGTGCCGACGCCGGGGCGCCGCTGCGGCGGCTGCGGTGCCAGCAGGCCCTGTCCCTCGTCGGCGCTTCCGCCGAGCCCGCCTTGCGGGAGGTCCTCGACGACCCCGAGCTGGGCGGGCTCGCACGGGTGTGGCTGACCGAGCACGGTGCGACGGACGTGCCCGCGCCGTCCGAGGCGATGGTGTACTGGCTGACCATCGACACCGTGGCCGCGCAGCTCGCCGCCGAGGGCAACTCGGAGGAGCTGCGGGCGCTGGTGCAGGGCCTCGCCCAGCAGCACAGCGGGTTCTTCGCCGCCGTGTGGCGGGTCGATCATCCGGCCACGGCTGATGTGCTGGAGGCGATGGGGCGGCTGCATCCCGACAAGAAGGTGGCGAAGGAAGCGCGGAAGGCCGCGTTCAAGGCTCGGTCGCAGCAGGGGGGCTGACCCTTCCCGGTCGGTGCGGCGCCGTCTCGGATTGTCGCGCAGTTCCCCCCGCCCCCAGGGCGTTGTTCAACTGGTGTTCACGGATGAGCGGGACGGTTTCGCCGAACGAGGTCCGCCACCTCCCACGGCATACTCACCGTCTCAGGAGACACACCATGTCGCTCACCCGCAGGGACTTCGCCAGAAACTCCGCGATCACCGGGGCCGGTGTCGCGCTGGCGGGCAGTGTCGGCGCCCTCGCCACCGCGCCGAACGCCCTCGCCTCCGACGACACCGTCAGCGCGGGTGACGGGGCGGCGGACGCGCAGCACGGAGTCGGCTACGGGCCGCTCGTCGCGGACCCCGAGGGCATCCTCGCCCTGCCCGCCGGCTTCACGTACGAGATCGTGACCTACAGCGGCAGGACCAAGCTGGAGTCCGGCGAGTTCACACCCTCCAACCACGACGGCACCGCCACCTTCGACGGTCCCCGCGGCACCACCCTGCTCGTCAACAACCACGAGCTGAAGGGCCCGCGCGCCAACTGGAAATACCCGGTTCCGCTCACCGAGGGGCTCGTCTACGACCCGGCCGCCGCCGGTGGCTGCACGGTCGTGGAGGTACGCCCCGACGGACGCGTCGCCGAGTGGGTGGGCATCGCCGGCACCTCCACCAACTGCGCCGGCGGCCGCACCCCCTGGGGCACCTGGCTCACCTGCGAGGAGAACTCCGACAAGGCCGGCGTCAACGGCATGACCAAGGACCACGGTTATGTGTTCGAGGTCGATCCGTGCGACCGGCGTGCCAATCGCAGCCCCAAGCCGCTGAAGTTCTTCGGCCGCTACGACCACGAGGCCGTCGTCATCGACCCCAAGCGCGGCCACGCCTACCTCACCGAGGACGCCTCCGGCCCCAACGGCCTGTTCTTCCGCTGGACCCCGCCCCGCGGCTTCGAGTACGGCCCCGGGAAGTTCCGGGGGCTCGCCGACGACGCCGGCGTCCTCCAGGCGCCCAAGTGCTTCGACTCGGGTGGCACGTTCGTCGACGACCTGTCCCGCGCCACGAAGACCGGCACCGTGTACGGCGTCGACTGGGTGGACGTCCCCGACCGCGACGCCCGCACCACGCCCGTGCGCAAGCAGTTCAAGGACGGCGAAGTCACCCGCGCCCGCAAGCTGGAGGGCATGTGGTGGGGCGACGGCGGTGCCTACATCGTCTCCTCCTATGCCCGTGAGGAGAGCCCGGTTCAGCACGACGGCCAGGTCTGGTTCTACGACCCCAAGCGCCGCACGCTGACGCTCAAGGTCCTGCTCGGAGTGAACCCCGACCCGTCGAAGGACGGGGCGTTCGACGGTCCGGACAACATCACCGTCTCCCCGTACGGCGGCCTCGTCATCGCCGAGGACGGGGAAGGCGTGCAGCACCTGTTCGGCGCCACCGACAGCGGACGCACCTACCCGATCGCCCGCAACGAGCTCAACATCGGCACCGCCCAGGAGCCGGAGTACAGCGAGTTCACGGGTGTCACCTTCTCGCCCGACGGCCGCACGCTGTACGCCAACATCCAGACGCCCGGCATCATGCTCGCCATCACCGGCCCCTGGAAGCGCCAGAAGCGGTAGAACACCGAGTCACCCGTACGAGTGGGGGCGTCCTATTCGGCGGACGCCCCCTGCTGCTGGACATACGGTCCACGCATGTCCAAGTTGTGCGAGCAGTGCGGCGTGCCGGTGACAGGGAAGGGCAGGCACTTCTGCAGTAACCGGTGCAGCCTTGCCGGCACCGCCACGCAGTGGGCACAGGCCCGGCGCAGGCCGAAGCCGGTGTGTCCTGAGTGCGGCGGTCGTGTCCTGACCAAGGGCGCGGTCCACTGCAGCCGCGCCTGCGCCAACCTGACCCGTCGGCAGGAAGCGGAGGCGCGTCGTGCGGAGCCCGCGCCGTGCCGCCGTTGCGGGACGACGGAGCGCCGCCCCCGCTGCGACGGGCCGTACTGCTCATGGGAGTGCTTCAACGAAGACCGCTACGAGCGGACGGGCACGTTCGCGCGGTGGCTTGCCGCGTGGCGTCCCCTTGCGTCGTCCGGCGGCTGCGGGTCCGCTCCGGCGCGGCTGCGGGCAGTGGTGCCGCTGGGGCGGCACGGGTGGGCGCAGGCCGCACCCGGCTCCGCCGGACCGTGGACCCATCCGGCCTCAGCCATAACGCCGGGCGCGGCCGGCGAGCGGTGTCATGGCGCCCGTACACGAGTGCGGGGCGGCGGGGTGCTGGCCCGCGCCGGATACAGTGCTGGACGTGCGGACGGACAATCAGCATGTGGAGCCGGGCGCCGAGCGGTCCGACGGTGCCCGGCGCCGGGCCACGATCCACGACGTCGCCCGCCTGGCCGGGGTGTCACGGCAGACGGTCTCCCGGGCGGTCAACGACAAGGGTGAGATCGACCCCGGCACCAAGGAGCGGGTCCTGGAGGCGGCGCGAATCCTCGACTACCGGCCGAGCCGGTTCGCGCGCGGGCTCGTGCAGAAGGGCGCCGTGACGGCCGGCCTGGTCATCCCGGACCTGCGCAACCCCTTCTTCCCCGAAGTGGCCGCCGGGGTGCTGGAGGCGGCCGAGCAGCGCGGCTGGCAGGTCGTCGTGTGGGACTCCCGGATCGACGAGGCCCGGGAGCGGGAGGCACTCGACGTGCTCTCCCACCAGGCGGACGCGGTCGTGGGCTACTTCAGGGACCCGGACGACGTGCTCACCCGGCATCTCGGGGGTGTGCCGCTGGTGTTGCTGGAGCGCGGTCCGCAGCAGACCCGGTTCGCGGCCGTCGGCATCGACGCCGGTGCGGGCGTCGAGCAGGGCATGAACCATCTGTTCCACGCGGGCCACCGCAGGATCGGCATGCTGGACGGTGTGCACGGCCCCGGACCTCGCGGACAGGCCTTCCTGGAGCAGGCGAGGAGACTCGGTCTGCCGGTCGACGAGGACTGGGTCGTGATGTGCCCCGAGCACAGCGTCGCGGGCGGCGAGGCCGGCATGGAGCGGCTGCTGGCCCGGCGGCCCGAGGTCACCGCGGTCTTCGGCTTCAACGATCTGATCGCGATCGGGGCGATGCGCACCGCCCGCCGACGGGGCCGCGGCGTTCCGGACGACCTGGCCGTGCTCGGCTTCGACGGTCTCTCCCTGGGCGAGCTGGTCGAACCCGCCCTGACCACGCTGCACATCGACAAGCGGCAGCTGGGACGACTGGCCGTGGAACAGGTGGCCCGGCTGCGCGCGGGCGAGGAGCCACTGCGGGGCGCTGACGCGTGGGTGTCACCCGAACTCGTGGTGCGCGACTCCGCCTGAGCGGAGTGGCCGCCGCGGTCTCGCCGGCCCTGCGGCACATCTGCCGCGCCCCTTCCTCGCTCCTGCGGGACCTGGCGGCGGGGACGATGAGGATGCAGGGGACGGGGGCCGGTACGCCGTCTCGGTAGAGTGCGGAGAAAATCCCCGGTCGGTGAGGAGTGGTCGCGTGGCGCAGGTCAGGCCCATGCGGGCGGACGCCCGGCGCAACCATGAGCGGCTGCTGAGGGTGGCCGTCGAGGCGTTCGCCGAGCACGGGGAGGGCGCCTCGCTCGACGACATCGCCAAGCGCGCCGGGGTCGGCTCCGGCACGCTGTACCGGCACTTCCCGACCCGGCAGGCGCTGCTGGAGGCCGCGTATCTCGACCGCGTGGAGGCGATCGCGGCCTGGGCCGGGGTGCTCGCGAACGAACTGCCGCCGGGCCAGGCGCTGCGGGAGTGGCTGTACGAACTGGGCGTCGGGATGATCCGGATGCGGGGGCTGAGGGCGCTGCTGGGCCCGGCCGTCACGGACTCGGGATCCCTGGTGAACCCGGCCTGCGGCGACTCGGTCAAGGCGGCGGCCGGGCAGCTGGTCGGGGCGGCGCAGGCCGAGGGCACGCTGCGGGCGGACCTCGAGGCGATCGACGTGCTGCGGCTGGCTCACGGGGTGGCGACGGCGTCGGAACTCGCGGACGGGGAGGACCGGCACGTCCGGCGGTATCTGACGCTGCTGCTGGAGGGGCTGGGAGCGGCGCCCGCGCCCCGGTGAGCCGGACGCCCCCTGGTGCGGGGGCGTCCCGGGGGCCGCTCCGGTGGCCTACAGGGCCTGGGCTGCCGGCTTGACCATCCCCCTGACCGTGCGGGACTTCACGAAGTCCCCCAAGGCCGTCATCTCCCACTCGCCGGAGAACTGGCGGATGAGCTTGGCCATCAGGACGCCGGTCTGGGGCTCGGCGGAGGTGAGGTCGAAACGGACCAGCTCCTCGCCCGTCGTGCCGTCCAGGAGGCGGCAGTAGGCCTTGGCGACCTCCGTGAACTTCTGGCCGGAGAAGGAGTTGACCGTGAAGACCAGGCCGGTGACCTCCTGGGGCAGGCGGCCGAGGTCGACCATGATGGTCTCGTCGTCCCCGCCGCCCTCGCCCGTGAGATTGTCGCCGGAGTGGCGGATGGCGCCGCCCACGATCTGCAGCTTGCCGAAGTAGCAGCTGTCGATGTGGTTGCGCTGCGGTCCGTAGGCGATGACCGAGGCGTCCAGGTCGATGTCCTTGCCACGGTAGGCCGGCTCCCAGCCGAGACCCATCCTGACCTGGGAGAGCAGCGGACGGCCGCCCTTGATCAGGGAGACCGTCTGGTTCTTCTGGAGGCTGACGCGGCCCTTGTCGAGGTTGATCTTCCCGGTGCCGGGCGCGGGCGGGGGAGGTGTGGCCGGGGCCGGGGGAGCGGCGGGGGCGGAGACGGGCGGGGCGGGCGGCTGCACGGGGGCGGGCGGCGGGGCCACCGGCTGGGGTGGGGCGGCGGCGGCCGGCTCCTCCACGGTGACTCCGAAGTCCGTGGCGATGCCCGCGAGGCCGTTGGCGTATCCCTGGCCGACGGCGCGGGCCTTCCACTGGCCGCCTCGCTGGTAGACCTCCACGATCACCAGGGCCGTCTCGCTGCCGAGCTGCGGCGGCGTGAAGGTGGCCAGGACGGAGGCGTCGTCCGCGTTGCGGATCGTGGCCGTCGGCTCGATGCCCTGGAAGGTCTGGCCGGCGGCGTCCGGGCTCGCCGTGACGACGATCTTCTCGATGCCAGAGGGGAGGGCCGTCGTGTCGACCGTGATCGCGTCGGGGGCGCTGCCGCCGCCCGAGCGGTACGTCACGCCCGGGCCCGACGGCTGGTTGTAGAAGATGAAGTCGTCGTCGGAGCGCACCTTGCCGTCGGCGGTGAGCAGCAGGCCCGATACGTCGAGCCGCACCGGGGCGGCGACGTCCACCGTCACGCGGGCGGCGGACAGGGGGATGTTCGAGCCGGGGGTCATAGCTGTCATGCCGGGTGAACGAGCGAGGCGACTTTGCCGTTCCCTTACCCTGCGGCCAATCGGGTCAGCGGCGGTTGCGCGGGTGGTTGCGGGCGGTGCGTTCGTTGCCGCGCTTGTAGTTGCCGGTCCAGCGGGCCATGACGAGCTGGGGGTCGGAGGTCTCGACCTCGGCGAGGAACTGCGTGGCCCGGGGGCCGTTCAGGGTGGTGGCGGGGCGGCCGTGGTGGCTGATGCGGATCGTTCCGCCCGTGTGCTGCTCGTAGGTGAATCCATGAGGTCTCGGCATGCCGTGAGGGTACGAGGCGGGGGGCAGGCGTCCCAGCGGATTTCGCCTGCCCCCGCCCGTGGCGGTCCCGTCCCCGCTACGGCACGACGACGATCTTCCGGCCCACTCCTGCCGCGAACTGCTCCAGTGCCTGCGGGTACCGCTCCAGCGGTATGCGGTCGCTGATGAAGACCTCCGGGTCGAGGACGCCGCCCGCGAACAGCTCCGCCGCCCGCTCGAAGCTGTGCAGCACCGCCATCGAGCCGGTGATGGTGATCTCCTGGTTGTAGATGCGGTACGGGTCGATCGTCACGCGGGTCGCGTAGTCGGCCACGCCGAACTGCAGGAAGGTGCCCGCCTTGGCCACCCGGTCCAGACCGTCCTGGATCGCCGCCGCGTTGCCCGTGGCGTCGACGACCAGGTCCCAGCCCTGCGGGCGGTCCAGTTCGTCGGGGTTCGCCGCCGACGCCGAGACGCCGAGGCGGCGGGCCGTCTCCAGACGGGCCGGGTTCACGTCGACGACGTCCACGCTCGCCGCGCCCGTGCGCTTGGCCAGCTCCAGCATCATCAGGCCCATGGTGCCGGAGCCGTAGATCAGCACGTGCGCGCCGAGGCGGGACCGGAGCACGTCGTAGCCGCGCACCGCGCAGGAGAGGGGCTCGACGAGCGCCGCGTCCTCGGTGCGGACGTGGTCGGGGAGCTTCACGCAGTTCGCCACCGGGGCCACCGCGTACCGCGCCGCCCCTCCGGCCGTGGTCACGCCGATCGCGGCCCAGCGTTCGCAGAGGTTGTTGTGGCCGGTACGGCAGTAGCGGCACTCGTAGCAGTACAGGGACGGATCGACCGCGACCCGGTCACCCACCGAGAGTTCCGTGACCCGGGTGCCCACCCCGACCACCTCGCCGGCGAACTCGTGGCCGGGCACGATCGGCAGCTTCGGGGCGAACTCGCCCTGGAGGATGTGCAGATCGGTTCCGCACAGGCCGCAGGCCGCGACCTCGACCACGACCTCGCGCGGGCCGGGCGTCGGGTCGGGGACCTCGGCGACGACGGCCTTGCCCACGGACTCGATGACGGCGGCCTTCATTTCACGGCTCCCAACGACAGGCCCTGGACCAGCTTGTCCTGGGCGGCGAACCCCGCGGCGAGCACCGGCAGGGAGATGACGAGCGACGCGGCGCACACCTTCGCCAGGAACAGGCCCTGGCTGGTGATGAAACCGGTCAGGTAGACGGGGGCGGTCTCGGCGACCACGCCCGTGAGCACCCGGGCGAACAGCAGCTCGTTCCAGCTGAAGATGAAGCAGATCAGGGCGGTGGCGGCGATACCGGGGAGGGAGATCGGGGCGACCACGCGCGCGAGGATCGTGGGCAGCCGGGCCCCGTCCACCCTCGCCGCCTCGATCACCGCGACCGGGATCTCGGCGAGGAAGGACTGCATCATCCACACCGCGATCGGCAGGTTCATGGAGGTGTAGAGGACGACCAGCAGCCAGATGTTGTCGAGCATCCCGGCGTTCTTGGCGAAGAGGTAGATCGGGAGCAGGCCCGCCACGACCGGCAGCATCTTGGTGGACAGGAAGAAGAACAGCACGTCCGTCCACTTGCGGACCCGGTTGATCGACAGCGCGTAGGCCGCCGGGAAGGCCAGCAGCAGGACCAGCAGGGTCGAGACCACGGAGGCGACGGTGGAGTTGATCAGGGCGGGCCAGGGGCTGGCGCCGCCGCCTGCGCCGAAGAACTCCCGGTAGCCGTCCAGCGTGAGGGCGGCCGCGAAGGAGGGCGGATTGGTCGCGGCGTCGGACTCCGAGTGGAACGACGTCAGCGCCATCCACGCGATGGGCAGGAAGAACACGAGCCCGGCCAGCCAGGCCAGCAGGCCCAGACCGTTACGGCGTACGACGCTCATGCGCGGGACACCTCCTCGCGGAACAGGGACGACACCACGCGCAGGGCGAAGGTCGCGATGACGATCGAGCCGATGACCACCAGGACGCCCGCGGCCGAGGCGAGGCCGTTCTCGTGGGCCTGGTAGAAGCTCTGGTAGACGGTGTAGGGGAGGTTGGCGGTGCCGAGGCCGCCGGACGTGATCGTGAAGACCGCGTCGAAGTTCTGGACGATGTAGATCGAGCCCAGCAGGGCGCCCAGTTCGAGGTAGCGGCGCAGGTGCGGCAGCGTCAGATGGACGAAGATCTGCCAGTCGTTCGCACCGTCGACCCGGGCCGCCTCGATCTGCTCGTGGTCGCGGCTCTGCAGTCCGGCGAGCAGGATCAGCATCATGAACGGTGTCCACTGCCAGACGAGGGACGCCTCGACGGCGAGCAGCGGGGTGTTGGAGATCCAGTCGGGCTGTGGACCGCCCACATAGTGCAACAACCCATTGAGCAGGCCGTATTCAGGGTTGTAGAGCACATGCTTCCAGAGCAGGGCGGCCGCGACCGGAACCACCAGGAAGGGCGCGATCAGCAGAGTGCGGACGAGGCCCCGGCCGCGGAACCTCCGGTCCAGCAGCAGGGCGAGGACGAGTCCGAGGACCAGGCTGGCCAGGACCACCGCCACGGTGAGGAGCACCGTCGTCCACACCGAGTGGCGCAGGTCCGGGTCGGTGAGGACCTCCTGGTAGTTCTCGATGCCGGTGAAGTGCCGGGCGTCGGGGTAGAGGGCGTTCCAGTCGAAGAAGGAGATCACCAGCGTGGCCACGAACGGCAGCTGGGTGACGACGATCATGAAGATGAGGGCGGGCAGCAGCGGGGCCCGGGTGGCCCAGGCGCGCAGCCGGGCGGAGGGCCGGCGGACGGGGGCGGGTATCTCGGGGGAGGCCACGGGGGCCGTTGTCGTGGTGGTCATCGTCCCTCGTACTCCTCGGAGATCTTCTCGGCGAGCGCCTGGGACTTCTTCAGGGCCGACTCGACGGACTGGCGTCCGGCGATGGCCGCGCTGATCTCCTGGGAGACATTGGTGCCGAGGTCGGTGAACTCGGGGATGCCGACGAACTGGATGCCGGGCGCGGGCCGCGGCTGTACGCCGGGATCGTCGGGCCGGGCCCCTTCGATGGCCTCCTTGGTCATCTGCTGGAAGGCGGCGGCCTCTTTGCGGTAGTCCGCGTTGGCGTAGGTCGACGCCCGTTTGCCGGCCGGGACGTTCGACCAGCCGACCCGTTCGCCGACCAGCTGTTCGTAGCCCTTGCCGGACGCCCAGGAGACGAACTTCCAGGCGTTGCCGGGGTTGCGGGAGGCCTTCTGGATGCCCCAGGCCCAGGTGTAGAGCCAGCCGGAGGACTTCGTCTTCTCGACGGGGGCGGGCGCGTAGCCCACCTTGCCTTTCACGGGGGAGTTCGCCGCCTCCAGGGATCCGGCCGCGGAGGTGGCGTCGTACCACATGGCGACCTTGCCCTGGGTCATGTTGTTCAGGCACTCGGCGAAGCCGGACTGGGCGGCGCCGGACTCGCCGTGCTCACGGACCAGGTCGACATAGAACTTCGTCGCCTTCTCGAAGGCCGGGGAGTCGAGCTGTGCCTTCCAGTCCTTGTCGAACCAGGTGCCGCCGAAGGTGTTCACGACCGTGGTGAGCGGGGCCATCACCTCGCCCCAGCCGGGCAGGCCGCGCAGGCAGATGCCCTTCATGCCCGGTTCGGCGCCGTCCGTCTTGGCCGCGAGGTCCGCCACCTGCTGCCAGGTGGGGTGCGCGGGCATCGTCAGGCCGTTCTTCTCGAACACGTCCTTGCGGTACATCAGGAACGACGACTCGCCGTAGAAGGGCTGGCCGTAGAGCTTGCCGTCGTCGCCGCTGAGGGACTGGCGCATCGGCTTGAGGACGTCCCGCTCGTCGTACGCCGGGTCCTTGGCGACGTACGAGTTCATCTCGTGCAGCCAGCCGTTGCGGGCGTAGATCGGTATCTCGTAGTTGGACAGGGTGGCGACGTCGTACTGGCCGGCCTGGTTGGCGAAGTCCTGGCTGATCTTGTCGCGGACGTCGTTCTCGGGCAGGACCGTGAAGTTGACCTTGATGCCCGTCTCCTGGGTGAAGTGGGCGCGGGTCAGCTTCTGCAGCTCGACCATCTGGGGGTTGTTGACCATGAGGACGTTGATGGCGTCGCCGCCGGATCCGGCCCCGCCCGCGCCGACCCAGCAGCCGGAGAGCAGCGGGGCGAGCAGCGTCCCTGCGGCGGCCAGTGCGAGCGGGGCTCGCGGTGGCCGTCGTCGGCTCTGGGTTCGCATGGATCGCTCCTGGAAAATATGGGGATATAAGGGGTGCAACAGGGCGTGTCTGCGCCCGGTGGTGACAGGGGAGGGTGGGTCAGACGCGGATGACCTGAGGCCCGAGCAGGGAGTAGCGGTGGGCCTCGGAGGCCGGGAGCAGGGTGCTCGTCACGATCGTCTCCAGCGCGCCGACCCCGGCGAACCGGCAGAAGCTGACGGCTCCGAACTTGGTGTGCACGCCTGCGAAGACCACGCGCCGGGCGGCCCGGACGGCCTGTGCCTTGACCTCGCTGACGGTCGGGTCGGGGGTGGTGAGGCCGTGTTCGCGGGAGATGCCGTTGGCACCGATGAACGCCAGGTCGATGACGAAGCCGGACAGCATCTTCGTCGTCCAGTGGTCGACGGTGGCGAGGGTGCCGCGCCGCACCCGGCCGCCGAGCAGCAGTACGGAGACGTGCTCGGCCTCGGCGAGGGCGCCCGCGACCGGCAGGGAGGCGGTGACCACGGTCAGCGGCCGGTCCCGGGGGAGTGCTTCGGCGATGAGCTGCGGGGTGTAGCCCTCGTCGACGAAGACGGTCTCGGCGTCGCCGAGGAGTTCGGCCGCGGCGGCCGCGACCCGGCGTTTCTCGGGGACGTGGCTGGTGGCGCGGAAGGCGAGCGTCGTCTCGAAGCCGGCGCTCTCCACGGGGTAGGCGCCGCCGTGGGTGCGGCGGAGCAGGCCGTGGTCCTCCAGGACGCGCAGGTCCCTTCGTACGGTTTCCTTGGCGACGCCCAGCTCGGTGGCGAGCGTGGTGACGTCGACCGAGCCGGTGGTGCGGGCGGTCCGTACGATTTCCCGCTGGCGTTCTTCCGCGGTTCTGGTCATGAGGCTCACCCGCCTTGCTGTGCTGTCTGCCCGTTCGGGCCTCTTGGGGGAAAGTTCTACAGCGGGTGGGGTGTGGTGACCAGGCCTGATCCGGGCCCGATGCTGCCCGCGTGTGCCCGTTCGGGCGGGGTGGGCCCCCTGGTTCGGGGGGTGCTGTGGTGTGGCGGCCGCGGGTTGGTCGTGGCTGGTCACGCTGTTCCCCGCGCCCCCTGGCGTGGCGCTGTCGCGCCCGCGGCCGGGGCACGGCTCGCGCCCGGATATGCCTGCGGGCGGGCCCGTTCGCTGCCCGCCCGCCTCTCGTGGCGACTCTTTCCGGTCAGTATGGCCAGATCGGCGGGTCCGTCACGAACTGGCCGCCGAGGTAGGCGTGCGCCTCGTTGCCGTCCTGCAGCTCGCCCTGCTCGGCGATGAGCTTCTCGGCGTAGGGCTCGGAGTCGTCCTGCGGTTCGTAGCCGAGCGCCCGGGCGGTGCCGAGGTCCCACCACAGGCGGGTGTTGGCGGAGGAGCCGTGGACGACGGTGTGGCCGACGTGTTCGGCGGTCAGGGCCGCGTGGAAGAGGCGGGCACCGTCGGCGGGGCTCATCCACACCGAGAGCATGCGCACGCTGGTCGGCTCGGGGAAGCAGGAGCCGATGCGCACCGAGACCGTCTCCAGGCCGTGCTTGTCCCAGTAGAGCTGCGCGAGGTCCTCGCCGAAACACTTGGACAGGCCGTAGAAGGTGTCCGGGCGGCGCGGGGTGTCGACCGGGATGAGGGGGTCGTCGCCCCGGGGGCGCGGGGTGTAGCCGACGGCGTGGTTGGAGGAGGCGAAGACGATCCGGCCGACGCCCTCCTCACGGGCGGCCTCGTACAGGTGGTAGGTGCCCTCGATGTTGGCCTTGAGGATCTTCTCGAAGGGGGCTTCCAGGGAGATGCCCGCGAGGTGGAGGATCGCGTCTACCCCCCGGACCGCCTCGCGCACGGCGTCCCGGTCGGCCAGGTCGGCGGTGATCGCGTCGGGCTCGCCCTCGATCGGGCGCAGGTCCAGCAGGCGCAGGTCGTAGCCGTAGGCCGGGAGCAGGTCCCGCATCAGGGTGCCGAGGCCGCCGGCGGCTCCGGTGAGCAGGACGGTGCGGGGAGCGGGCATCCTCGGGTCTCCTTGATCGCCAACCGTGCTGATCACAAAGCGTGCTGATCACAAAGCGTGCTGAATCACAAAGCGTGCTGATTGACAGCGTGCACATGAGCACACGGCATTCATATGCGTGGACACGCTAAGGAGGCGGGGCGGAACCCGTCAAGTATGGCGCGGAGCGGGTGAATCCGCAGGTGCGTCGCGGGTGCGCGCGCTTGACCGGCGCCGAGGGGGCGCCTTAGCGTGGAGTTGTTCAGAAATATAGACGCCAATCATGAATATGGAACCGGGAGGGCTCGTGACGTCAGCCCCGCTCGCCGCTCGACTCGACATCCCCAGCGGACCGCTGTTCTTCCCGGTCACCGCCTACGGCCCCGACGGCTCCGTGGACCTCGACACGTTCCGCGCGCACGTCCGGCGCGGAGTGGAGGCCGGAGCCGCCGCCGTGTTCGCCTGCTGCGGCACCGGCGAGTTCCACGCGCTGACACCCGAGGAGTTCGAGGCCTGTGTACGGGCCGCCGTCGAGGCCACCGACGGGCGCGTGCCCGTCGTCGCCGGCGCCGGCTACGGCACCGCCCTCGCCGTGCGCTACGCCCGCCTCGCCGAGGCCGCCGGGGCGGACGGCCTGCTCGCCATGCCGCCCTACCTCGTCGTCGCCGGGCAGGAGGGACTGCTGCGGCACTACCGCGAGGTGGCCGCCGCGACCGCCCTGCCGGTCATCGTCTACCAGCGCGACAACGCCGTGTTCACCCCCGGAACGGTCGTGGAACTCGCCCGCACGGACGGGATCATCGGCCTCAAGGACGGGCTCGGCGACCTCGACCTCATGCAGCGCGTCATCAGCGCCGTCCGCACCGAGGCCCCCGGCGACTTCCTCTACTTCAACGGCCTGCCGACCGCCGAACAGACCCAGCTCGCCTACCGCGCCCTCGGCGTCACGCTCTACTCGTCCGCCGTGTTCTGCTTCGCCCCGGAGATCGCCCTCGCCTTCCACCAGGCCCTCAGGGCCGGTGACGACGCCACCGTGGAGAAGCTGCTGGACGGTTTCTACCGCCCGTTCGTCGAGCTGCGCTCCCAGGGTCGCGGCTACGCGGTCGCGCTGGTCAAGGCCGGTGTACGGCTGCGCGGCCTGGACGTCGGGGAGGTGCGGCCCCCGCTGCACGAACCGGACGAGGGCCATGTGAAACAGCTCGCCGACGTGATCGAGCGGGGCTACGCGCTGCTGGAGGAGACCAAGTGAAGGCGTCGGCATTCGTCTACCCCTGGGACGTCAACGGCGACCCGGAGGCACCCGCGCGGATCGCCGCGCTCGGCGTGGCGCAGGTGACGCTCGCCGCCGCCTACCACTCCACGCGCGCCCTCACGCCCCGCCACCCGCGCCACCGCATCGTCACCGCCGAGCACGCCGCCGTGCTGTACCCGGCGGACGACCGCTGGGAGGGCCGGGAGCTGCGCCCCTGCCCGGCCGGTGACTGGGCCCCCGGCGACGCCTTCGGCGAGGCCGCCACCGCCCTCGCCGAGGCGGGACTGGAGGTGCACACCTGGGTCGTCCTCGCGCACAACTCCCGCCTGGGCGCCGAGCACCCCGGCACCTCCGTCGTCAATGCCTACGGCGACCGCTACCCCTGGGCGCCGTGCATCGCACAGCCCGCCACGCGCGCGTACCTGACCGACCTTGCGGCCGAGGCGGCCGTCCGGCCCGGGGCGCGCGGCACCGAGCTGGAGTCCCTCGGCTGGTACGGCCTGGAGCATCTGCACGCCCACGACAAGACCGGCGGCGTCGGGCTCGGGGAGGCCGGACAGTACCTGATGGCGCTGTGCTTCTGCCCGTCCTGCCGCGAGGGCTACGGCCGGCACGGCCTGGACCCCGACGAGCTGGCGGCCGCCGTACGGGCGGCGCTGGAGCCGGTCTGGCAGGGGGTGGCGCCCTCCGGCGGGGGCTGGCCGGGCATCGAGAAGCTCCTCGGCGAGTCCCTCGCGCACACCACGCGCGCGTACCGCGACGAAACCGCCCGCACTCTCCAGGAGCAGGCCGTGGCGGCGGTCCGGGCGGCCGCTCCCGGCGGCTTCCAGGTGCTGCTGCACGCGGATCCGGTGTCGTACCACGTCGGCGCCAACCCGGGGGTCGATCCGGCGCACATCCTGTCCGTGGCGGACGGTGTGGTGGTGCCCTGCGCGGGCGGCACCGGCACACTGACGCCCTTCGCGCGGCAGGACCGCGAGGGCGCCGTCGTCGCCGCCAACTTCCCCGTCGTCGCGGGCATGGGCGGCAGCCCCGGCACCCTTGCCGCCGACGCCGCCGAGGCGCGCCGGCAAGGGGCCACCGAACTGCGGCTGTATCACGCCGGACTGGCGTCCGACGACGACCTGGGGACCGTCCGCTCCGCCCTCGCCGGGCTCTGACCCAGCGCGGCCGCCGTCACCAGCAGGGCCACGCCCAGGGCCACCAGCACCAGCCGGTGGCCCACCAGCTCGACCAGGGCCGCTCCGGCGGCCAGTCCGACCACGTTCGGTGCGTACACCAGGGTGTGGGCGGTGGCGCCGACCCGGCCCAGCAGCGCGCCCGGCGTCTCGCGCTGCACGGACGTCAGCACGGCGATCAGCACCGCGGGCAGCCCCATGCCGATCGCCGCGCCGCACGCCAGCGCCACCGGGTCGGACGGCACCGCCCGCAGCGCCGTCGCCAGAGCCAGCAGCGCGATGCCGGACGCCGCGAAGCGCCGCGCCCCCAGCCGGCGCAGGCCGGGGCCGCAGAGCAGGCCGACCGCGATGGAACCGGCGCCCTGCACGGCGTACAGCACGCCGGTGTACGCGGGGGAGTGCCCGAGGTCGTCGACGACGGCGTACACCAAGGCCCCGTTCAGGCCGGCGCACAGCATCGTGACGCCGCCCGCCAGGACCAGGGGGCGCAGCACGGGGTGCGCCCACAGGTGCCGGGCGCCTTCCGTGGTGCGCCGCCGAGGGCTGCCGGTGGGGCGCGCCGGCCGCCTCTCCCGCACCCGCAGCATCGCGCACAGCCCCGCGGCCAGCACGAACGTCGCCGCGTCCAGGAGGGCGACGCCCGCGCCGCCGTACGCCGCGTAGAGGGCCGCGCCCGCCAGCGGGGCCAGGAGCTTCATGCCTTCGCTGGCGGTCATGCGCAGGCCGTTGAAGTCGCCCAGCAGGGACGGCTCGATCGCGGTCGCCACGAGCGCCGACTCGGCCGCGTCGTGGACGACGCCCGCCGCGCCGTAGAGGAACAGCACCGTGTACAGCAGCCACAGGTCGTCCGGGGTGCCGACGCCCAGGAGGGTGAGGAGGAGGGCGGCAAGCAGCAGGTTCGCGCCGATCAGCAGGGGTCTGCGGCGGCCGCGGTCGGCGAGGGCGCCCAGCAGCGGGCCGGCCAGGGTCGGCAGCCACATGGCGAGCATGCACAGCGCGGCCAGGCCGTCCGAGCCGGTCAGGTCCTTCACCCACACTCCGGACGCCAGCCACAGGGCCGAGGTGCCGAAGCCGGAGACCACCACGCCGCAGAGGTAGAGCCCCGCGTCGCGGTCGCCCAGGACGCGCACGAGGGGCCAGGTCGTCTTGGTCGTCATACCTGGCCATCGTGGGACTAAGGGCCGTGCCTGCGGATCGGGAAGGTGCCTTAGTTCCCGTCGGAGCGGGTCAGGCGGGAGGCGGTGATCAGTCCCATTGTGAGGCGAGCATCTCCCCGAGCTTGCCGAGGCCCTGAGTCCAGCCTTCCTCGTGGAGAGCCCGCCGCCGCTCCGTGGCGAAGTCACCCTGGTCGAGGATGAGCTGGGACTTTCTGACGTCGGTGTCGAACAGCGACAGCGTCACCACTGTCTCCCGGTCCTCGGGATCGGGATCTTCCCAGCGGAAGGTGTACGACAGGCCCGCCGGGGGATCCACGTCGATGTATTCGCCCACCAGGTAGAAGAGCTCGCCCTCCGGCGGCTGCATCGCGATCCGGTAGGCGCCACCAGGGCGGAGGTCGATCTCCACACTCGGGGTGCTGAACCCGTCCGGACCCCACCAGCGAGCCACTTCCAGGGGCTCGGTCAGCTCTCGGAACACGCGCGTGGGCTCATCCGCCAGCTCGCACTCCAGATGCAGTCTCAGCTCGCCGTCCTGTGCCATGACGCACCACCTGTCACCGTGGGTGCCTGGAACAACCCCTATGCACATTTTAGGAAGACCGGCCGGGGTCCACGATTCCGGAGCGATGAGTTCCGCGGCGGGCGGCGGTCTACCTCCCAGGACCGCACTTCTGAGGAGCAGGCATGACCGACACCACAGGGACGACCCTCGACCTCGGCCCCCAGGCGGAGGCCGTGGCGCAGCTCGTGGCGGGCGTCACCGACGAACAGCTGGCCGATCCGACGCCCTGCCCCGCGTACGCGGTGCGGCATCTGCTCGGCCACCTGGCGGGGTTGGCCGCCGCCTTCCGGGACGCCGCCCGCAAGGATCCCGGCGCCACGACCGGCACCGGCCCGGGCTCCGCGCTGCCGGAGCTGCCGCCCGGCTGGCGCGAGGAGCTGCCCGGGGTCCTCGCCGAACTGGGCGAGGCCTGGCGTGACCCGGCCGCCCGGACCGGCATGACCCGGGCCGGGGGTGTGGACCTGTCCGGCGAGGTCGCCGGCCTCGTCGCCACCGACGAACTGGTCGTGCACGGCTGGGACCTGGCCCGCGCCACCGGGCAGCCGTACACCCCCGACCCGGCCGCGCTGCGGGCCTGCCACGACTTCCTCGCCGCCTCCGTCGACGACCCCCGGCGCGACGCCATCTTCGGCCCGGTCGTCAGCGTCGACGCGGACGCGCCCCTGCTGGACCGTGCGATCGGGCTGAGCGGGCGGGACCCGGGGTGGGCGGGCTCCGCGTAGAACGCACCCTCCTGTCCCCCCTTGGCAGAAAGCGATTTCACCTTCCTCTGCCGGAAGCATTGACGAACCCCACGCGCCCTCCTACCGTCATCGCGTCGTACTTCGTACGTCATATATGAGACGCGATACGCGAGATCCGATACGCGATCCCCCGGGACGCGAGATCCGAGAGGCGCGCATGACCTCTGTGCCCACGCCGATCCCCTCCCGCACGCAGTACGTGCTGGAGGGGATCAAACACCGCATCCTCACCGGGCAGCTGACGCCCGGGCAGGCGCTGGTCGAGACCGAGCTCGCCGCGCAGTTCGGGGTGTCGAAGACCCCGGTGCGCGAGGCGCTCAAGACCCTCGCCGGCACCGGCCTGGTCGTGATGAGTCAGTACAAGGGCGTCACCGTGCGCCTGGTGGACGCGGACATGGCGCGCGAGGTCTACGACGTACGGCTGCTGCTGGAGCCCGAGGCGCTGCGGCGGGCCGTGCAGCGCGGGGCCTCCCTGGACGCCGCCCGCGACGCGCTGACCCGGGCCGACGCCGCCGCCGACACCGCCGAACGCTCCCTCGCCAACCGGGAGTTCCACCGCGCCCTGTACCTGCCGTGCGGCAACCCCCTGCTCGGCCGGATGCTCGACGAGGTCCGCGACCAGGCCGCCCTGGTCTCCGCCGTCGCCTGGGCCGCGTCGCCCTCCTGGGAACGGGAGGCCGGCGAGCACCGGGAGATCCTCCGGCTAGCCCTCGACGGCGACGCCGACGGTGCGGCCCGTGCCCTGCACGCCCACATCGCGTCCTTCGTGCAGCGCGCTTTCCCCGAGGCGGCACTGGAGCAGGAAGGACAGGAATGAGCAGCGTGGCGTTCGAGACCCAGCGGGCGGCCCTGGCCGACGTGGTGGCGATCCCGGTGACCCCGTTCGCCGAGGACGGCTCCATCGCGCGGGACACCCACCGGGCCCTGCTGCGCCGCCTGCTCGACGGCGGCGTCACCACCCTCACCCCGAACGGCAACACCGGCGAGTTCTACGCCCTGACCCCCGAGGAGCGCCGGCTCGTCACGGAGCTGACGATCGACGAGGCCGGCGAACGGGCCGTGATCCTGGTCGGCGTCGGGCACGACGTCCCCACCGCCGTCGACTCCGCCCGGCACGCCCGGGAGCTCGGCGCCCAGATGGTGATGGTCCACCAGCCCGTGCACCCCTACGTCTCCCAGGCCGGCTGGGTCGACTACCACCGTGCCGTCGCCGAGGCCGTGCCCGAGCTGGGCGTCGTGCCGTACATCCGCGACGCGCAGCTGACCGGCGCCCGCCTGGCCGAACTCGCCGACCACTGCCCGAACGTCATCGGGGTGAAGTACGCCGTCCCCGACGCGGCCAGGTTCGCCGCGTTCGCCCGGGACGCGGGTCTGGAGCGGTTCGTATGGGTCGCGGGACTCGCCGAGCCGTACGCCCCCTCCTACTTCTCCGCCGGTGCCACCGGCTTCACCTCGGGGCTGGTGAACGTCGCCCCGGCCGTTTCCCTGAACATGATCGAGGCCCTGCGCGCCGGCGACTACCCGGCCGCCATGAAGGTCTGGGAGCAGATCCGCCGCTTCGAGGAGCTGCGCGCCGCCGGCGGCTCCGCCAACAACGTCACCGTCGTCAAGGAGGCCCTCGCCTCCCTCGGGCTGTGCCGCCGCGAGGTCCGCCCGCCGAGCAGGGCACTGCCCGAGAGCGAGCGCGCCGAGGTCGCCGCGATCGCCGCGGGGTGGTCGATATGACCGGCCGCCTGTCGCCCGAGGAGCTCAGGAGCCACCAGTGGTACGGCGCCGAGGGCCAGTTGCGCACCTGGTCGCACAACGCCCGGATGCGCCAGCTCGGTTACGAGGCGGAGGAGTACCGGGGCCGCACGGTCATCGCCGTCCTGAACACCTGGTCCGACATCAACCCCTGCCACGTCCATCTGCGTGAGCGGGCCGAGGCGGTCAAACGGGGGGTGTGGCAGGCCGGCGGCTTCCCGCTGGAGTTCCCGGTCGCCACGCTCTCCGAGACGTACCAGAAGCCGACCCCGATGCTCTACCGCAACCTGCTCGCGATGGAGACGGAGGAACTGCTGCGGTCGTACCCGATCGACGCGGCGGTGCTGCTCGGCGGCTGCGACAAGTCGACGCCCGCGCTGCTCATGGGCGCCGCCTCGGCCGACGTACCGTCCCTCTTCGTGCCCGCGGGGCCGATGCTGCCGGGCCACTGGCGCGGGGAGACCCTCGGGTCCGGCACCGACATGTGGAAGTACTGGGACGAGCACCGCGCGGGCAACCTGACCGACTGCGAACTGCGGGAGTTGCAGGGCGGCCTGGCCCGCTCACCCGGTCACTGCATGACGATGGGGACCGCGTCGACGATGACCGCGGCGGCGGAAGCCCTCGGCATGACGCTGCCGGGCGCCTCCTCGATCCCGGCCGTCGACTCCGGGCACGAGCGGATGGCCGCCGCCTCCGGGCGGCGCGCCGTGGAACTCGCCTGGACCGCGCTCAAGCCGTCCCGGATCCTCACCCGCGAGGCCTTCGAGGACGCCGTCACCACGGTGCTCGGGCTCGGCGGCTCCACCAACGCGGTGATCCACCTGATCGCCATGGCGGGACGGGCCGGAGTCGAGCTCACCCTGGACGACTTCGACCGCATCGCCCGCACGGTGCCGGTGCTCGCGAACGTCCGGCCCGGCGGACAGACGTACCTCATGGAGGACTTCCACTTCGCCGGCGGTCTGCCCGCCTTCCTCTCCCGGATCACCGACCTGCTGCACCTGGACCGGCCCACCGTCAACGGGACCCTGGGGGAGCAGATCGAGGGTGCCGTCGTCCACGACGACGAGGTCATCCGCACCCGCGGCAACCCGGTCGCCGCCGAGGGCGGGGTGGCCGTGCTGCGCGGCAACCTCTGCCCGGACGGCGCGGTCATCAAGCACATCGCCGCCGATCCCCACCTGCTCAAGCACACCGGTCCCGCGGTCGTCTTCGACGACTACAAGACCATGCAGCGCACCATCGACGACCCGGACCTGAACATCACCGCCGACAGCGTGCTGGTGCTGCGGAACGCCGGGCCCAAGGGCGGCCCGGGCATGCCCGAGTACGGCATGCTGCCCATCCCCGACCGCCTGCTGAAGCAGGGCGTGCGGGACATGGTCCGGATCTCCGACGCCCGGATGAGCGGCACGAGTTACGGCGCCTGCGCCCTGCACATCGCGCCGGAGTCGTACATCGGCGGGCCGCTGGCCCTGGTCCGCACCGGCGACTCGATCACCCTGGACGTCGAGGCCCGGACGCTCCAGCTCAACGTGCGTGAAGATGAGTTGGAGGCTCGCCGCAAGGAATGGGCGCCCCCGCCCACGCGCTACGAGCGAGGCTACGGCGCCCTCTACAACGACCAGATCACCCAGGCGGACACAGGCTGCGACTTCGAGTTCCTGGCGAGACCGGGCAAGGCTCCGGATCCTTACGCCGGTTGACCCGTCCCACTCAGGGGCGCGGTGCTGTATCGACATGCGGCTGCGCCGCGTCGGCGCGGCAGAGCACCACGCGTCCGCACCAGCCACACCACCGCAAGAGGCACCCCGTACCGCGCTTCCGGACGGACTCCCGCACATTGAGAAAGCGCTTCCCGTACGACCGTACCGAGATCGGAGACCCTGTCATGGCCCAAGCCGCAGCCGTGGCGAAACCGCCCGCGCCACCCCGGCGGCGCCGGGCCTCCGCCACGCCGCGCAGGCTCCCGTACCTGCTGATCGCGCCGGCCGCCCTGCTCATGCTGGGCTTCATCGCCTACCCGGTCATCAGCGTCTTCTACTACAGCCTGCAGAACTACAACCCCACCAAGCCGTGGCGGAACGGCTTCGCGGGCTTCGACAACTTCGTCCACGCCTTCACGAAGGATCCCGTCTTCTGGGACACCCTGGTCTTCAGCGCCAAGTGGGTCGTCGTCGAGGTCGGCCTGCAACTGCTGTTCGGTCTCGCGCTGGCGCTGATCGTCAACCAGACCTTCGTGGGCCGGGGTCTCGGACGCGCCCTGGTCTTCTCCCCGTGGGCCGTCTCCGGCGTACTGACCTCCGCGATCTGGGTGCTGCTCTACAACTCCCAGACGGGCATCACCCGTTACCTCGCTGACCTGGGCATCGGCTCGTACGGCACCAGCTGGCTTTCGGACACCTCCACCGTGTTCCCGGCGGCGGTGGTGGCCGACCTGTGGCGCGGGGTGCCGTTCTTCGCGATCCTCATCCTCGCCGACCTCCAGTCCGTCTCGAAGGACCTCTACGAGGCCGCCGAGGTCGACGGCGCCAGCCGCATCAAGCAGTTCTGGCACATCACGCTGCCGCACCTGAAGGACGCCATCATCCTGTCCACGCTGTTGCGCGCGGTGTGGGAGTTCAACAACGTCGACCTGCTCTACACCCTGACCGGTGGCGGACCCGCGGGCGAGACGACCACGCTGCCGCTGTACATCGCCAACACCTCCGTCGACGCCCACAACTTCGGTTACGCGTCGGCCCTGACCACGGTGGCGTTCGTGATCCTGCTCTTCTGCTCGATGGTCTACCTGCGCCTGAGCAAGTTCGGAGGCGAGAGCAAGTGAGCGTCAAGGAAGCCACCAAGACGGTGCCCGCCCCCGTGCCCGCCACTCCCGAACCGCCGCGCCCCACCAAGAGCCGGCGGGCCTGGGACGAGGCACCCCGCTGGCAGATCTACCTGCCCCTGGGCATCTACCTCCTCTTCACGCTCATCCCGTTCTACTGGATCCTGCTCTTCTCGCTGCGCCCGGCCGGGTCGACCTCGCTCGTCCCCTGGCCGATCACCTTCGAGCACTTCGACAAGGTCTGGACGGAGCGCAGCTTCGGCACCTACTTCACCAACAGTGTGCTCGTCGGCGTCGCCACCCTGCTCATGACGACGCTCGTCGCGCTGGCCGGCGGCTACGCCCTCGCCCGGTTCGACTTCAAGGTCAAGCGGGCGTTCATGCTGGCCCTGCTGTGCTCCCAGTTCGTCCCGGGCGCGCTGCTGCTGGTGCCGCTGTTCGAGATCTTCGCCGAACTGCAGATGATCAACTCGCTGGGCAGCGTCATCCTCGCCGAGACGGTCTTCCAGCTGCCGCTGTCGATGATCCTGATCAGCAACTTCATCAAGAACGTGCCGTACTCCCTGGAGGAGGCGGCCTGGGTCGACGGCTGCAACCGCATGACGGCCTTCCGGATCGTGGTGCTGCCGCTGCTGCGCCCCGGTCTGATCGCCGTCGGCTCGTTCGCCTTCGTCCATTCCTGGAACCACTTCCTGTTCGCCCTGATGTTCCTCAACAACCAGGACAAGCAGACGATCCCCGTCGGCCTCAACTCCCTGATGAGCGCCGACAGCGTCGACCTGGGCGCGCTCGCCGCCGGCGGCATCATCGCGGCCGTGCCGGTCGTGATCGTGTTCGCCTTCATCCAGAAGTGGCTGATCACCGGGTTCAGCGCGGGGGCGGTGAAGGGATGAGATCGCTTCAGATGGCCCTGGCCGGCCTGCTGCTGAGGGTCCTGAGCATCCCCGCCCGGGCCGAGACCCGCGACGTCGGCCGCGACACCCTCCCGGCCAACGGCCTCCCGGTCGACCTGCTCGTCATCCACAACGCCTGCCACTTCCGCAGCGAGCGCGACCTGACGGCCGACGTCGGCTGGACGCCCGTGCTGCACGGGCGGATCGACGACGCCCGGGAGGCCGACCGGGCCGTGGCCCGCGGCGCGGGTGCGGGGAGGCTCCGGTGACCGGCCGCATCATCGACGCCATGAGCACCCCCTCGAGCACTCCGCTGCCCCTCGTCCTCGCCGGTGCCCGCGGCCACGGCCGCTGGCACGTCGAGAACATCCGCCGGCTCCAGAGGCAGGGCCTCGTACGGCTCGTCGGCGTCTGCGAACTGACGCCGCTGACCGAGGAGGAGCTCGGCGACCTGGGCACCCCCGAGCAGTCCGCCGACTTCGGAGCCCTGCTGGACTCCACCGGCGCGCGGATCGCCGTGGTCTGCACCCCCATCCCGACCCACACCGACCTCGCGCTCACGGCGGCCGCACGCGGAGTGCACCTCCTCCTGGAGAAGCCGCCCGCCCCCTCCTACGCCGAGTTCCGCCGGATGGCCGACGGGGTGGCCGCGGCCGGAGTCGTCTGCCAGATCGGCTTCCAGTCGCTGGGGTCGCACGCCCTGACGGCCGTCCGCGAGCTGATCGAGAAGGGCGCGATCGGACGGCTCGTCGGCCTCGGCGGGGCCGGTGCCTGGGTGCGCGACGAGGACTACTTCAAGCGGGCCCCCTGGGCGGGCAAGCGGCGGCTGAACGGCGTCGACGTGATCGACGGGGCGCTGACCAACCCCCTCGCCCACGCCGTCGCCACCGCCCTCGCCCTGGGCGGCAGCACCCGCGCCGAGGACGTCACCGGCATCGAGACCGAGCTGCTGCGCGCCAACGCCATCGAGTCCGACGACACCTCCTGCGTCCGGATCACCACCGCGCAGGGCCACCCGGTCACCGTCGCCGCGACCCTGTGCGCCGAGGAAGCCGACGAGCCGTACGTCCTGGCGCACGGCAGCAGCGGCCGGATCACCTTCTGGTACAAGCAGGACCGCGTGCTGCTCCAGCGCGCGGGACACGGTCCGGAGGAGTCCGACCACGGCCGCACCGACCTGCTGGAGAACCTCGTCGACCACCTCACCACCGGCGCGGACCTGGTCGTCCCACCGGAGGAGACCGGCGCCTTCATGAAGGTCGTCGAGGCCATCCGCACCGCCCCCGACCCCGAGCCCCTGCCGGACACCGCCTGGCACCGCGTCCCCGGCGAGAACCGCCGGGTCGTCCCCGGCATCGACGGGCTCGTCGCGGCAGCCGCCGACACCCTCTCCCTCTACTCCGAGCTCGGCGCCCCCTGGACGCACCCGTCGAACGAGGTGAGCACCCCATGACCAGCAACGGCACCACGGTCCTGCGCGTCGCGGGCCGGCCGGTCGGCCGCTACGTCACCCGGCCCGAGCTGCCGGCCCGGCTCTCACCGCGCCCCTACCTGCACCCCGTCACCACCCTGGCCGGCACGGCGGTCACCGAACTGAGCCCCGCCGACCACGCACACCACCTCGGCGTCGGTGTCGCCGTTCCCGACGTCGAGGGGTTCAACTTCTGGGGCGGACGCACCTACGTCCGCGACCGGGGCCCGACCGAACTCGGCAACCACGGCGCGCAGCGGCACGTCGCCTTCCAGCTGCGCGACCCGGACGGCTTCGTCCAGGAGCTGCGCTGGGTGGCCGCGGGCGGCGAGCTGCTGCGCGAACGCCGTACCGTCGCGGCCACCGAACTCACCGACCGGGCCTGGGCCCTGGACCTCACGTTCTCCCTCACCAACGTCACCGGGAGCCCGCTGTCGATCGGCAGCCCCGCGACCAACGGGCGCCCGGGCGCGGCCTACGGAGGGTTCTTCTGGCGGGCCCGCAAGGAGCCCTCCGCGCCGGAGGTCTTCACGGCCGGGGCCGACGGCGAGGAGAAGGTCCACGGCCGCCCCGCCGACTGGCTCGCCCTGCGGGGCGGCACCTGGACGCTGGTCTTCGCCGGCGCCACCGAACGGACCCGGCGCGACCCGTGGTTCGTGCGCACCGGCGAGTACCCGGGCGTCGGCTCGTCCCTGGCCCACGACGAGCGCGTGCCGCTCCCGCCGGGCGACACCGTGGTGCGGCGGGTGGTCACCGTCGTCGCCGACGGCCGTCTCGACCGGGACGCCGCCGCGGCCCTCGTCCGCAAGGCGGTGAACCCGTGATCCCCGAGTCCTCCGAGACCTACCGCAACCCGGTCCTCGACGCCGACTGGTCCGACCCGGACGTCGTCCGCGTCGGCGACGACTTCTACCTGACCGCCTCCAGCTTCGGCCGCGTCCCCGGCCTGCCGCTGCTGCACTCCCGGGACCTGGTCAACTGGACCCTGGTCGGCCACGCCCTCGAACGCCTGGAACCCGCCGAGCAGTTCGCGACCCCGCGCCACGACTGCGGCGTCTGGGCCCCCTCCCTCCGCTACCACGACGAACGCTTCTGGATCTTCTGGGGCGACCCCGACCAGGGCGTTTTCCAGATCAACGCCCCCCGGATCAGGGGCCCCTGGACCCGGCCGCACCTGCTGAAGGAGGGCAAGGGCCTCATCGACCCCTGCCCCCTGTGGGACGACGAGACCGGCGAGGCCTATCTGGTCCACGCCTGGGCCAAGTCCCGCTCCGGAGTCAAGAACCGCCTCACCGGCCACCGGATGCGGCCCGACGGCACCGGTCTGCTGGACGAGGGCGAGGTCATCGTCGACGGCGACCGCATACCCGGCTGGTTCACCCTCGAAGGCCCCAAGCTCTACCGGCACGACGGCTGGTTCTGGATCCTCGCCCCGGCCGGCGGCGTGGAGACCGGCTGGCAGGGCGCCTTCCGCTCGCGCGGCTTCTTCGGGCCGTACGAGGAGCGCATCGTCCTGGAGCAGAAGGACACCGACGTCAACGGCCCCCACCAGGGCGGCTGGGTGCGCACCCCGTCCGGTGAGGACTGGTTCCTGCACTTCCAGCAGCGCGGCGCGTACGGCAGGGTCGTCCACCTCCAGCCGATGCGCTGGGGCGCGGACGGCTGGCCGGTGCTCGGGGACGGCGGCGCCCCCGTCGCCGTGCACGAGCGGCCGGACCTGCCGCCGCAGCCGCCGGCGGCACCCGCCACCGACGACGACTTCCCCGGCGGGCGGTTCGGACGCCAGTGGCAGTGGACGGCCAACCCCCAAGACGGCTGGGCCACCCAGCACTCCGGGGACGGACTCCGGCTGACCTGCGTCCGTTCGACGGACACCCATGACCTGCGGAAACTCCCGAACCTCCTGACCCAGCGGCTGCCCGGCGCCCCCTCCGCCGCCGAGGTGGAGCTGCGCCTGCACAGTGAGGAGCCGGGAGCACGTGCCGGACTCGCGGTGCTGGGGGACGCGTTCGGCTGGATCGGCCTCCAGCGCGGGGCCGACGGCACGGTCCACCTCGTGCACCGGTTCGCCGAGGGGGTCGCCGAGCGGGAGCGCGACGCGGCCGACCCGTGCCTCGCACCCGAGGGGCGCGTCAGGCTCCGCATCGAGACCGGCACCGGAGCCCGCTGCCGCTTCTCCTACGAGCTCGGCGACGGCCCCATCCCCTCGGGGCCCGTGTTCGCGGCCACCCCCTGGCGCTGGGTCGGCGCCCTGCTCGGCCTCTTCGCCCTCGCACCCGTCGGTACGGGACACGCGGGCGCCGCCACGTTCACGCGCTTCCGGATCACCGACCTGTAACCCACCGCATCCGCACGCCCATCACGCCTGTTGGGAGCCGCAATGACGCACTTCCGTAGCAAGCGCTTGCCCAGACCGGGTGCCGCCCTGGCCGCCAGGCCCTGGGGCCGTTCGGCATGGTCAGCCGCCGTGGCGAGCCTGGTCGCCGCCCTGGGGCCGGGTGCGACCGGTGAGGCGAGGGCCGCCGAACCTGCCCGCGTCTCGACGTCCGTACCGGCGGCCGCCCGCTGGGCCGACCAGGCCCACGGCTTCGCCTCGCTGGCGGGAGGCACCACGGGCGGGGCGGGCGGCAAGGTCGTCACGGTCACCGACCAGGCCGCGCTGGCGAAGTACGCGGCCGCCGTGGAGCCGTACGTCATCCGGGTGGCGGGGTCGGTCGCCGTCGCGCCCTTCGGCTCGGACATCGCCGTCGCCTCGAACAAGACGATCATCGGCGTCGGCGGCACCGGTGAGATCGTCCACGGCGAACTGCACCTGAACCCCGGCACGCACAACGTCATCATCCGCAACCTGACGATCCGCGACTCCTACGTCGAGGGCGACTGGGACGGCAAGACCACCGACTTCGACGCCATCCAGATGGACGCGGTCCACCACGTCTGGATCGACCACAACCGCTTCACCCGCATGGGCGACGGCCTGCTCGACATCCGCAAGGACAGCCAGTACGTCACCGTCTCCTACAACCGGTTCAGCGACCACAACAAGGCGTTCGGGATCGGCTGGACGGCCGGCGTCCGGACACAGATCACCATCGACCACAACTGGTTCACCGGCACGAAGCAGCGCAATCCCTCGGCGGACAACTGCGCCTACGCGCACCTCTACAACAACTACGTCTCGGCCCAGGTGGCCGACGGCGACCCCGTGTGGACGTACGGGAACTGGTCCCGGGGCCGCACCAGGATGGTCATCGAGAACAGCTACTACGACCGGGTTCAGCACCCCTACCAGGCCGATGCCACCGCGGAGTTGGTGGAGCGGGGGTCGATCCTGAGGAGGACCACCGGGCGGACCGACGAGTGGGGCGCCGCCTTCGACCCGCGGGACTTCTACGACTACCGGCCGGACCCCGCCCGCGCCGTGCCCGCCCTGGTGAAGAATTTCTCCGGGCCGCAGCAGCGGATCGGTGTGACTCTCGACGTCCCGGGCGCCTACCCGACCGTGCAGGCCGCCGTCGACGCCGTGCCCGACGGCAACGACGTGCCGGTGACGATCGCGGTCGCACCGGGCACCTACCGGGAGAAGGTGTTCATCCCGGCGGCCAAGCCGAAGATCCTGCTCCGGGGGACCGGCCGTGACCGCTCCGACACGGTCATCGTTCACAACACGCCTGCCGAATACGGCGGTTCGACCGGCAGCGCCACCGTGCGGATCGCCGCGAACGACGTCACCGCCCGCAACCTCACCTTCAGCAACGACTTCGACGAGGCCTCGGCCGAGCTGAAGGGCGAGCAGGCCCTCGCGATGAAGACGACCGGCGACCGGATCGTCTTCGAGGACACCGCCTTCCTGGGCAACCAGGACACCCTGATGACCGACAGCCCCAAGCTGGACGTGATCAGCCGGGTGTACGTCCGTGACGCGTACATCGAGGGGGACGTCGACTTCATCTACGGGCGGGCCACGACCGTGATCGAACGGTCCGTGATCAAGGCGCTCAGCCGCGGGTCGACGACCAACAACGGTTACATCACCGCCGCTTCGACCTGGAGGGGCAACCCGTACGGATTCCTGATCACCCGCTCGAGGATCGTGAGCGACGCGCCGGACGGGAGCTTCCACCTCGGCAGGCCCTGGCACCCGGGCGGCGAGCCGGACGCGGTGGCCCAGGTGCTGATCCGCGACACCCGGCTGCCCGCCGCGATCAAGCCCTCGCCGTGGACGGACATGAGCGGCTTCTCGTGGAAGGACGCCCGGTTCACGGAGTACCAGAACCACGGGCCGGGGCGGCCAAGACCCCCGACCGGCCGCAGATGAGCGACGAGGACGCGAGGACGCACACCGTCACCGCCTACCTGGCGGGCACCGACGGCTGGGCGCCGCACGTCCGTCACTGACTCCCCACACCCACAAGTTCCGCTGGATCCAGAAGAAGAGAGCCGACCAATGAAGATCAGCAATCGCACCGGCAGCAGAGGCGGACGCCGGACCCCGGCCGCTGTCGCCCTGGGGGCCGTCCTCGCGCTGACCGCGACCGCCTGCGGCGACGACGGCAGCGGGGCGGGCGGCGACAAGGGCGCCGACGGCAGCGGCAAGGGAAAGATCGTCTTCTGGGACAACAACGGCGGTGTCCGCACCGAGATCTGGAAGGAGATCATCGCCGACTTCGAGAAGGCCAACCCGGACATCAAGGTCCAGTACGTCGGGATCGCCGCCACCGAGTACCAGTCCAAGGTCGACACCGCCCTCCAGGGCGGCGGGCTGCCGGACGTCGGCGGCGTGGGTGCGGCGATGCTCGCGGGGTTCGCGGCGCAGGGCGCTCTGGAACCGCTCGACGAGCGGCTCGGCTCGTCCTCGCTGAACGGCAAGCTCAACAAGGACATGGTCGAGTCGTTGAAGGCCGCCGGCGGCGGCGACGACAAGCTGTACTCGATCCCGACCTCCGCGAACAACGGCGTGCTGTACTACCGCACCGATCTGTTCAAGAAGGCGGGTCTGCAGGAGCCGACGACGTGGGACCGGTTCTACGAGGCCGCGAAGAAGCTGACGACCCCGGGCAAGAACGAATTCGGCTACACCATTCGCGGTGGTGCGGGTTCCATCGCCCAGGCGCTGGACGCCATGTACGGCCAGTCCGGCATCACGTCGTTCTGGGATGCCGGCGGCGAGAAGACCACGGTCAACGACCCGAAGAACGTGGCCGCGCTGGAGAAGTACGCGGCGCTGTACAAGAAGGTCACCCCCGCCGCCGACCTCAACAACGACTTCACGAAGATGGTCGCGCAGTGGGACTCCGGCACGATCGGGATGCTGAACCACAACCTCGGGTCCTACCAGGACCATGTGAAGGCGCTCGGCGTCGACAAGTTCCGGGGCATCCCGCAGCCGGTCGGTGCCGGCGGCAAGCGGGTGCAGGTGTCCAACCCGGTGGACGGGCTGGGCCTGTTCAAGAGCGGCAAGAACAAGGACGCGGCCTGGAAGTTCATTGAGTTCGCCATGTCCAAGGCGGAGAACTCGAAGTTCAACGAGGCGGCGGGGCAGGTGCCGTCGAACACGGACGCGGCGAAGGACGCGTGGATCGCGAAGGCCGAGCCGACGAAGCTGGCCGCTGACGCGCTGTCCGACGGGTCGACGACGATCGTGCAGCTGCCGTACTACCTGCCGGACTGGAACACGATCTCCAAGGCGGACAACGAGCCGAATTTCCAGAAGGTGCTGCTCGGGAAGATGAGTGCGAAGGAATTCCTGGACACGATGGCCGATCAGCTGAACGCGGCCCAGGAGGAGTGGAACCAGCAGAACGGCTAGTTCCGGACATCGCCGCGGGGCGGCCTGTGGAGGGCAGGCCGCGGGCCGTCCCGTGGTTGTTCGCGCAGTTCCCCGCGCCCCTTCGGCAGGGAAAACACCGCCCCCGGAAAGGAACTCTGCGTGCCTCTCAGTCGTCGACAGGTTGCTGTTGCCGCGGCCGCCGTGCCGTTGGCCTTCTCCATGTCCGGTACGGCTCATGCCGGCGTCCGCCGTGTCCCCACCCTCTACATCGCCGGTGACTCCACCGCGGCGCAGAAGTACAAGGACGCCGCGCCCGAGACCGGATGGGCCATGGCCGTCCCCTTCTTTCTGCGGTCCTCCCGGATCGCCGTCTCCAATCACGCCGTGAACGGCCGGAGTTCGAAGAGCTTCGTCGACGAGGGGCGGTTGAAGGCGATTCTCTCCGCCATCCGGCCCGGGGATCTCCTCCTCGTCCAGTTCGCCCACAACGACGAGAAGGCGGAGGACCCCACCCGGTACACCGAGCCGTGGTCGACATATCAGCAGTACCTGCGGAGGTACCTCGACGGCGCCCGGGCCCGCGGGGCGCGGCCGGTGCTGGCGACCTCCGTGGAGCGGCGGCGGTTCGACGCCGCCGGGAAGGCCCTGCCGACGCACGGGGAGTACCCGGCGGCCATGCGGGCGCTCGCGGCCGGGGAACGGGTCCCGCTGCTCGACGTCCAGGCGCTGTCGCTGGCCCTGTGGCAGCGGCTCGGGACCGAGGAGACCAAGAAGTACTTCAACTGGACGGCGACCGAGCAGGACAACACGCACTTCAACCCGCCGGGAGCCATCGAGGTGGCCCGGCTCGTGGCGCGGGAGTTGCTCCGTACCCGGGTGCTCGGGCCGCGTGACGTGCGGCGGCTGGACGAGCAGGTTCCGCAGTCCTGGATCACCTGGCCGGAGTCCGCCGCGTGACACCCCCTGACAAGAAGGAAGAGAGCGGCACCATGAACGTTCGTAAGTGTCATGATCATGCCATTGCGAGAGCGGCCGTGCTCGTCGGCTGCACCGCGCTCGTGCTGTCCCTGAGCGGCACCGGTGCCCAGGCGCAGCCCCGGGACGTCGCTCGCCAGACCCTGGGCGCCGGCGACGGGTGGGCCTCCGAGGGCGCCGGCACCACAGGCGGAGCGGCGGCGGACGCGCGGCACGTCCACACCGTCACCACCTGGGAGCAGTTCCGGGCCGCTCTGCAGGACGGCGGGACGGCGCCCAGGATCATCAGGGTCAAGGGAGTGATCGACGCCGTCTCCGAGGGCTGCGACGCCTTCGCCGCCGCGGGCTACGACTTCGACACGTACCTCGCCGCCTACGACCCCGCGGTCTGGGGCCACGACAAGCCCGTCAGCGGGGAGCAGGAGGACCTGAGGGCCGCGTCCGCCTCCGCGCAGGACAAGACCATCAAGGCGAGCGTGCCCGCCGACACCACCATCATCGGCGTGGGCAAGGGCTCCGGGATCCGCGGCGGCAGCCTGCAGATCAAGGGCGTGGACAACGTCATCGTCCGCAACCTCGCCTTCGAGGCCCCGATCGACTGCTTCCCGCAGTGGGACCCGACCGACGACGACAAGACCGGCGCCTGGAACTCCGAGTACGACGGGATCGTGGTCCACGGCTCCACGCACGTGTGGGTCGACCACAACACCCTCACCGACGGCCGTCACCCCGACAGCGGTCTGCCGGCCTACTTCGGCAAGACCTACCAGCAGCACGACGGACTGCTCGACGTCGTGCGCGGCTCCAACCACGTCACCGTGTCCTGGAACTCGTTCAAGGACCACGACAAGACCATGCTGATCGGCAACAGCGACAGCGCCACCGCCGACGACGCGGGCAAGCTCAAGGTCACGCTGCACCACAACCGTTTCGAGGGGATCGTCGAGCGGGCGCCGCGGGTGCGGTTCGGGCAGGTCGACTCGTACAACAACCACTTCGTGGTCACCGAGGACCAGAAGTGGGGCTACGTCTACGGCATCGGCAAGGAGTCCCGGCTCGTCGCCGAGCACAACGCCTTCACGCTGGCGAAGGGCGTCAGCCCGGCGAAGATCCTGAAGAAGTGGACGGAGGCACCGGTCACCGCCGCGGACAACTACGTCAACGGCAGGAAGACCGACCTGATCGCCGTGCACAACGCGGAGATCCCCGAGGAGACCCTCCAGCCGGGCGCCGGCTGGACGCCGACCCTGCGCGCGGGCGTCGACCCGGCGAAGGCCGTCCCGGGCATCGTCGACGCCCGCGCGGGCGCCGGCCGCATCTGCTGACGTCCCTCGAACCGGCCGGGCCGGGCGCACGCCACGAGGTGCGCCCGGCCCGGCTGCCGCTCAGACCATCACCCCGTACGAGCCACACCGCGAAGGGACAGCCGCACGTCCTCGCACCTCCCCCTTCCCTCTCCCGCAGGGGCTTCCTGGCAGCGGGCACCGGGGCGGGCGCCGCACTCGCCCTCGCCCCGGACCCCGCGCGGGCCACCGCGCCGCAGCACCCGTTCGGCCGGTACGGTTCACCGGCCGGCCGCCTCGGCCCCAGGACGCTGTACGTCGATCCGCGAGGCCACGGCGACCACCGCTCCGTCCGAGATGCCGCCACAGCCGCCAGCGGCAGCGGCTGGACGCTCCTCCTCGCCCCGGGCGTCCACCGGGAAGCAGTGGGCGTCGACGATGCCCGGAGACCACCGGCACCCAGGCCGTCGCCCTCAAGGTCCAGGGCGACCGGTCCGCCTTCCCCCACTGCCGCTTCCTCGGCCGGCTCGACGAGGTCCTGTGAGGCTCACCGCCGTACCGGCTCGATCCCCTCCAGCGTCGGCACCACCGGCTCGATGGTGCCGTCGGCCGTGAACTCCATGCGGTCGGCGGTCGTCTCGCGGTGCATGCCGTCGCCGCCCGGCAGGCCGGGGCCGTTGAGGGCGAAGCGGTGGTAGACCATGTACCAGTCGTCGGTGCCCGGGGCGTTCACCACCGAGTGGTGGCCGGTGGCGAGGATGCCGTACTCGGGCCGCTTCTCGAGGATCGTGCCGCGCTTGGTCCACGGGCCGAGCGGGGACGGTCCCGTCGCGTACGCCACGTGGTAGTTCTCGCTGCGGGTGTCGTCCTCCGACCACATGAAGTAGTACGTGCCCTTCCGCTTGATCACGAAGGAGCCCTCGCGGAAGTTGTCCGGGGTGATGTCCTTCACCTTCGACGCGTCGAAGGACACCATGTCGTCGTTGAGCGGCACCACGTATCCGTGGCCGTTGCCCCAGTACAGGTAGGCCCGGCCGTCGTCGTCCGTGAAGACCGCCGGGTCGATCATCTGGCCCTTCAGCGAACCGCCCTTGGCCACCAGGGGCTTGCCGAGCGCGTCCTTGAAGGGGCCGGCGGGGGAGTCGGCGACCGCCACGCCGATCTGCTGCTCGGCGCAGAAGTAGAAGTAGTACCTGCCGTCGCGCTCGGCGATCGCGGGTGCCCAGGCGTTCTTGTCGGCCCAGCCCACGTCCGGACCCAGGTCGAGGATGACGCCGTGGTCCTTCCAGTGCACCAGGTCCTTCGACGAGTACGCCTTGAACCTGGTGCCGCTCCAGCCCGGGAAGCCGTCCGTCGTCGGGTAGATCCAGTAACGGCCGTTCAGGTAGTGCACGTCGGGGTCGGCGTTCAGGCCCGGCAGCAGGGGACTGCGGGTGGGCACCGCCTCGACCGTCCAGGTCCGCTTGCTCCCGTCGGCGGCCGTCACGGTGTACTTCTGCGGCGTGCGGAAGTCGCGCCGGGTGCCGGACTTCGGGCTGAGCTTCGCGCCCTCACCGACCCACAGCTTCGGGGCGAGGCTCCGCAGACCGGTGTCCGGTTCCATCGGCAGGACGACCTTCGAGGCGCTGTCCGTGACGATCGCGTAGCCCTTCTGGTGCTCGGCCGTGGCGTCCACGACCGAGGCGGAGGTGGAGGGGTAGGCGGCCAGCAGGCGGTCGTACTCCTTCTGCGTCACCGGCAGGACCGTGCCGTGCCGGGGGCTCGCCGGGAGCTGGTAGTTCGTGGACGGGGTCCACTTGCCGGAGGCGAGGTCGGTGGTCTCGAAGGGCACGTAGCCGCGGCCGCCGTACTCGTCGATGAACAGGTACCACTTCTTCTCGGTGTTCGACTTGAACACCGTCGGGCCCTCGCCGCGGTCCATCGCGCCCTTGCCGATGCAGTCGGCCACGAAGTCGTACTTCGTCGAGGTCAGCGAGGTCGACTTCTCACCGGTGATGAACTTCGAGCAGGGGCTGGAGGAACCGGGGTCCCGCTCGTCCTTGGTGTAGCGGTAGTACTCGTCCCTGTACTTCACGACCGTGGAGTCGATCACCGAGTAGCCGGGGTCGTTCCACACCTTGGGCTCGCTGAAGGTCCGGAAGTCCTTCGTGGTCGCGTACATCATCTTGTTGTACGTGTCGCCCTTGTGGTCCGGGTCGTCGTCGGCGTACAGCTTCGACGCCCAGAAGACGACGTACGAGTCGAGCTCGTCGTCCCAGTAGGCCTCCGGGGCCCAGGTGTTGCCCGCATGGTCCGGGGAGACCTTCACCAGGCGCTGGTCGGTCCAGTGGACCAGGTCGGCGGACTCCCAGACCATGATCGACTTGCTGCCGTGCCGCTGCACCTGGTCCCAGCTGCCGCTGGAGTTCTGGTACATCCGCAGGTCGGTGACGATCAGATAGAACCTGTCGCCCTCGGGGGAGCGGATGACGAACGGGTCGCGCAGGCCCTTCTCACCGATCGTCGACGTCAGCACCGGCTTGCCGGCGTTGAGCTCACGCCAGTGCAGCGGGTCGTTGCCGCGGCTGAGGGCGTAACGGATCTGCTCGCCGTCGGCGGTGCCCTCACCGGTGAAGTAGGCGAAGAGATAACCGGCGTACGCGCTGCGCTTCACGGGTGGGGCTCCGGGATCTGCGGTGCTGGGCGGTGCCGTGAGGAAGGCCAGGAGGAGGCCGGTCAGGGCCAGGAACGGGAGCAGGAGCGTGCGGGCGATGCGGGGGCGCATGACACTTCCTGTCGGAGTGTGGGGGATTCTGTTCGACAGTGGCTCTCGGAGTTTCACCGGAGGGATGCGGGGCGTCAACGGGTGTGCGTGAGGCCGGTGTTTCCGAAACTTTCGGAACACCGGGGGCTCCGGCGCGCGAGGCGGCAACTCTTCTCGCAGCGGCGGCGACCGGGTTCGGGGCCGTCGTCGGATACGGCGACGCCCCCGCCGGTGCGTTACGGCGGGGGCGTCCTGCCGGCCGGCCGAGGGGGGCTCGGCCGGTACCGTCCGGCCGTCCGGAGGGGGGCTCCGGAAGGCCGAGGTGCCGGGGTGTCCGACTGGGGGGTCGGACACCCGGCGGTTCCGGTAGGCCCAAGGGGGGACGAGGGCCGACCGGAGTCACTGGGGCCGAGGCCCTACCGGTAGCTGATGTCGGAGGCCGTGAACGTGCAGCTCTTGCCGTCCGGCCCGGGCGGCGTCAGCTCCTTGGGCTCCTTGCCGATGTTGTTGCCCTCGAAGCGCACACACGTCTTGATCTTCTTCTTGCTGTCGCCGTGGATACGGATCTTCGACAGCGTCGCCGTGTCGCCGTAGTTGGCGTTCACTCCCACGATGGAGTTCATCGGCGCGGTCACATCGATGTCGCTGAGCACGATCGTGCGCTTGTACTGCGTCTTGCAGTTGCCGCAGGAGCGGACCAGCTTGCCGGCGTTCTGCACCTGGAAGCCCGACACGTTCAGCGTGCCGGCGCCGTTGAACTGCAGCACCTTGTCGTCGGCGTTCCTCGCGCCGCCGCCGATCACCTTGTACACCGCGGACGAGGACTTGCCCTTGAAGCTGGCCGCGTCCTCGCCGACATCCGTCCACCACACGTTCTGCAGTGTGCAACTGCCCTTGCAGTGCACACCGTCCGCCGCCGGAGTGCCGATGATGACGTTCTTCAGGACCGCGCCGTCGGCCAGCTCGAAGAGCGGGTCCTGGCCCTCGTCCTGGCTGCCGCCGCCGAGCGCGCCGGTGCCGTGGAACATCTTCATCCCGCCGTCGCGCACACCGGAGACCGGGATGGTCTTGGACACGGGGGTCTTCCCCTTGTCCGTGGGCCAGGAGGACGCCGCGCCCGCCGTCGACAGCATCGACGTGGTGACGACCGCCGCACCCGTGATGCCGAGAGCGGACACCGCGGCGATCACCGCCCGCCGCTTGGTGGCCCTGCGGCGATGGCGGACGCGCTGTTCTGCTGGTGCAGTCATGTACCGATTCCTCAGAAGGGGGTGGCTCTTGCGCACAGGGGTCGCCACCGGTGAGGAAAGGGTTGCCGCCTCTTCGGGAATTTCTCACGAGTCGCCGCCGCCGTCGTCCACGGCGGCGAAGCCACCGCCCACCGACAGCTGCCGCGCACCGGCGGCGGCCGTCACGGCATAGGCGTCCCCGCCCGCGTCACGTCCGCCGCGGGCGTGGTCGTACTGGCCGGCGAACACCCACTCGCCCGCCGGGACCGTGCGGCCCTCCTTGAGGGTCCAGGTGTAGACGAGGAAGCCGCCCCGCTCGGCGACCGTGAGGGTGAAGTCGTTCTCCGGCAGGGAGCGCCACGCTCCCGCCTCGGAGACCCCGCCGGACTGGGCGACCTTCAACCGCACGGTCAACGCGGTCAGTTGCTCACGGGTCTTCAGCGTGATGTTGCTCTGCGCCCAGAAGTCGTTGCTGTGCGGGTCGACCGAGCCGTCCGACCACAGCGGGCCGTCCTCGACGGTGGTACGCGCCCGCTCGCCGGACCGGGCGCTCGGCGTCCTCGACGGCGGGGGGCCGGACTCGCGGCGCTCGGGCGACCGGCTCGGCGTCGGCCGCACCGGCGCCGGCGGCTCGGGGGCCCGGCTCGTCGCCTCGGGGGACGGCGTGGGCGTCGCCGTCGGCGACGTCGCCACGTCACGCTGCCGCGGGGCGGCCTCGTCCTGCACCACGGACGCCACGGCGTAGCCGCCCACCGCCAGGACGCCGGCGACAGCGGCGGTCGCGCCGGCCACCCGCATCCAGCCGAACACCGGTGGACGCGCCGCCCGATGACCGGAAACGGCCGGACCGGCCATGCCGCGTTCGATCCGGGCCAGCATGCGCTCCCGGTCGGGCTCGTGCGCCCCGGCCGCCTCGTGCAGCCGGGCGCGCACCTCCTCGTGCACGTCCCGCCGCATGCTCATCGGCCCCGCCCTCCGCCCTCTCCGGTGCGCACGCCCTCCACGGCCGGCGAGCAGCGGGGAGCACCCAGCGCCGCGTGCATCCGCTGCGGCACCCCCTGCGTCCCCAGCAACCGGTGGAGTTCGGCCATTCCCTTCGAGGTCTGGCTCTTCACCGTACCCACCGACACGCCGAGCGCCAGCGCGGTGTCCTTCTCCGACAGGTCGAACGCGTGCCGCAGCACCACACAGGCCCGCTTGCGGAACGGCAGCCGGCGCAACGCCTCCTGCACGTCGACCACGCCGGCGACGTCCGGGTTCTCGGTGTTCTCCTCGCGCTGGGACCAGAACAGGGCGATGCGCCGCCGCTCGCGCACCGCGCTGCGGATGCGGGTACGGGCCAGGTTGGCGACCACACCGCGCGCGTAGGCCGCCGGATGGTCGGCCGCGCGCACCCGGTCCCAGCGGTGCCACAGCGCCAGCAGCGCGTCCGCGGCCAGGTCGTCCGCGGTGTCCGCCTCGCCGGTCAGCAGGTGGGCCAGGCGGGACAGTTCGGCGTAGTGGCGCTCGAAGAAGGCGTGGAACTCCACGGAGGCGGTGTCGTCGACGACCGTGCCCACGGGCGACCTCTCCTCCAGTGGCTACGGGCGCTCCCGGCCGGCGCACCCTGGGGCTGTCATGTAGATGACATGTGATCATCCGGGGGAGGCCCGGACGAGATCGGGAAGCGTAGCAGCGATCGTCGAACAGTTCGTACGGAGCTTCGAACGGCGTATGGCGGGCCGGACTCCGATTCCGTAACACGGAGAAAACCTGAACGGGGTTCAACGCGGGCACAATCCGGCCAGCATCCGCACACCGATCACCCAGGCACCGAGGAGCACGCGCCATGTCAGAACCGCAGCAGGTCACCGACCGGCCCCCCGCGGACGAACCCCGGACGAACAGCATCGACCGGTTCTTCAAGATCTCCGAGCGAGGCTCCACCTTCGGCCGGGAGATCCGCGGCGGCTTCGCCACGTTCTTCACGATGGCTTACATCCTTGTCCTGAATCCGATCATTCTGGGCAGCGCGAAGGACAAGTTCGGGCACCAGCTGGACGCCGTCCAACTCACCACCGCCACCGCCCTGGTGGCCGCCGTCATGACGATCGTCATGGGCGTCGGCGGCAACCTGCCCCTCGCGCTCGCCGCCGGACTCGGCCTGAACGCCGTGGTCGCCTTCCAGATCGCCCCGCTGATGAGCTGGGACGACGCCATGGGCCTGATCGTCCTCGAAGGCCTGCTGATCTGCGTGCTGGTGGTGACCGGCCTGCGCGAGGCCGTCATGCACGCGATACCCCAGCCGCTCAAGCAGGCGATCAGCGTCGGCATCGGCCTGTTCATCGCCTTCATCGGCTTCGTCGACGCCGGGTTCGTCAGCCGCATCCCGGACGCCGCGAACACCACCGTGCCCGTTCAGCTCGGCGGCACCGGCACCCTGGCCGGCTGGCCGACGCTGGTCTTCTGCCTCGGCGTGCTGCTGACGATCGGGCTGCTCGCCCGCAAGGTCAAGGGCGCCATCCTGATCAGCATCGTCACCATGACCGCCCTGGCGGTGGTCATCGACTCCGTCGCCTACATCAAGTCCTGGGGCCTGACCACACCCGCCTGGCCGGACCGGCTCGTCGACGCCCCCGACTTCGGGCTCATCGGCGACTTCGACCTGTTCGGTGCCTTCAGCGCCCCCGGCGTCGGCGTCATCACCGTCGTCCTGCTGATCTTCACGCTGATCCTGTCCGACTTCTTCGACACCATGGGCACGGTCGTCGGCATCAGCGCCGAGGCCGGCCTGCTCGACGAGGACGGCAAGGTCCCGAACCTCGGCCGGGTGCTGCTCATCGACGGTGCGGCCGCGGTCGCCGGCGGTGCGGCCTCAGCCTCCTCGGCGACCTCCTACATCGAGTCCGCCGCCGGTGTCGGAGAGGGCTCGCGCACCGGCTTCTCCAACCTCGTCACCGGCGGCCTGTTCGGCCTCGCGCTGTTCCTCACCCCGCTGCTCACCATCGTCCCGCTCCAGGCGGCCGCCCCGGCCCTGATCGCCGTCGGCTTCCTGATGATGACCCAGGTCAAGCACATCGACTGGGACCGCTACGACGTCGCCGTACCGGCGTTCCTCACCATCGCCGTGATGCCGTTCACCTACTCCATCACCAACGGCATCGGCGCCGGCTTCCTCGCCTACGTCGTCATCAAGACCGTGCTCGGCAAGGCCAAGGAGGTGCACTGGCTGCTGTGGGGGACCTCGGCGCTGTTCCTCGTGTACTTCGCGATCGACCCGATCGAGCAGCTCCTGGGCGCGAAGTGACGCCGGACGCTCGCTGACACGAGGACGGGCCGCCCCCGGGGGGAAGGGGGCGGCCCGTCTCGTCCCTACAGACGGCGTATCGGCGGCCGAGGTTCAGTCCTTGAGCGCCGCTTGCATCATCGCCTTGGCGACCGGCGCCGCGAGCCCGTTGCCGCTGACCTCCGAGCGGGCCGCGTTCGACTGCTCCACGACCACCGCCACGGCGACCTCCTTGCCCGAGGAGTCGGACTTGCCGTACGAGGTGAACCAGGCGTACGGCACCTGGCTGTTGTTCTCGCCGTGCTGGGCCGTACCCGTCTTGCCGCCCACGGTCGCGCCCGGGACCTGCGCGTTCGTGCCCGTGCCCTTGCTGACGACCGTCTGCATCGCCGACTGCAACTGCTCGGCGGTCGAGGAGCTGACGATCTCCTTCGAACCGGCGTCGTCGTAGTCCTCCAGCACATCGCCACCGCTGTCGGTGATCTGCGAGACCATGTGCGGCGACACCAGCTTGCCGCCGTTGGCAATGGCGGCCGAGACCATGGCCATCTGCAGCGGCGTGGCCGTGACGTCGAACTGGCCGATGCCCGTCAGGGCCGTCTGCGACGGGTACATGTCCGACGGGTACACGCTCGTGTAGGCCCGGACCGGCACGTCCAGCTTGTCGTCGTTGAAGCCGAACTTCTCCGCCATCGCCTTCACCTTGTCCTGGCCCAGCTGCACGGCCATCTTGGCGAAGACGTTGTTGCACGAGTACTCCAGCGCCGTACGGATGGTCGCGTCGGTGCAGGGCGCGTCGGGGTTCTCGTTCGTCAGGTCCCGGCTGGTGCCCGGCAGCGTGTACGGGTCGGGGCTGTCCGTCCTCTCGTCCACCGACGAGTACAGCCCGTCCTCCAGCGCCGCCGCCGCCACGACCAGCTTGAACGTCGAACCGGGCGGCAGCGGCTGCCGCAGCGCGCGGTTGACCAGCGGCTTCTCCGGGTCGGTGGTGAGCTTCTGCCAGGCGGATCCCGCGGTGTTGGCGTCGGTCAGCGAGGACGGGTCGTACGACGGCGTCGACACGGCCGCGAGGATCTTCCCGGTCTTCGGGTCGATGGCGACGGCCCCGCCCTTCTTGTCACCGAGCGCGTCGTAGGCCGCCTTCTGCACGTCCGGGTCGACGGTCGTGACCACGTTGCCCGGTTCGGCCCGCCGGTTGGTGAGCGTGTCCAGCACGGACTTGAGCCGGCTGTCCGTGCCGTTGAGCAGATCGGTGTAGATGCCCTCCAGCTGAGTCGGGGCGTACGCCTGCGACGCGTATCCCGTCACCGCCGCGTACAGCGGGCCGTCCGTGTATGTCCGCTTGTACGTCAGGTCGCCCGTCTTCGTCGGCGCCGAGCCGGTGACCGACCGGCCGCCCACGATGATGTTGCCGAGCGGCGCCGAGTACGTCTCGATCGCGTTCCGCCGGTTGTCCTTGTCGTCTGCCAGCGCCCGGCCCTCGTAGAACTGCACCCAGGTCGCCCTGACCAGCAGAGCCAGCACCAGGAGCAGCGAGAAGACCGAAGCGCGCCTGATCGTCTTGTTCATTCCGAACAGGAGGACGAGCCGCACCGGGCGGATCGTTCCCGTCCGTCCCGGTTTCTCATGCGGAGCGCCGGTTTTCTCATCCGCCGTTCAGAAAGCCGGCTTCGTACGCGGCGATCACCGCCTGGGTCCGGTCCCGGGTGCCGGTCTTGGCCAGGACCGCCGCGACGTGGGATTTCACCGTGGCCGGGCCGACCTCCATCCGCCGGGCGATCTCCGCGTTGGTCAGGCCCCGCGCCATGTGCCGCAGCACCTCTCCCTCGCGTCCCGTGAGCTTCGCCACCCACGCCGGCGGTGCCGGGTGCGCACGGGCGTGCTCGGTGGCGAGGGTGCGCACGGCCGCAGGGAAGAGCAGGCTGTCGCTGCGCGCCACCAGCCGGACCGCCTGCACCAGCGCGTCGGCGTCCGCCCGTTTCAGCAGGAACCCGGCGGCTCCGGCGCGCAGCGCTTCGTACACGTAGGAGTCGTTCTCGAAGGTCGTCACGACGATGATCCTGGGCGGCTCGTCCATCGTGGCGAGGATCTGCTCGGTGGCGCGGATCCCGTCGGTCTCCGGCATCCGGACGTCCATGAGGACGACGTCCGGCCGCAGCTCCCGCACGACCGCCACCGCCTCGGCACCGGTGGCCGCCTCGCCCACGACCTCCAGGTCCGGCTCGGCGGAGAGGATGGCGCGCAGCGCGGTGCGCACCATGCGCTCGTCGTCGGCGAGGACGACACGGATCGGGTCCGGGCGGGTCATTCGGGGCCTCTCATACGGGTTCGTTCATACGGGTTCGCTCACGCGGGTTCGCTCATGCGGGTTCGCTCACGCGGGTTCACTCACGCGGGTTCACTCATGCGGGACGGGTCGTGCGGGTTCACTCATGCGGGACGGGTCGTGCGGGTCCTCCCGTGCGATCCCTCTCCCGCGGGACGGGTCCTGCGGGTCCCTCTGATGCGGTCCCTCTCATGCGGGCCCCCTCATCGGCAGGCGTGCGTGCAGCCGCCAGGTCTGTGCCGCGGTCGCTCCAGCCGTCGCCGTGCCGCCCAGCAGCCTCGCCCGGTCCGCGATGCCCCGCAGGCCGTGGCCCCCGCCGGTACGGGAGGGGGCGGCGCCGGTCACCGGGTTCTCCACGGTGATCTCCAGCTCCCCGCCCGCCACCGCGATCCGCACCTCCACGGCGGCCCGCTCACCGGCGTGCTTGAGGGCGTTGCTCAGCCCCTCCTGCACGATGCGGTAGGCCTCACGGGACAGCAGCGGCGGCAGCGCCTCCGGGGCGGCGTCCACGGTGGCACTCACCCGCTGTCCCCCCGCCCGGGTACGACGCAGCAGTCCCTCGAGGTCGGCGGCCAGGGTAGGCCCCGGGGCCGTGCCGGGGGCGTCGCCCTCGCGCAACACACCGAGCACGGCGTCGAGTTCACCGACAGTCCGCCGGGTCGTGTCTTCGATCGCGGCGAGGGCCTCCCGGACGAACTCCGGGTCGGAGTCGAGGACCCGGCGGGCCGCGCTCGCCTGGAGCGTGACCGCGCTCAGGGCGTGGCCGACGGAGTCGTGCAGCTCCCGGGCCAGCCGGTTGCGCACGGCGAGGGCGGCCGCCCGCGCCTCGGCCGCCGCGAGCCGCTCCCGGGGCGTGGGGCCGAGCAGCAGGGGCGCCCAGCGGGCCAGCAGCGCGCCGCAACCGGCCGCGCAGCCGGCGAGGGCCACGAGTGAGAGCGCCCCCGCGGCCGGGGCGAGCGCCAGCACCCAGGGATGATCGAGGACTTCGGGCAGCCCGAGCCGGTCGCCGCGCACCCCCACGAGGACCGGCAGCACGATCAGCGTGACGGCGAACGGCGGCAGCGCCAGCGACATCCCCGCGATGATCCCGCCGAACCCCAGATGCAGCGTGAACCACGCGGCCGTACGGCCCTTCTCACCTCGCGTGCGCGCCGGCCCGGAGGCGAGCCGGTCCGCGTCCACACCGCACAGCCAGCGCACGGCGGCCGACTCCAGCGGCCGGGTCAGCGGGAACAGCGAGGTGACGGCCGCGAGCGGCAGACCCAGGCCGAACGAGGCGAGTTGCAGGGGGAAGGAGCCGAAGACGTCGGCGGAGCCGGTGGCCGGGCCGATGACCACCGAGCCGACCAGGACGTACGGCATGGCCAGCGCACCGCCGAGGATCAGATGGATCCAGCGCAGGCGCGCCCGTCGGCCGAACAGCAGCCGGGCGACTCCGCTCACGCCACCCGCCGCGCGGCCCCGGCCGAGCGCTCCGCGAAGTGGTAGGCGCCGAGGGCGGCGACCAGGAGGCCGACGAGCATCTGGCCAGAGTAGGCGAGGTTCATCAGCGGTGTGGCGCGGTCGGCGAGGTCCGCCGGACCGCCGAGGGAGGCCAGCGACAGCCAGCCGCCCCAGCAGGCCACGGCCCCCGAGCCGGTCCAGGCGAGCGAGAGCGGCACCGCCACGGGCAGGGCCCGGCCGCGCCGGAAGGCCAGCAGCACGGCACCGCCGACCGCCGCGAGCAGGAACACGACGAACAGGGCCTCCAGCACGTAGAACTCACCGCCCCGGTCTGCGGCCCGGCCCGTACTGAGCCCGGCGGGGACGCCGCAGGCCCACAGGGCGTGGAGGGTGAGCGGCGGCAGGGCGAGCACGGCCGCGGCCCCGGCGAGGAGCCGGTGGGCCGGCCCGTTGGCGGCGACGGGAAGGTCCCACACCCGCCCGCGCCACAACCGCCCCCAGCGGTCGCGCGCGTAGAGCACGAAGAGCCCGCCGAGGGCGAGACCCTGCGCGATGTACCCCGTGTACACGACGGTGAAGACCCACTCGTCCAGGAAGGCCTCCCGGCCCGCCGACGAGGCGCCGCCCAGGCCTGACGCCCGCACCACCAGCTGCGCCGGGAACCCGGCCATGACGGGCGCGAGCAGCCCGGTCGCGACCCACACGGGGAACGCGAGCAGCCACGCGGGCACCTTCAGCCCCCACGGCCGGGTCAGCACCAGCGCCAGCACGATCACCGCGCTGTCCAGCAGGATCGAGAGGCCGTTGATCACGGCCATGGTGAGACGGTCGTCGAGCAACGAGCTGCCCTCGGGAATGCCGACGTGACTCCCGGCGACCCAGGCGGTTTTGAGGGCGAGGTACGGCGCACAGGAGACGACTGCGACGGCACGGAGGATCCGCCGGGTGCGGCCGGGGCCGGCGGCGGAGGGCGAAGCGGTGAGCGGAGCGAGCGGCTGCGTCATGCGATCAGGCTCCCGCGCGGGCTGCCGCGGGCGCCTCATGCCCGGCGACGATCCTTCTCCGCCGGGCGGGGGAGGGCGGCTCAGCCCTCCAGCATCAGCACCTTCTCCTCGATCTCGGCGCCACGGGCGGCCGCGTACCCGGTGGCCGTCGCCACGACGCGGAACCCGCACTTCTCCAGCACCCGCAGCGACCCCGCGTTGTCCGAGGCCGCACGCGCGTACAGCGGCCGCTCGGGCACCTCGGCCAGCAGCGCCCGCAGGGCGCCGGTCGCGATGCCCTTGCCCCAGTACGCGCGGTCGATCCAGTACGTCACCTCGCGCTCGCCCGGCACCCCGTACACCGCCGCACTGCCGACGACGTCACCGTCGGCCAGGACCGTGCGCACCACGTCGGCCGAGGAGCGGATCTTCGCCCAGTGGGCGTCGAACGCGGCCCGGTCGGCGGGGTCCTTGTGGGTGAAGGCGGCCATGTGGAGAGCCTCGGGGTCGTTCATCTGCCGGAAGAAGACCGGCAGATCGCTGTCGTGGACCTGGCGCAGCTCGACATTCATGCCTCAGAGCCTACGGGTGGCCAGTGTCAGCCGGTCCCGCGCGTCGAAGAGCGCGTCCTTGACCAGCTGTTCGTGCGCCGGGGTCAGCCGCGCCACCGGCACCGAGCAGCTGATCGCGTCCCGCGCCGGGGTGCGGTACGGGATCGCCACGCCGAAGCAGCGCAGCCCCAGCGTGTTCTCCTCGCGGTCCACGGCGAAGCCCTGCTCCCGCACCTGGTGCAGCTCCTCGATGAGCTTCTCCCGGTCGGTGATGGTGTGCTCGGTCAGCGCGGGCAGCGTCTCGGGGAGCATCTTGCGGACCTGCTCGTCCGAGTACGTGCTCAGCAGGGCCTTGCCGAGGGACGTCGAGTGCGCGGGCAGCCGGCGGCCGACCCGGGTGAAGGGGCGCAGGTAGTGCTGCGACTGGCGGGTGGCGAGGTAGACGACGTTCGTGCCGTCGAGGCGGGCGAGGTGGATCGTCTCGGTCGTGTCGTCCGAGAGCCGGTCCAGCGTCGGGCGGGCAGCGGCGACGACCTCGTCACCGTCGATGTACGACGTGCCCACGAGCAGTGCCCGCACCCCGATGCCGTACCGCGTGCCCGTCGCGTCCGTCTCCACCCAGCCCAGTTCGACCAGGGTGCGCAGCAGCATGTAGAGGCTGGACTTGGGATATCCGACGGCCTCCTGGACCGCCGCGAGGCTGTGCATGCCGGGGCGTCCGGCGAAGTATTCGAGCAGTTCAACCGTTCTTACCGCGGACTTGACCTGCGCCCCGCCGCCCGTCTCGCCAGCCGACATCGCCCTTGACCCCTTCGTTGGACGGGAAATAGTCTCCACAGCGTATTCATCATCAGAGACAGCGTTCAGTATATCGAACATGCCTGGTGGATGACCCAGTACTGCGGCAATACATGTGTGGAGGGACCCGCGGTGGCAGCAGCACCAGTCTGGAGTGTCGACCCCCGAACCGGGAAGCAGCGTGAGCAGGTTGCGGTGGAGGCCACAGCCCAGGAGGTGGACGCCGCCGTCCGTGCCGCGTACGAGGCCCGCGGGGCCCTCGCCGACCGCACGGTCCGCTCCGCCTTCCTCCGCTCGGCCGCCGAGGAGCTGGAGGCGGCCAAGGACGGTCTGGTCGAGACCGCCGACGCCGAGACCGCGCTCGGCCCGGTCCGGCTGACCGGCGAGCTCGCCCGCACCTGCTACCAGCTGCGCGCCTTCGCCGGCATCGTCGACGAGGGCGCCTTCCTCGACGTCGTCATCAACCACCCCGACGACACCGCGACCCCGCCGATCCCGGACCTGCGCCGCTACAAGGTGCCGCTGGGTGTCGTCGCCGTCTACTCCGCGTCGAACTTCCCCTTCGCCTTCTCGGTTGCCGGCGGCGACACCGCGAGCGCCCTCGCGGCCGGCTGCCCGGTCGTCGTCAAGTCCCACCCGGACCACCCGGCCCTGTCCGAGTACGTGGCCAAGGTGCTGCGCCGCGCCGCCGCCCGGCACGGCATCCCCGAGGGTGTCGTGGGCCTGGTCCACGGCTTCGAGGCGGGCGTCGAGCTGATCAAGCACCCGCTGGTCGCTGCGGCCGGATTCACCGGTTCCGTGCGCGGTGGCCGGGCGCTCTTCGACGCGGCGGCGGCCCGCCCCGTCCCGATCCCCTTCCACGGCGAGCTGGGCTCCCTGAACCCGGTCGTCGTCACCGAGGCCGCGGCGGCCGAGCGGGCCGAGGCGATCGGCGCCGGTCTCGCCGGCTCCATGACCCTGGGCGTCGGCCAGTTCTGCGTGAAGCCGGGTCTGGTCCTGGCCCCGGCCGGAGCCGCGGGCGACGCCCTGCTGAAGTCCCTGACGGACGCCGTCAGCGACACCGACGCCGGGGTCCTGCTCGACCACCGCATGCGCGACAACTTCGTGGCCGGTGTCGCCGAGCGGGCCGGGCTGCCCGACGTCGACTCCCCGGTCACCCCGGGCGCGGGCGGCGAGCACACCGTCAGCGCGGGCTTCCTCACGGTGCCGGCGAGCAGGCTGGCCGCGGAGGGCGAGCACGACCTGCTTCTGGAGGAGTGCTTCGGGCCGGTGACCGTGGTGGCCCGCTACGAGAACGAGGGCGAGGTCAAGGCCGTGCTGTCGCGGCTGCCGGGCAACTTGACGGCGACGGTGCAGCTGTCCGAGGAGGAGGCCGCCGGGCAGGGCCGCGGCGCCGAGATCCTCGCGGAGCTGACGCCGCTGGCCGGGCGTGTACTGGTCAATGGCTGGCCGACGGGTGTCGCTGTCGCTCCTGCCCAGCACCACGGTGGGCCGTACCCGGCGACGACCTCGACGTCCACGTCGGTGGGCGGGACGGCGATCGAGCGGTGGATGCGGCCTGTTGCATATCAGAACGCGCCGGCCGCGTTGCTTCCCGCGGAGCTGCGGGACGAGAACCCGCTGGGGCTGCCGCGGCGGTTCAACGGGCGTCTGGAGCGTTAGCGCCGCGGGGGGTGCGGTGAATTGCGGGCTGCCGGTTCGTTGTGGTTGATCGCGCAGTTCCCCGCGCCCCTGAAGGCCGGAGCTGAAAGACTCGGTTGAATGGATCTGGAATTTCCCGAACTTCCCTTCGGCCTGCGTACGTACGGGCCCGACGGTCACTGGTCCTATGAGGACGGCGTGCTCACCGGGTGGGCCGGGGCGCGGCAGGACCGGTTCGTTCCGCCCACCGGTGAAGGGCTGGACCCCGCTTCCGACGCGCCCCGGCTGCTCGGGGCGCCCGAAGGGGACTTCCAGCTGATCGCCAAGGTCACCGTCGGGTTCGGCGCGGCCTTCGACGCCGGGGTGCTCTACGTCCACGTGGGGGAGCGGGCCTGGGCCAAGCTCTGCCTGGAGTACTCCCCGGACGTTCCCACCGTCTGCACGGTGGTCACCCGGGGGCACTCCGACGACGCCAACTCCTTCACCGTGAACGGCAGTTCCGTCTGGCTCCGGGTGAGCCGCACCGGACGCGCCTTCGCCTTCCACGCCTCCCGCGACGGCGAACACTGGACCTTCGTGCGCCTGTTCACCCTCGCCGACGAGAAGGAGACCGGTGCGGCCCTCGTCGGCTTCATGACCCAGTCCCCCATGGGGGAGGGCTGCGTGGTGACCTACGACCACATCGAGTTCAGGCCGTCCTGGCCGGACGACCTCCGGGACGGCAGCTGAGGCCGCGCCGGGAACCGTTCCCGGGCACGACCACGTCATCGGTTCCATGATCCAGGACCGAGTGACCCCAGGCCGTGTGATCCGTACCGTCCTGCCCGCCGAGCTGGTGGACGTCGTCGCGCTGCACGCCCGGGCCCGGGCGACGTACTACCCCGACGGGGTGCCCCAGGACGGCACCGACTGGACGGAGGCCTGGCGCGGTGCCCTCACCCGGCGCGACGGGCGGGTGCTGTGTGTCGTGGAGGCCGGGCGCATGGCCGGCCTCGCCTCCTTCCGTGTGCCCGAGGGAGCCCCGGCGGAAGAGGTGAAGCTGTTCCAGTTCCACGTCGACCCCGGTCACTGGCGCCGCGGTGTCGGCACCGCGCTGCACGCCGCCTGCGTCGAGGAGTGGCAGGGCGACGGCAGGCGGACGGCCGTTCTCGACGTGCACGTCGGCAACCGGCGGGCGCAGGGGTTCTACCGGCGGCAGGGCTGGGTCCCGGAACCGGCCGGACCGGGAGACCACCACGTGCGGATGCGGCTCGCCCTGCGCGGGGAATGAGCCCTGCACGGGGAATGAAGCCCGCTGCTTGAACGTTCATCCACTCGGCGGAGGGAGTCTCCGTACCGTACGACCTGGAGAGAGCCGAGACATGCGCGTCGAGATCTGGAGCGACATCGCCTGCCCCTGGTGCTACGTGGGCAAGGCCCGCTTCGAGAAGGCGCTGCGGGACTTCCCGCACCGCGACGACGTCGAGGTGGTGCACCGCTCCTTCGAGCTGGACCCGGGCCGCGCCAAGGACGACATCCAGCCCGTGATCACGATGCTCACCAAGAAGTACGGGATGAGCGCCGCACAGGCCGAGGCCGGGGAGGACAATCTCGGGGCCCAGGCCGCCGCCGAGGGACTCGACTACCGCACCCGCGGCCGCGACCACGGCAGCACCTTCGACATGCACCGCCTGCTGCACTTCGCCAAGGAACAGGGCCGCCAGGACCAGCTGCTCGACGGGCTCTACCGGGCCAACTTCGCCGAGGAGCGCTCCGTCTTCAACGACGACGAGCGGCTGGTGGAGCTCGCCGCGGTCGCGGGGCTGGACGCGGAGGCCGTGCGCACCGTGCTCGCCGACCCCGACGCGTACGCCGCCGAGGTCCGCGCCGACGAGCGCGAGGCCGCGCAGCTCGGGGCGAACGGTGTGCCGTTCTTCGTGCTCGACCGGAAGTACGGCGTCTCCGGCGCCCAGCCCGCCGAGGTCTTCGCACAGGCCCTGGCCCAGGCGTACGGCGAGCGCCCGGCCCTGCGGATCGTCGACGGCGGCGCGGACGCGGACGCCTGCGGCCCGGACGGCTGTGCCGTGCACCAGCAGTGAAACGCCCAGGTCGGAGCGCACCCATAAGCGCTTCTTAGCGGCACCACGCAGAAATCGGCAATGGACGGGGAGATCCCGGGGACGCAGAGTGGTCCCATGGAGACCTTCGAGAACCTCGTCCGTGCCGAGTTCACCCCGAAGCACACCTACCTCAACACCGCGAGCAACGGGCTCCTGCCCGCCCGCACCGTCAGCGCCGTGCAGCAGGCGGTGCGGATGCGTGCCGAGGGCACGCCCCTGGGGCCCCTGTACGAGGAGGTGGAGGCCGCCCGGGCGTCCTTCGCCCGGCTGGCCGGCGTTCCGGCCGAGCGGGTCGCGACGGGTGCGTCGGTCGCCGAGTACGGCGGGCTGATCGCCGCATCGCTGCCCGCCGGTGCCGAAGTCCTCACGGCGGAGGCCGACTTCTCGTCGCTGGTGAACCCGTTCCATGCGCGCGGTGACCTCAAGGTGCGCGCCGTGCCCCTGGAGCGGCTCGCCGAGTCCGTCCGTCCCGGCACCGCGCTCGTCGCGGTCAGCGCCGCGCAGTCCGCCGACGGCCGTCTCGCCGACCTGCCCGCCGTACGCGAGGCGGCCCGGGCGCACGGCGCCCGCACCTACGTCGACGCCTCCCAGTCGGCCGGCTGGCTGCCGATGGAGGCCGACGCGGACGACTTCCTCGCCGCGGTCGGATTCAAGTGGCTCATGGGCCCGCACGGGGCCGCCTTCTTCGTCGCCCCGCCGGACTTCGGCGGGCTCACGCCGCTGCTCGCGGGCTGGGTCGCCGGTGAACGCCCCTGGGAGAGCTGCTACGGCCCTGTCGAGGAACTCGCCCACTCCGCACGGCGGTTCGACGTCAGCCCCGCCCTGTTCACGTACGCGGGGCTGCGCGCGTCCCTGGAACTGCTGGAGGAGATCGGGGTCGACGTCGTGCACGCCCACGACGTCGGTCTCGCGGACCGCTTCCGCACCGGGCTCGCCGGGCTGGGGCACGAGCCGGTGGCGGCGCCGGGCTCGGCGATCGTGTCGGTGCCGGGACTCGGCCACCGGCAGGGCGAACTGAGCCGGGCGGGCATCGAGGTGTCCGACCGGGCGGGGAACCTGCGGGCCGCGTTCCACCTCTACAACACGCCCGCGGACGTGGACCGGCTCCTGGACGCGCTCGCGGCATGACAGAACCGGGCGGGGCCTCCCGTCCCACACGAGGAGGCCCCACCCGGCAGCTCTGTCACACGGTTGTCCCACCACCGGCGGCGATCACTTCACCGGAGTGAAGTCCCGCGCTCCGATGCTGTGTCCTTCCGGGGGACGACCCCCGGACCCCCGGCCGAAGTGCGTTCACCGGACCGGCGTGAAGTCCCGCGCTCCGATGCTGTGTCCTTCCGGGGGGGGCGACCCCCGGACCCCCGGCCGAAGTGCGTTCACTTCACCGGCGTGAAGTCCCGCGCTCCGATGAACTCCGGACGGCGGATCGGGGCAGCGAAGGGTTCCACCGCCGTGTTCTCCACGCTGTTGAACACGATGAACACGTTGCTGCGCGGGAACGGCGTGATGTTGTCGCCGGAACCGTGCATGGCGTTGCAGTCGAACCAGGTCGCCGACCCGGCCTTGCCGGTGAACAGCTTGATGCCGTGCTGCGACGCCATCCGGGTCAGCGCCTCGTCGGACGGCGTACCCGCGTCCTGCATCTGCAGCGACTTCTTGTAGTTGTCCTTCGGCGTCTCACCCGCGCACCCGAGGAACGTCTTGTGCGACCCCGGCATGATCATGAGCCCGCCGTTGGTGTCGTAGTTCTCGGTCAGCGCGATCGAGACCGACACCGTGCGCATCCGCGGCAGACCGTCCTCCGCGTGCCACGTCTCGAAGTCCGAGTGCCAGTAGAAGCCACTGGCACCGAACCCCGGCTTGACGTTGATCCGGGACTGGTGGACGTAGACGTCCGAGCCGAGGATCTGCCGCGCCCGGCCGACGACCCGCTCGTCACTGACCAGCTTGGCGAAGACCTCGCTGATCCGGTGCACTTCGAAGACCGAGCGGATCTCCTTGGACTGCGGCTCGACGATCGAACGCTCGTCGGCGCGGATGTCCGGGTCGTTGACCAGCCGGTTCAGTTCGTTGCGGTAGACGGCGACCTCGTCGTCCGTGATCAGCTGATCGATGGCGAGGAAGCCGTCGCGCTCGAAGGACAGCAGGTCGCCGGGCACGATCGGCCCGGGCGCGTCGGGCGCGCCCCAGACGACCGGGTCCTGCCGCGGGGTGGGCACCTCGGTGGCACCGCGGGTGGGGTAGAGGTCGGGGATACCGGCGGTGGTGGTCGTGTCGGTGGTGGCGGTCATGGAAACGTCACACCTCCTCGGTGAGCAGCGGGTAGACGCCGTTCTCGTCGTGGTCCTCCCGTCCGGTCACGGGCGGGTTGAACACGCAGAGGCAGCGGAAGTCCTGCTTGACCCGCAGCGTGTGCCTCTCGTGCCCGTCCAGGAGGTACATCGTGCCGGGCGTGATCGTGTGGGTCAGCCCGGTCTCGTGGTCGGTCAGCTCGGCCTCGCCCTCCACGCAGACGACGGCCTCGATGTGGTTCGCGTACCACATCGACGTCTCCGTACCCGCGTACAGGATGGTCTCGTGCAGGGAGAAACCGACCTTCTCCTTGGCGAGGACGATGCGCTTGCTCTCCCACGTACCGGACGCCGCCTTCACGTGCCGGTCGGTACCTTCGATCTCCTTGAACGAACGGACAATCACGGTGCTGCGATGCCTCCTAGGTGAATGGTGCTGTGGTTCGGTGTCAGGCGGTCTCGCGGACGGCACGAGCCAGGGTGCTCAGGCCCTCGTCCAGCTCCTCGGGCGTGATGGTGAGCGCCGGGAGCAGTTTCACGACCTCGCTCTCCGGGCCGGACGTCTCGATGAGCAGCCCGAGCTCGAAGGCGCGCTTGGCGACCTTGCCGGCGCGGGCCTTGTCGTGGAACTCCATGCCCCACACCAGGCCGCGGCCCCGGTACTCCTTCACGTCGGCCAGGTTCTCCTCGGTGATGGAGATCAGCGCCTGCTCGACCTGCTCGCCGCGCTTGCGGGTCTGCTTCTCCATCGCGGAACCGTCGGCCCAGTAGGTCTCCAGGGTCGCGGTGGCCGTGACGAACGCCGGGTTGTTGCCGCGGAACGTGCCGTTGTGCTCGCCCGGCTCCCAGACGTCGAGCTCGGGCTTGAACAGGCACAGCGACATGGGCAGGCCGTAGCCGCTGATCGACTTGGAGACGGTGACGATGTCCGGCGTGATGCCCGCCTCCTCGAAGGAGAAGAACGCGCCGGTACGGCCGCAGCCCATCTGGATGTCGTCGACGATCAGCAGCATGTCCTGCCGCTCGCACAGCTCGGACAGGGCGCGCAGCCACTCGGGACGGGCCACGTTGATGCCGCCCTCGCCCTGCACCGTCTCGACGATCACGGCCGCGGGCTTGTTCAGGCCCGAGCCCTGGTCCTCCAGCAGCCGCTCGAACCACAGGAAGTCCTCGACGGTGCCGTCGAAGTAGTTGTCGAACGGCATGGGCGTGCCGTGCACCAGCGGGATGCCCGCGCCGGCCCGCTTGAAGGCGTTGCCGGTCACGGCCAGCGAGCCCAGCGACATGCCGTGGAAGGCGTTGGTGAAGGACACGATCGACTCGCGCCCCTTCACCTTGCGCGCCAGCTTCAGCGCGGCCTCCACGGCGTTGGTGCCGGTCGGGCCCGGGAACATGACCTTGTACGGCAGGTCGCGCGGGCGCAGCAGCAGGTTCTGGAAGGCCTCCAGGAACGTGCGCTTGGCCGTGGTCGACATGTCGAGCCCGTGCGTGACGCCGTCCCGCTCCAGGTAGTCGATCAGCGCGCGTTTCAGGACCGGGTTGTTGTGCCCGTAGTTCAGTGACCCGGCTCCGGCGAAGAAGTCGAGGTACTCATGGCCGTCCTCGTCGTACATGCGGCTGCCCACCGCACGGTCGAAGACGGTGGGCCAGCCGCGGCAGTAGCTGCGCACCTCGGACTCGACGGTCTCGAAGACGCTCAGGTCGGGCTGGGTGATGGTCACGACGAATCGCTCCTCGGTACGTGGGGGAAGTCTGTGGGACGGGAGTGGGGTGGGGCAGGAAGTCTCAGTGGGGCAGCGGGCCTATGCGGTAGAGCACTTCGGGGTCGTGCGGCCCGTCGGGGAACACGGCCGTGTCGAAGAGCACCTCGCGCTCCAGCCGCGCGCCGTGACGCTCGGCGAACGACGTGAACAGGCGCTCCGAGGCGGTGTTGCCCGGGGTGATCGTGGTCTCCACCGTGGTCACCCCGCGCTCGGCCGCGGTCCGTGCGACCAGGCCGTCGAGCAGCGCGGCGGCCAGTCCGCGCCCGCGGTGGGCCTCGTCCACCGCCACCTGCCAGACCAGCAGGGTGTGCGGGCTGTCCGGCCGCACGTACCCGGTGATGAAACCCATCGGCTCGCCCTGCTCGTCGCGGGCGACGGCCGTGGTGGCGGCGAAGTCACGGCACCACAGCAGATAGCTGTAGGACGAGTTCAGGTCGAGAACCTTCGAGTCCTTCGCCATCCGCCAGAGTGCGGCTCCGTCAGCCACGGTGGGGCGGTCGATTTGCGGATCTGCTTGTACGGCAGTCATGCAAATTGAACTTACCCAGCGAAATTCAAAATTGCATCGTCGATCGGGGTTACATATGAGCCTCGTCTGTGTTATCGCGCGAGCGCGTAGGCTCGCGCGGCGAGGTGGTTGTATGCCCGATATTGTCCCGGAAATACCGGGCATAATGGTCACAGTGTGTAACGCGTCACAACCATGTAAGCCCCACAGCGCCCGCCGGAATTCCCCCTCCGGGCGTCCTCAAAATCTGCGCGTTTAGGACCGGGAGAAGCGGGCAGAAGAATACGGGAAGCTTTTCTTGAGGGAATTTCTTAATTGTGTGCCAGCTTACATGTGGGATGTCGCGGAAAGCACGTGGAATTCAGGCCCCGGTCACTCCGTCGATGCGTTCCCGCAGGAGATCGGCGTGACCGTTGTGCCGCGCGTACTCCTCGATCATGTGGATCAGCACCCAGCGCAGGCTGACCTCCATGCCGGGCACCGGCCCCTCGGAGACCCGCCCGATGCGGTCCAGCGGCAGCCCGGCGCACAGCTCCCGCCCCCGCGCGATCTCCCGCCGCCAGATCCCGAGCGCCGCGTCCAGACCGCGCGCGGGATCCAGCGCGTAGCCGGTCGCGTCCTCGAACACGGGCGGTACGGCGAGCCCGCCGGCCACCCGCTGGAACCAGTTCCGCTCGACCTCGGCGAGGTGCTGCACCAGCCCGAGCAGAGTCAGCGACGACGGCTCGGCCGCCGCGATCCGCACCTGGGCGTCGTCCAGCCCGGCGCACTTCAGCTCCAGCGTGGCCCGGTGGAAGTCCAGCCAGCTCTCGAGCATGGCCCGCTCGTCACCCGTGAGGCGGGGGACGGGGCGGCCGTCGGGCAGGACGGGCGGGGTGTCAGCAGGTGTGTCGGCGGTCATACGGGGAGCATGGCACGGGGCACTGACATCGGTGCGCCGGTACACAACAGCCGACGGCTACCGCCACGCCCCCTCGACGGCCCGCAGCGCCGCCTCCACGTCCACCGGCAGCCCCTGCTCGGAGAGCGCCACCCCGAGTGCGGCCAGACTCGCCCGCACCGCACCCGGAGTCGCGTCCGCGCCGTAGTGGTTGACCCGGATCATCTCCTTGGCCAGCGCACCCCCGCCGGCCGCGAGCGGCACCGCCGGATCCGCCTCCAGCGCCCGCCGGACCAGCTCCGACGCCACCACCTGGGAGGGCGCCCGCAGCGTCGTGGCGACCGGCGCAGCATCCCGCGCCTCGTACACATAAGGCTCCAGCCCCCCGCCGAGCGCGGCCGCCCCGGCCCGGGTCGCCGCCGCGGCGGCCGCGTGCCGGGCCATCACGGTGTCGAGACCGGCCGCCTCGATCCGCTCCACACAGGCCTCCAGCGCCAGCATCTCCAGCTGGGCGGGCGCGTGCAGCAGCGCCTTGCGGCCGCCGTCGATCCACCGCTCCTTCCAGTCGAGGAGCGACAGGTACGACCGGCGCGGCGCCTTCGGGTTGGCCGCCATCCGCACCCAGGCCCGCTCGCTCACCGACACCGCCGAGACACCCGCCGGACCGCCCATCGCCTTCTGCGCCCCGATCACGCACAGGTCCACACCCCACGCGTCCGGCAGCACCGGCTCGGCCCCGATCGACGCCACGGCGTCCAGGTAGAACAGTGCTCCGTGCGCCCGCACGACCTCGCCGATCTCCGCGACCGGGTTGGTGTTGCCGGTCGCTGCCTCCGCGTGCACCAGGGACACGAAGTCGATCTCCGGGTGCTCCGCGAAGGCCTGCCGGATCTGCTCGGCCGTGACCGCCGTGTGGAAGGGCACCGCAAGGTCGATCACCGTGGCCCCGCAGTCCCGCAGCCAGTCGCCGAAGGTCTGGCCGTACGGCCCCGTGATGACGTTCAGCGCCGTCGTGCCCGGGCCGGCCGCGGCACGGATCGCGCCCTCCAGCGGCAGCAGCGCCTCGCCCTGCATGATCACGACGTCCTGCCGGGTGCTCAGCAGCCGCGCCACGCGGTCCTCGATCGCGGCGAAGCGGTCCGCGCCGAGCGGGGCCAGGTCCAGAAACGGATGCGTCACGGCAATGCTCTCTTCACTCACAGCAGGTTCGACCGCATCGAGGGTAACCGGCGGCCCCCCGCCCGCCGCGCGGCGAGTCCCGCGCACACCGGCCCCCGTCGATCGGCCGCGCCCGGCTCACTAAGGTGCGGTGCATGAGCGATCAGGTGGTGCTGCACGTGAAGGGGCGGGTGCTCGTCGGACCGGAGGACGTCCGGGACGAGCTGTGGGTGGTCGACGGCCGCGTCTCCTACGACCGTCCCGCCGGCGCCCGTGACATCCGCACGGTCGTCGGCTGGGCCCTGCCCGGGCTCGTCGACGCGCACTGCCACGTCGGACTCGACCGGCACGGTCCGGTCCCCGCGGACGTCGCCGAGAAGCAGGCCCTGACCGACCGGGACGCGGGCACCCTGCTCATCCGCGACGCCGGCTCACCCTCCGACACCCGCTGGATCGACGACCGCGAGGACCTGCCCAGGATCATCCGCGCCGGGCGGCACATCGCCCGCACCCGCCGCTACATCCGCAACTACGCCTGGGAGATCGAGCCGGAGGACCTGGTCGCCTACGTCGCCCAGGAGGCCCGCCGCGGCGACGGCTGGGTCAAGCTGGTCGGCGACTGGATCGACCGCGACCTCGGCGACCTCTCGGCCTGCTGGCCCCGCGAAGCCGTCGAGGCGGCGATCGCCGAAGCCCACCGGCTGGGTGCGCGCGTGACCGCGCACTGCTTCTCTGAGGACTCCCTCCAGGACCTCGTCGAGGCGGGCATCGACTGCATCGAACACGCCACCGGCCTCACCGAGGACCTCATCCCGCTGTTCGCGCAGCGCGGTGTCGCCATCGTCCCGACCCTGGTCAACATCGCGACCTTCCCGCAGCTCGCCGACGGCGGCGAGAGCAAGTTCCCCCGCTGGTCGGCCCATATGCGCCGGCTCCACGAACGCCGCTACGACACCGTGCGGAACGCCTACGACGCCGGGATCCCCGTCTTCGTCGGCACCGACGCCGGCGGCAGCCTCGCCCACGGACTGGCGGCCGCGGAGGTCGGCGAACTCGTCACCGCCGGCATCCCGCCCCTCCAGGCCCTCGCCGCGGGCACCTGGACGGCCCGCACCTGGCTGGGCCGCCCCGGCCTGGACGAGGGCGCCCCGGCCGACCTCGTCGTCTACGACGAGGACCCGCGGGCCGACGTACGGGTGCTGACATCACCGCGCCGGGTGGTGCTGAACGGGCGCGTGGTCGGCTAGCCGCGGGCAGGCAAAGGGGGGAATTCCTGCGCCGTGCGGGGCGGTCAAGGACTTCTACGGTCTTGCCACCTTGGAGTGAAGAGGCTTCAGGTCGCTAACGGTGCGGGCGCCGCGAGACGAAATGTTTCAAAGACCCGAGCCTGTCTCTCCTGGAGCCTCCACCGTGAACAGCACTTTCCTCCGTGTGCCCGCACGCCGTCTGGCGACCGTCGTGACGGTCATGGCCCTGGCCGCCGGGCCCGCGACACTGACCGGAGTGAGCCCGGCGTACGCCGCCGACGACCCCGGCCGTGCGAGCGCGGTCACCCTGCGCACCGACTTGGACGTCTCCCTGCTGAACGAGTCGGTGAACGTCCCGCTCGCCGTCTCCCTCAACGACGTCCAGGCTCCGCAGAGCGCCGAGGAGACCACGCTGACGGCCCGTCTGGACGCGGTGAACGGCGGCCAGCCCTTCACCGTGCTGCGCGCCGAGGTGGCTCAGGCGAAAGCCACGACGACCGCCACGAAGGCCGAGGCGGCGGCCACCCTGGTCCATGGCCGCCTTCACGTCCCCGGCCTGCCGCAGCCGGCGGTGATCGAGGTCGAGCAGGTCGCGTCGAAGGCCACCTGTGAGGTCGGCGAGGAGCCGGTCGCCACTACCGAGATGCCCGGCTGGGTGACCGTCCTCGGCGAGCGCGTTGACCTCACCGCCAAGGGCGAGGCGGACGTCACGGTGCCGGACGTCGGCGAGGTGCACCTGGATCTGTCGAACACCCGCACGACGGCCCGTTCGGCCGCCGCCACCGCCCTCGAACTCAAGGTGTCCGTCAACCCGTTGAAGCTGAACGTCGCCGAGGTCGACGGCACACTCACCCTGGCCGAGGCGACCTGCATGACGCCCGCGCCCGCGCCCGCGCCCGCGCCCGCGACCGTGCCCGCGGCCGCCGCCCAGCCCTCGCCCGAAGCGTCCGCCCCGTCGGCCGCCGTACAGCCCCGGGCCGAAGCGCCCGCCCCGCCGGCCGGCGCCAAGCCGCAGGGAGCACTCGCCGGGGAGAGCCTGGCCGAGACCGGCGGTGACTCGACGACGCCGTACCTCGTGGCCGGAGGGATCGCCCTGCTCGTGGCAGGCGGGGGAGCGGTGATGCGGGCCCGCCGCCGGAGCTGATCCGGCAGCGGGGGGTGGCGGCGAGAGCATCGAGGAGCGGGGGCTCGGGCTTCAGGGCCTGCTCCGGTGCCCACCGAAGACCGGGCTCAGTGCTGCAGCGCCCGTTCGAGAGTCCGCAGGAACCGGTCGGTCGTCCTGCGGTCCCGTACCGCGAGCCGCAGCCACTCCTCGTCCAGCCCGGGGAAGGTGTCCCCGCGGCGTACGGCCCAGCCGAGGTCGCGCAGGCGCCGGCGGACGGCAGTCGCCCCCGGCAGGCGGATCAGGACGAACGGGCCCTGCGCGGGACCTGCCACCCGCAGCCCGGCCGGGGTGAAGCGGGCGAGGCCGGCCAGCAGGTGCGCGCGGTCCGCCGCGATGCGGTGCGCCGCGTGGGCCGCCTCCGCCACCGCCCGCGGCCCCACGCACGCCTCGGCCGCGGCCAGCGCCGGGGTCGACACCGGCCACAGGGGCTGCGCACGCTCCAGCTCCTCGATCGTGTCCGGCGCCGCCAGCACGTAGCCGATCCGCAGCCCGGCCAGACCCCACGTCTTGGTCAGGCTGCGCAGCACCACGAGGCCGGGTACGTCGACCCGCCCGGCCAGGGCCTCGCGCTCGCCCGGCACCGCGTCCATGAACGCCTCGTCCACCACCAGCACCCGCCCGGGCCGGGTGAGCCGGGCGATCGCGTCCGCCGGGTGCAGTACCGACGTCGGGTTCGTCGGGTTGCCGATCACCACCAGGTCCGCGTCCTCGGGGACCGCCGCCGGGTCCAGCCGGAAGCCGTCCTCCTCCCGCAGCAGCACCCGGCCGACCGTGTGCCCCGCGTCCCGCAGCGCCGCCTCCGGCTCCGTGAACTGGGGATGCACGACCACCGGCCGCCGCACCTTCAGCGCCCGCGCCAGCAGCACGAACGCCTCCGCCGCGCCCGCCGTCAGCAGCACCCGCTCCACCGGCAGCCCGTGCCGCGCGGCTACCGCCGCCCGCGCGGCCCGCCCGTCCGGGTAGGCCGCGAGTCCGTCCAGAGACGCGGCGATGTGCTCCCGCAGCCAGGCGGGCGGCGTGTCCGCGCGGACGTTCACGGCGAGGTCGACGAGCGAACCGCCGTCGTCCCGGACCTCCGCGTCCCCGTGGTGGCGCAGATCGTGCCCGTGCTCAGTGCGCATGCGAGTGAGCACCGTGGTGGTGGTGCCCGTGACCGTGATGGTGGTCGTCGTCGTCCGGGTGGAAGTGCGGCTGCTGCGGCATGCCCACCTTGTCCTCGAAGCCCGGCAGCGCGATGCGGTACACGCACGAGTCGCAATTCATCCGCAGATCGCCCTTGACGGCCTCCTCGTACCGCTCCCACACCAGGTCGAGCAGCTCCGGCTCCGGCCCGATGACGCCGGCCGACAGCACCTCCACGTCCGGGTGCGCGGCCGCCCAGCCCTCTGTCTGGTGCCGCACCCGGTCCGGCAGGATGCCGGTGAACAGGAAATAGGGCAGGACCACGATCCGGCGGGCGCCCAGCCGCACACAGCGGTCGAGCCCGCTCGGCACGTCCGGAGCGGCCAGCGACACGAACGCCGTCTCGACGCCCGCGTACCCGCGCCCCTCCCACAGCAGCCGGGCCGCCTTGTGCACCTCGGCGTTGGCGTCCGGGTCCGTGGAGCCGCGCCCCACCAGCAGCACCGTCACGTCCGACCGGTCACCCGGCGAGCGGTCCGACGAGCCCAGGGCCTCGTCCAGCCGCCGCTCCAGCACGTTCAGCAGCGCCGGGTGCGGGCCGAGCGGACGGCCGTACGTGTACGAGATGCCCGGGTGCCGCTCTTTCTCGCGGGCCAGGGCCGCCGGGATGTCGCCCTTGGCGTGCCCGGCGGACACCAGCATCAGCGGAACGGCGGCGAAGCGACGCACGCCCTGTTCCACCAGTTCGGTGACGGCTTCGCCCAGCGGCGGCGGGGACAGCTCGATGAAGCCGCCCGCGACGGGCAGTTCGGGGTGCCGGGCCCCCAGCTGCCGTACGAAGTCGCGGAACGCCTCGGCTCCGGCGTCGTCCCGGGTGCCGTGGCCGGCGATGAGCAGGGCGGGCGGGGTGGTCACAGTTTCTCCTCGGCGGAAGTGGGGTGGTACAGCAGGGCGTTGAGCGCGGCGGCGGCGACCGCCGACCCGCCCTTCTCGGACACGTTGCTCACGGCGGGCAGTCCGCTCTCGCGCAGCGCGGCCTTCGATTCGACGGCTCCGACGAAGCCGACGGGCAGTCCGATGACGAGCGCGGGGTCGGCGTCGAGGGTCAGCAGCTCCTCCAGCGCCGTCGGCGCGTTGCCGATCACCCAGAGGGCACCGGGGCCGACCTGTTCGTAAGCGAGCCGGATGGCGTGCGCGGAACGGGTCAGCCCGGGCCCGGACTCGGCGTCCTTCAGGCGGCAGACCGTCTCGCGCCGGGTGATGCCGGCGCCGACCATCTCGACGTCCACGACCACGGGCGCCCCGGCGTGCAGCGCCGCGTGCGCCTTCTCCAGGGCGGCCTCGTCCATGACGAGGTCGCCGGCGTAGTCGAGGTCGGCGGCGGAGTGGATGACCCGCTCCACGACCGCGCGGGTCAGCGGCGGGAAGTGCGAGGTGTCCAGCCGGGCCCGCAGACGCCGGTAGGACTCCACCTCGATGGGATGGACGACGCGGTTCACTCGGCCCCCTCCTGCGCTGTCTGCCAGCGATAACCGCGCGGCGTCACCATGCGCCCCGCGATGTCCCGGGTCGCCGTGTTGCCCACGGTCACGACCGTCATCATGTCGACCGTAGCCGGGTCGAGCGCGCCCAGCGTGGTGAGCCGGCTGGACTCGTCCGGCCGCGAGGCGTTGCGTACGACCCCGACCGGCGTCCGCGGTGTCCGGTGCTCGGCGAGGATGCCCAGCGCCTTGGGGAGCTGCCAGTCACGGCCGCGCGAACGCGGGTTGTAGAAGGTGACCACGATGTCCGCCTCGGCCGCCGCCCGCACCCGCCGCTCGATGACCTCCCACGGCGTGTGCAGGTCGGACAGGCTGATCGACACGTGGTCGTGGCCCAGCGGCGCGCCCAGGATGGCACCGGCCGCGAGCGCCGCCGTCACGCCGGGCACGCCGACGACGTCGATGTCGTCGGAGGCCTCGGCGAGCGCGGGGGAGGCCATGGCGTAGACGCCCGCGTCCCCGCTGCCGATCAGCGCCACGGCCTGCCCCTTGCGGGCCTCCGCCACGGCCGTGCGGGCCCGCTCCTCCTCGGCGCCGAGCCCCGACTCCAGGATCCGGGTGCCGGGCCGCAGCAGATCACGGATCTGGTCGACGTACTGGTCGAGCCCCACGAGCACGGAGGCTCGCCGCAGTTCGGCCTGCGCGCGCGGCGTCAGCAGGTCCCGGGCGCCCGGCCCGAGCCCGACCACCGCGAGCCGCCCGCGCCCCGGCCGCCTGACCACGGCACAGGTCGCCATCGCCGGACTGGCGGCCGACTTCCGCTTGGGGACGAGCAGTTCACCCCCGCCGACCAGCGCGGCGGCCTCCGCGACGGACGGGGTCCCGACCGCGGCGAGCGGCGCGTCGGACGGGTTGGGCACGTCGACCCCGGCCAGCTCCTCGGCGGAGTACGTCACCAGGGGCACCCCGAGCCGTTCCGCGGCCTCGACGATGCCCGGCTCCCCGGCCTTGGCGTCGACGGTGGCCAGCTCGGCGACGGACGCACCCGACAGCCCGGCCTCCCGCAGGGCGTCCTCGACCAGCCCGAGGACCTCCTCCGTGGGGGCGCCCTTGGACGCACCGACCCCGACGACGAGCGTCGGCGGACGCAGCACCACCTCGTGCCCGGCCGCCTCAACGAGCCGGTCGGTCAACCGGATCGTGTACGACCCCTCCTCCGCCACCGGCAGCGGCGGCAGCGGCCAGGCCACCTCGGCCCGCAGCGCCACCGCCTCACCGTCCAGCAGCGCCCGCGACACCCCGGCGACATCGCCCTCCACGGGCAGGCCGAGGGTGTCCAGGCCCGGCAGGTCCACGGCGTCCGTGGCCGTCGTGACCACCGGCTCGGCGCCCAGCACCTCGCCCACCGCGCGGGCCAGGTCGTTGGCGCCGCCCGCGTGCCCGCCCAGCAGGGACACGGCGAACCGCCCGCCCTCGTCGACGCACACCACGCCCGGGTCCTCGGTCTTGCCGGACAGCAACGGTGCCACCAGCCGCACGACCGCCCCCGTCGCCAGGAAGCACACGAGCTGCTCGCACTGCGCGAACGCGGTCCGTACGGCGTCCCCGACGGGACCCTCGTACACACGGGTGCGGTCCGGCCACGCGGCGGCCAGCCGGTCCCGCGCGGCAGCTCCCGCCGCCGTGGCGGAAATGAGGCCGATCACTGAGCGACTCCTTCTTCGACGGCTGCCGGGGGCCGGACGCCCCACAGCAGGAAAACGGGGTTGGCCGCCGCGAGCCGGGTCACGTCCCCGGGCAGCGGCGCGAGCCGCGACGACTGCAGCAGCACGCCGTCGCAGGAGAGACCGGCGCTCGTCAGGGCCGCACGCGCGGCCGGCACCCGGTCGAGCGCCGCCATGGCGACGACCACCGTGCGCCGGACGCGCCGCGCGCACGCGGCGACGATCGCGGGCAGTTCGCTCCCGCCACCCCCCACGAACACGGCGTCCGGCGTCTCGCCGAGATCCGTCAGCGCGTCCGGCGCCGCGCCGTGCACGACGCGCACGTCCACGCCGTGCGCGGCGGCATTGGCGCGGACCCGCCCCACCCCGTCCGCGGTCTTCTCCACGGCGGTCACGGCCGCGCCCAGCCGAGCGCACTCCACGGCCACGGACCCCGAGCCCGCGCCCACGTCCCACACCAGGTCTCCCGGGCGCGGCCCCAGCCGGGCCAAGGCCAGGGCCCGCACCTCGAACTTGGTGATCATCGAGTCGCGGTGGGCGAACTCCGCCTCCTCCAGGGCCCAGCCGGCGGGACGCCCCCCGGGCCCCGCGACCGTCCGCACGGGGCCGAGCGCCCGCGCCTGGTCCAGGCACAGCACCACGTTCACCGCCGTGCCCCAGTCCCGGGCGGCGGCCTCGGCGGGCGTCACCCGCTCCACGCGCTCCGCCCGCGAGCCCAGCCCGGAGGCGACGACCAGCACCCGTGGCACGTCCAGCAGCGCGGCACCCAGCTCCGCCGGACCCGCGCCCGGGCCGGTCAGCACGGCCGTCTTCGCCTGCGCCCGGCACACGTTGACGGCCGTCCGCAGCTCCCGCCCGTGGGCGCTCACCACCACGGCGTCGTCCCACGGCAGCCCGATCCGCGCGAACGCGGCCGCCACGGACGACACCCCGGGCCGCACGTCCAGCCGCTCCGCGCCGAACCGCTCGGCCAGCACCCGCACGATCCCGAAGAACCCGGGGTCGCCGGAGGCCAGCACCACGACGGGACGATCCTTCTCGACGTACGCGCCGATGGTGTCGAGAGCCGGCGCGAGAGGCCCGAGCACGACCCGCTCCGCCGTCTCGGGCAGCGGTACGGCGTCGAGATGCCGCCGCCCGCCCACCACCAGCCCGGCACCGGCGAGGACGTCGTCGGAAGGCGCCGCCCCCGTCCCCGTGCCGACCACCGTGATCACGTACTCGCCCCCCGCTCGCGCAGCGCCCGCCGGGCCTCCGGGTCGGCCTTGCGGTAGCCGTGGAAGTGTCCCGGGTGGTACAGGTGCGAGCGCGTGCCGTGCGCGTCGAGCGCCGGGCCGACCAGGAACAGGGTGTGCTTCCAGAGCTTGTGTTCCTTGACCGTCTCCTCCAGCGTGCCGATCGTGCACTTCACGACCAGCTCCTCCGGCCAGGTCGCCTGGTACGCCACCACGACCGGCGTCGTCGTCGGATAGCCGCCCTCCAGCAGCTCCCGCACGAGCTGCCCGCTGCGGGCGGCGGAGAGGAACACCGCCATGGTGGTGCCGTGCTTGGCGAACTCCCGGACCTCCTCGCCGGGCGGCATCGGCGTCTTGCCGCCGCCGAGCCGGGTCAGCACCACCGACTGAGCGACCTCGGGGATGGTCAGCTCGCGCTGCGCGAGGGCCGCGACGGCCGAGAAGGAGGACACCCCGGGCACGATCTCGGTCGTGATGCCGATCGCGGCACACCGGTCGACCTGCTCCTGCGTGCCGCCCCACAGGGCCGGGTCGCCGGAATGGATCCTGGCCACCTTCAGCCCCTCGCCGCGGGCCCGCTCGTACACGGCGACGACGTCCTCCAGGGACATGGTCGCCGAGTCGAGGATCTCCGCGTCCGCACGGGCGTGCTCCAGGACCTCCTCCTGGACCAGGCTGGCCGCCCAGATCACGACATCGGCCTCGGCGATGGCGCGCGCGGCACGGAACGTCAGCAGGTCGGCGGCGCCGGGGCCGGCACCGACGAAGGTCACTTTGCCGGCAGGGGCGTCGGCCATGGGATGGGTCCTCTCGTACAGGGGGTGGAACGGGGGAGGGGCGGTGGTGGGCGGGACTGTCAGAGCTTTCCGCCCCGGCCGCCCTCGCGCCGGGCGGGGGCGATCAGCGTCGACAGGTAGGGCAGGGGCGCGTCGTCGAGCTCGGCGGCCCGGCGTACGGACTCCTCCGGCAGCCCGAGCGCCGAACCCCACACGGCGTCGGCGAGCCGCCCGGTCTCCCGCAGCGCCTCGGCGACCTCGTGCGCCTGCCGCCCGAACTTGTAGGCGACCACGGTCCCCGGCCCGGCCAGGGCGTCCTTCAGCACGGCGGCACCGGCGGTGACGGGCACGAGCGTGAGCGGCTCGGTCCCCTCGGTCAGCACGGCACCCGACCGGGCGGCCAGGTCCTGCATGGCGGTGATACCGGGCACCGTCGCGACGACCGTCCCCGGCACGAGCTCGGTGATGGTCTGCGCGAGGTAGGTGAACGTCGAGTAGACGTTGGGGTCCCCGATCGTCGCGAAGGCCACCGACGCGTTCCGCCGCAGCAATTCGGCGACCCGCTCGCCGGCCGCGTCCCAGGCCGCCTCGCGCCGCGCCCGGTCACTGCGCTCGTTCAGCGCGAACACGACCCGGACGACCTTCTCCTCGGGCACGTAGTGCAGGACGGTCGCCTCTGCCCGGCCGGGCTCCCCGCCGTCCCGCCCGTCGGGCGCGGCCATCACGGGCACCACCACGACATCCGCTTCGCGCAGGGCGTTGACACCCTTGACGGTCACCAGCTCCGGATCCCCGGGCCCCACCCCGACTCCGACCAGCCTGCTGCTCATGACGTCCGGCACCTCTCGACGAACCGACGGGCGACACCGGGCTCGGACGCCCAGTGCGTGTGCAGATAGCTCGCGTGCACACCGCGCTGTACAAAACCCTCGACCCGCGGCCGGGGGGTGCGGACCCCCCAGGCGGGCGCCGCCCCCGAGCCGGGCTCCACGGCGGTCCGGTGGAACTCGTGCCCCCGCATCCGCGTCCCGGCCGCCGCGAGCACACTGCCGCCCACGGCCACGGCGTCCCGGTAGCCCAGCGTGAGCCGCTCGGTCATCCGCGCCGAGGCGTCCAGCACCCCGCACATCGGCAGCCCGTCCAGCTCCCGGCACAGATACAGCAGCCCGGCACACTCGGCGGCCACGGGAGCGCCGCTTCCCGCCAGCTCGGCAACGGCCTTGCGCAGGGACGTGTTGGCGGACAGCTCGGCGGCGTACACCTCGGGGAACCCGCCCCCGATCACCAACCCGGCAGTCCCCTCCGGCAGTTCCTCGTCCCGCAAGGGGTCGAAGGTGACGACCTCGGCCCCGGCGGCGGCGAGCAGCTCGGTGTGTTCGGCGTAGGAGAAGGTGAAGGCGGACCCCCCGGCGACGGCGACGACGGGCGCCCGCTGCCCAACAGCTTCGTCCGCCCGCGTCGGGTGGTGGGTGGGCGAGGCGGGGGTCCAGGGGGCGGAGCTCCCTGGTACGGCACCGGCGGCACGGGCCAGTGCTTCCAACGCCCCCAGATCACAGCCGTCCAAGACCTGCGCAGCCATCGCCGCAACCGCCTCCACCGCAGCAGCGTGCCGCTCGGCGACCGGCACCAGCCCGAGATGCCGCGACGGCGTGGACAGCTGCGCAGCCCGCCGCAGCACCCCCAGCACCGGCACCCCGGCCTGCTCCAACGCCTCCCGCAACAGCTCCTCGTGCCGGTCCGAGGCGACCTTGTTGAGGATCACGCCCCCGACCCGCACCTCCGGATCCCAGGAGGCGAACCCGTGCACCAGCGCCGCCACCGACCGCGACTGCGACGACGCGTCCACGACCAGCACCACCGGCGCCCGCAACAGCTTCGCGACATGCGCCGTGGAGGCCAGCTCGCCCTCGCCCGCGGCCCCGTCGAACAGCCCCATCACGCCCTCGACGACGGCGATGTCGCACCCCCGCGCCCCGTGCAGGAACAGCGGCCCGACCAGCTCGGGCCCGCACAGGTACGCGTCGAGGTTCCGTCCCACCCGCCCGGTCGCGAGCGCGTGGTACCCGGGGTCGATGTAGTCCGGTCCGACCTTGTGCGGGGACACGGCGAGCCCCCGCGCGGCGAACGCGGCCATCAACCCCGTGGCGACGGTGGTCTTGCCGCTGCCCGACGAGGGCGCGGCGATGACCAGCCGTGGGACGGAAGCACTCACCACTCGATGCCCCTCTGGCCCTTCTGTCCCACGTCCATGGGGTGCTTGACCTTGGACATGTCGGTCACGAGGTCGGCGAAGTCCACGAGCTTCCCGGGCGCGTTCCGCCCGGTGATGACGACGTGCTGCGTCCCGGGCCGGTCCCGCAGCACGGAGATCACCTCGTCCGTGTCCACCCAGCCCCAGTGCATCGGGTAGGCGAACTCGTCGAGCACGTACAGCTTGTACGTCTCGGCCGCCAGGTCCCGCTTGACCTGCTCCCAGCCCTCCCGGGCCTTCTCCTCGTTGTCCATCTGGGCGTCGCGCTGCACCCAGGACCAGCCCTCGCCCATCTTGTGCCAGTCGACGGACCCGCCCTCGCCGGAGGCGCCGAGCACGCGCAGCGCGTTCTCCTCGCCGACCTTCCACTTCGCCGACTTGACGAACTGGAACACCCCGATCGGCCACCCCTGGTTCCAGGCCCGCAGCGCGAGCCCGAACGCGGCGGTGGACTTGCCCTTGCCGACGCCCGTGTGCACCACGACCAGCGGCCGGTTCCGGCGCTGCCGGGTCGTCAGCCCGTCGTCCGGCACCACACTCGGCTGTCCCTGCGGCATTACGCGGCCCTCCTCTGCACGTCCTTCACGAGCCCGGCGATGCTGTCCGCGCGCAGCTCGTCCAATGTCACGGCCGTTCCGCCCAGTTCACCCGCGAGCTGCCCGGCGAGCCCCAGCCGCACCGGCCCCGACTCGCAGTCCACGACGACCGAGGCGACCCCGTCGGCCGCGAACAGCCGGGCCGCACGCCCGGCCAGGGCGACCGGCTCGGGACCGCCGGTGGCCCGGCCGTCCGTGACGACCACGACCAGCGGCCGCCGCGCGGGGTCGCGCAGCCGTTCCACGCGCAGCACGTCGTGCGCGCGCAGCAGCCCCGCGGCCAGTGGTGTCCGCCCGCCGGTGGGCAGCGTCTCCAGCCGGGCCGCCGCCGCGTCCACCGACGAGGTCGGCGGCAGCGCGACGTCCGCGTCCGTGCCGCGGAAGGTCACCAGGCCCACCTTGTCGCGCCGCTGGTAGGCGTCCAGCAGCAGCGACAGCACGGCGCCCTTCACGGCGCTCATCCGCTGCCGGGCCGCCATCGACCCGGAGGCGTCCACGACGAACAGCACGAGGTTGCCCTCGCGCCCCTCGCGGGTGGCCTGCCGCAGATCGTCCCGGCGCACCACCAGACCCGGCCCGGACCGTCCGCGCGCCCGCTGGTGCGGCGCCGCCGCCTGCACGGTCGCCGCCAGGTGCAGCTTGGTGAGCGCGCCGCGGGGCCGCCTTGCCCCGGTCGTCCGCCCGTGTTCGGTCCGCGCCCGGGACCGCCGCCCGGCGGCACCCTCGCCGATCCCGGGCACGCTCAGCACCTTGGTGCGGAACGGCTCGGAGGCCCGTACGGCCGACTGCTCGCCGGCGCCCGAGGGCTGCGGCTGCCCGCTCTCGCCGGCCTCGGGCCGGGCCGCGGTGTCGCCGTCGCCCTGGGGCGCGTCGTCGGGTTCGGGCTGTCCGCCGCCCCCGCCGGGCCCGTCAGGACCGGGGTCCGGGTCCGGATCGTCGTCGTCCGAGCCGCCGAACTCCTCCAGCGTCTCGTCGAGTTTGTCCTCGTCGAGTCCCGGCGCGTCGAAGGGGTTGCGCCGCCGCCGGTGCGGCAGCGCGAGCAGCGCCGCCTGCCGGACGTCCTCCGCGAGCACGTCCGTGCGCCCGGCCCAGGCGGCCAGCGCGGTCGCGGTCCGCGCCATCACGATGTCGGCGCGCATGCCGTCCACCTCGAAGGCCGCGCAGGTCGCCGCGATCTGCCGCAGCGCCCCGTCGCCCAGCCGCACGGACGGCAGCAGCTCCCGCGCCGCCACGATCCGCGCCCGTACGGCGGCCTCCTCCTCGGCCCAGCGCGCGGCGAAGGCGGCCGGGTCGTCGTCGTAGGCCAGGCGCCGCCTGACGACCTCCACCCGCTGGTCCGGCTCCCGCGAGGCCGCGACCTCGACGGTCAGCCCGAACCGGTCGAGCAACTGCGGCCGCAGCTCGCCCTCCTCGGGGTTCATGGTGCCGACGAGCAGGAAGCGGGCCGCGTGCCGTACGGAGACGCCCTCGCGCTCGACGTACGAGGCGCCCATCGCGGCGGCGTCCAGCAGCAGGTCGACCAGGTGGTCGTGGAGGAGGTTGACCTCGTCGACGTAGAGGATCCCGCGGTGCGCGTCCGCGAGCAGGCCCGGCTCGAAGGCCTTCACGCCCTCGGAGAGGGCCCGCTCGATGTCCAGCGCGCCCACGAGCCGGTCCTCGGAGGCGCCGACGGGCAGCTCGACCATGCGGGCGGGCCGCTCGGCACCGCCACCGGCCTCGTGGGGCCCGTCCGGGCACCCCGGGTCGGGGGAGGCGGGGTCGCAGGAGAAACGGCAGCCGGGGACGACCGGGACCTCCGGCAGCAGCGCCGACAGCGCCCGTACCGCGGTCGACTTGGCCGTGCCCTTCTCGCCGCGCACCAGCACACCGCCGACCGCCGGGGACACGGCGTTCAGCAGCAGCGCGAGCCGCAGGTCGTCCTGGCCCACGACGGCCGTGAACGGAAAGGGGGTGGTCACTTCTCGTCGCCCTCCAAGTCGCCTTCGAGTTCCAGGTAGGTGGCGCGCAGCCGTTCCAGCGTCTCCGCGTCCGGCTCGGCCCACAGTCCGCGCTCTGCGGCCTCCAGGAGCCGTTCGGTGATACCGCGCAGCGCCCAGGGGTTGGACTTCTTCATGAAGTCCCGGTTCTCCGGGTCGAAGACGTACTCGGCGCTGAGCTTCTCGTACATCCAGTCGTCCACGACCCCGGCCGTGGCGTCGTACCCGAACAGGTAGTCCACGGTCGCCGCCATCTCGAAGGCGCCCTTGTAGCCGTGCCGCCGCATGGCCGCCATCCAGCGCGGGTTGACCACCCGGGCACGGAAGACGCGGTGGGTCTCCTCGCCGAGCGTGCGGGTCTTCACCTGGTCCGGAGTGGCCGAGTCGCCGACGTACGCCTCGGGGCTCGCGCCCGTCAGGTGCCGCACCATGGCCACCATGCCGCCGTGGTACTGGAAGTAGTCGTCGGCGTCGACCAGGTCGTGCTCACGGGTGTCGACGTTCTTCGCGGCGACCGCGATCCGCTTGAACGCCGTCTCCATGTCGCCGCGCGCGGCCCGCCCGTCGAGCCCCCGGCCGTAGGCGTAGCCGCCCCACACCGCGTACACCTCGGCGAGGTCGGCGTCGGAGCGCCAGTTGCGGGCGTCGATCAGCGGCAGCAGACCCGCCCCGTACGCCCCCGGCTTGGAGCCGAAGATGCGGGCCGTGGCCCGGCGCCGGTCGCCGTGCTCGGCGGTGTCCTGGTCGGCGTGGGCCCGCACGTAGTTGGACTCCGCCGGCTCGTCCAGCTCGGCCACCGTCCGCACGGCGTCGTCGATCAGGCCCACGACGTGCGGGAACGCGTCCCGGAAGAAGCCCGAGATGCGGACCGTCACGTCGATGCGCGGCCGGCCGAGCTCCGCGAGCGGGACCACCTCGAACCCGGTCACGCGCCGCGAGGCGTCGTCCCACACGGGTCGGCAGCCCAGCAGCGCCAGGATCTCGGCGATGTCGTCGCCCTGGGTGCGCATCGCAGAGGTGCCCCACACCGTCAGGCCGACGGACGTCGGGTACTCACCGGTGTCCTGGAGGTACCGCTGCACCAGGGAGTCGGCGAGGGACTGCCCGACCTCCCAGCTCAGCCGGGACGGGATGGCCTTGGGGTCGACGGAGTAGAAGTTCCGGCCCGTCGGCAGGACGTTGACGAGCCCGCGGGTCGGCGAACCGGAGGGACCGGCCGGGACGTAACCGCCGCGCAGCGCCCGCAGGATGTGCCCGATCTCGTCGGTGGTCTTCTCCAGCCGGGGCACGACCTCGGTGCAGGCGAACTCCAGCACGGCGACCGCGTCGGGCAGTTCGGTGCCGAGGACCTCCCGGACCAGCGGCGCGCTGTCGGCGACCGCCCAGCCGCGCTCCTCCATGCCCTCCGCGATCCGCCGGCACAGCTGCTCCAGCAGGTCGATCGCGTCGGCGGCGCTGCGAGCAGGGCCGTCCACCAGGTCCGTCAGCTCGACGGGCACCTTCACCGGGGCGCCCGGCTCGGCCAGCAGTTCCTTCTCCACGAGCCCGAAGTGCTCCGCAAGCGACGCCCGGAGCCCCGGCAGCGCGTTGGCCTGTCCGCCCCACACCTGCGAGGCGCGCAGCACGGCCAGCACGAGGTTGACGCGCGGCTCGCCGACCGGCCCGCCGCCCAGGATGTGCAGGCCGTCACGGATCTGCACGTCCTTGATCTCGCACAGATAGCCGTCGATGTGCATGACGAACTCGTCGAACTCCTCGTCGTCCGGCTGTTCGTCGACGTGCAGGTCGTGGTGGAGTTCGGCGGCCTTGACCAGCGTCCAGATCTGGGCGCGCACGGTCGGGGCCTTCGCCGGGTCCAGGTCGGAGACGAGCGCGTACTCGTCGAGGAGCTGCTCCAGCTTGGCCAGGTCGCCGTAGGTGTCGGCGCGGGCCATCGGCGGCACCAGGTGGTCGACGACCGTGGCGTGCCCGCGGCGCTTGGCCTGGGTGCCCTCGCCCGGGTCGTTGACGATGAACGGGTAGATCAGCGGCAGGTCCCCGAGGACCGCGTCCGGGGCGCAGCCCCCGCTGAGTCCGAGGCCCTTGCCCGGCAGCCACTCCATGGTGCCGTGCTTGCCCATGTGCACGATGGCGTCGGCGCCGAAACTGTTCTCCAGCCAGCGGTAGGCCGCCATGTAGTGGTGCGACGGCGGCATGTCCGGGTCGTGGTAGATCGCGATCGGGTTCTCGCCGAAGCCGCGCGGCGGCTGGATCATCACGACGACGTTCCCGAACTGCAGGGACGCCAGCACGATGTCGTCGCCGTCGACGTAGAGGCTGCCCGGCGGCTCGCCCCACGCCTCGGTCATGGCGTCCTTCAGCTCCGGGTCGAGCTTCTCGAACCACGCCCGGTAGTCGGCCAGCGGCACCCGCGCGGGCGCGGCGGCCAGCTGCTCCTCCGTCAGCCACTCCACGTCGTGCCCACCGGCGTTGATGAGCCGGTGGATCAGCTCGTCGCCCTCGTCCGGATGCCCTTCGACCACGTATCCGGCGTCCCGCAGCGCGTCCAGCACCCGCACCGCCGAGGCCGGGGTGTCCAGCCCGACCGCGTTGCCGACCCGCGAGTGCTTCGTCGGGTACGCGGTGAAGACCAGCGCGAGCTTCTTCTCGGCGTTCTCCTTGTGCCGCAGCCGTGCGTGCCGTACGGCGATGCCGGCGACGCGCCCGGCCCGCTCCGGGTCGGCGACGTAGACCGGAACGTCGTCCGGCCCCTGCTCCTTGAAGGAGAACGGCACGGTGATCAGCCGCCCGTCGAACTCCGGGATGGCCACCTGCATCGCGGCGTCCATGGGGGAGAGGGCGGCGTCCGAGTCCGCCCAGGCCTGCCGCGAGGACGTCAGGCACAGGCCCTGCAGCACGGGGATGTCCAGCTCGGCGAGGGCGCCGATGTCCCAGGCCTCCTCGTCGCCGCCGGCCGAGGCCTGCGAGGCGTGCGTGCCGCCGGCGGCGAGGACGGTGGCGACGAGGGTGTCCGCCTGCCCGAGGATCTCGTACAGGCCCGCGTCCGCGCCGCGCAGCGAACCGCAGTACACGGGAAGCGCGTTGGCGCCCCGCGCCTCGATCGCGTCGCACAGGGTGTCCACGAAGGCGGTGTTGCCGCTCAGTTCGTGGGCCCGGTAGAACAGCACGCCGACGGTCGGACGGCCCGGCACGAGCTCACGCTCGCCGTGGACGCCGTACTCCGGCATCTTCCGCGGCTCGACGAACCCCTCGCCCGTCAGCAGCACGGTGTCGGAGAGGAACCGGGCGAGTTCGGTGAGGTTGTCCGGGCCGCCCTCGACGAGGTACCTGAGCGCCTCCGCGACGACACCGGCCGGGACGGACGACTCGGCCATCAGCTCCGCGTCCGGCACGGCCTCGCCACCGAGCAGCACGGTCGGGATGCCGGAGGCCTTCAGCGCGGCGAGCCCGTCCTCCCAGGCCCGCTTGCCGCCGAGCAGCCGGACGACGGCGACGGACGCGCCGTCCAGCAGGGCGGGCAGCTCCTCCCGGACGTCCACGCGGGTCGGGTTGCCGATCCGGTAGTCGGCACCGGAGGCGGCCCGGGCCGCCAGCAGGTCCGTGTCGGCGGTCGACAACAACAACACAGTGCTCATGCGGGTGCTCCCGGTGGAATGAAGGGCAGTCCTTGCGGCGCGCCGGACTCGATGAGCCGCCACAGCGCGTCGGTGTCCGCGTGCTGTTCGATCAGGTCGCCGAGCCGGTCGAGCTGCTCCTCGCGCAGCGCGGCGAACGAGGTGTCCGGCGCGGGCACGAAGCGGCGGCCCGCGGCGGCCGCCACCTCGCGCAGAAAGGCCCGCCGGAAGCCGTCCGACTCCAGCGAGCCGTGCCAGTGCGTGCCCCAGGTCTGGCCGACCCGGCAGCCGTCCAGGAAGGGGACTCCTCCGGTGACGTCGGCGACGCCGTGGTGGATCTCGTAGCCCTCGACGTGTTCCCCGAGGGCCTCGCCGGCCGGCCGGGTGAGGGTCTTCTCGCGGGCGAACCGCACCCGCACGGGCAGGATCCCGAGCCCGTCGACATGGCCCCGGCGGCTCTCCACGTCGTCCTCGATGTGCTCGCCCAGGATCTGGAAGCCGCCGCAGATGCCGAGCACGGGCCGCTGTTCGGCGGCCCTGCGGACCAGGGCGTCGGCGAGCCCGCGCTCTCGCAGCCACTCCAGCGCCCGGACCGTCCCGCGGGTGCCGGGCACGATGACGAGGTCGGCGTCGGACAGTTCCTCCGGCCGGTCCACGAACCGCACCACGACGCCCGGTTCGGCGGCCAGGGCGTCCACGTCGGTGAAGTTGGACATCAGCGGCACGGCGCAGACCGCGATCCGCAGCACGTCCTGCCCGACGGGCGGGGCGACGACGGACTCCCGCACCGCTCCCCGCAGGGAGACGCGCAGTCCGTCCTCCTCGTCGATCCCGAGCCCGTGCCGGAACGGCAGCACCCCGTAGGTCTTCCGCCCGGTGAGCCCGTGCAGCATGTCCAGGCCCGGCTCCAGCAGGGAGACGTCCCCGCGGAACTTGTTGACGAGGAACCCGGCGACGCAACGCTGGTCCTCGGGCGACAGCAGCGCCACCGTCCCGAAGAACGAGGCGAACACCCCGCCCCGGTCGATGTCGCCGACGACGAGCACGGGCAGCCCGGCGTTCCGGGCGATTCCCATGTTCACGATGTCCGTCCGCCGCAGATTGATCTCGGCGGGAGAACCGGCCCCCTCACAGATCACCGCGTCATACGTGCCCCGCAACTGCTCCAGACAGTCCAGCACCGTCCCGAGCAACTGCTGCTGCCGTCCGCCGTGATAGCCGCGCGCGCTCATCTCCCCGACCGGCTTGCCCAGCAGCACGACCTGACTGCTCTGCTCGCCGCCGGGCTTGAGCAGCACCGGGTTCATCAGCGCGGTCGGCTCGATGCGGCAGGCCTGCGCCTGCATGGCCTGTGCCCGCCCGATCTCGGCCCCTTCCGTGGTCACGAAGGAGTTCAGGGACATGTTCTGCGCCTTGAAGGGCGCGACCTTGACGCCTTGGCGCACCAGCCACCGGCAGATCCCGGCGGTCACGACGCTCTTGCCGGCGTCGGAGGTGGTTCCGGCGACGAGAAGCCCACCGCTCATGTCATTTCCCCCTCTTCAGCGACCGCGCGCCCTTGAGCGACGGCGCACTCCCGAGCGACGGCACGCTCCTGGACAACCGCGCACTCGTCAGCAACCGCGCGCCCGCGCACACCCCGAGCGCGAGCCACGTCACGCGCTGCGACAGCCGCACGGCCCGCTCGACGTCCTGCGTGCCGACCGCACGCCCCAGTGTGTTCAGCACGGGCCGGTGCTCCACCCGCCCGCCGTACGAGAGCGTCCCGCCCAGCCGCACCCCTAGCGCCCCCGCGAACGAGGCTTCCACGGGCCCGGCGTTGGGACTCGGATGCTTCGCCGCATCGGCCCGCCACGCCCGCACGGCCCCCCGCGGATCCGGCCCGGCCAGGGCGGCGAGCACGGCGGTCAGCCGCGCTCCCGGCCACCCCGCGAGGTCGTCCAGCCGCGCGGAGGCCCACCCGTAGCGGCGGTAACGGGCCGACTTGTGCCCGACCATCGCGTCCAGGGTGTTGACGGCCCGGAAGCCCAGCAGCCCCGGCACCCCGCCGACGGCGCCCCACACCAGCGCCCCCACCACCGCGTCGGACGTGTTCTCGGCGACGGACTCGACCACGGCCCGGGCCATGCCGTCGGCGTCGAGGGCCTGCGGATCGCGGCCGCACAGGTGCGGCAGCCGGGCCCGGGCCGCCTCGGCGTCCCCGGCCTCCAGGGCCCGCCCGATCGTCCGTGCCTCCCGGGCGAGTGAAGTCCCCCCGACGACGGCCCAGGTGGCGGCACCGGTCAGCGCGACGGAGGCGACGGGGGAGGTGCGCACGGCACGTGCGGCGACGGACCCGAGGGCGACGGCCCCTCCGGCACACACGGCGGTGTGCAGCGCACCCCACCCGCGGTGGTCCCGCCACAGCACCCGTTCCACGGCACCCGCGGCCCGCCCGAACGCGGCGACCGGATGCCCCCGGCGAGGATCACCGAGCAGCAGGTCACCGATCAGGCCGGCGGCGGCGCCGTACGCGAAGACGCGACCGGCACCCATGGTCTCAGCCGGCCAGGAGGGCGGGCAGGGGTGGGGTGGTGAACCTCGATCGGCAGCCGCGCATGGCGATATGTGTCCTCACTCAGGGTGTCCACGCCCTGGTTCGACGAGACCGGCGGTGAGAGTTCCTGGCTCCCGGGGATCGCTACCCCGGTGACAGTGGCGGGACCGCGCCGGACTTGCACCGGCTTCCTCTCCTGCCGCCGTATTGGCCCCGGCAGTCCACCACGGCCGGGAACCGCCGTCAACTTGCCTTTGACCTGCGAGGGGAGAGTGTGGAGAACCCCACATCCCCCCTGCCCCACACGACGACCGGGCGGCACAGGACCTCAAGTCCCGTGCCGCCCGGCGGACACGATGTGCGGTGGGGCGCTCAGGCCACGATCAGATAGATCCCGTATCCGACGGCCGCCGCACACGCCGCGAAGCACGCGTACGCGCCGGTGACCGCGAGGCTCGCGGACCCGCCCTCCGCCACCGCCCGCTCGCGGCGCGAGAGACCAGTGATGCCGAGGGTGAACAGGCCGACGAGGGCCACGGTGACCACGAGGCTGACGCCGAAGACGGAGCCGAGGGCCGCCCAGTCGATCTTCATATCGGAGACTCTTCCTTGTAACCGGTGGCGGTCAGACCGTGGTGGTCGTGGTCGGCGTGCGCTCGGCGGTGGCCTGCGCCGGGAACGAGGGGACCGGGTCCTCCGAGGCCGGGGCCGTGCCTCCCGCCGGGGGCGGCGTCACGGCGGCGATCGCCGTGGTGACCACACCCGCGGGCTCCACGTCCTCGGTGTCGTTGACGTTGGTGTGGTCGACCACCTCGCGCCGCGACAGCTTCCAGATCGCCGCGCTGGAGGCGACGAGGAAGACGGCCACCACGGCGGTGCCCCAGCTGCCGAAGCCGGTGACGTACTCGGCGAGAGCGCCCACCAGGGCCGCCGCCGGCAGCGTCAGACCCCACGCGACGAACATCCGCGTCGCGGTGGACCAGCGGACCACGCCGCCCTTGCGGCCGAGACCGGCACCCATCACCGAACCGGACACGGAGTGCGTCGTGGAGAGGGAGAAACCGAGGTGCGAGGAGGCCAGGATGACCGTGGCCGCGGAGGTCTGGGCGGCGAAGCCCTGCTGCGGCTGGAGGTCGGTCAGTCCCTTGCCCATGGTGCGGATGATGCGCCAGCCGCCCAGGTAGGTGCCGAGCGCGATGGCGAGACCCGCCGAGAGGATGACCCACATGGGCGGGTCGGAGTCGGGCGCCACGGCGCCGCCGGCGACCAGGGCGAGGGTGATCACACCCATGGTCTTCTGCGCGTCGTTGGTGCCGTGGGCCAGGGAGACCAGGCCCGCGGAGGCGATCTGGCCGGCCCGGTAGCCCTTCTTGGACGCCTTGCCGTCGGCCTTGCTGCCGAGCGTGTAGGTCAGCCGCGTGGCGAGCATCGCCGCGATGCCCGCGACCAGCGGGGCGGCGATCGCCGGGATCAGCACCTTGGTGACCAGCACGTCCCCGTGCACCGCGCCGACGCCCGCCGAGGCGATCGTGGCACCGATCAGACCGCCCATGAGGGCGTGGGAGGAGCTGGAGGGCAGACCGACGAGCCAGGTCAGCAGGTTCCAGAGGATCGCGCCGACCAGGGCGGCGAAGATGACCTCGGGACGGATGCCGGCCTCGTCGACGAGGCCCTTGGAGATCGTGTTGGCGACTTCGACGGACAGGAAGGCGCCGACCAGGTTGAGGACCGCGGACATGGCCACCGCAACCTTGGGCTTCATGGCGCCCGTGGAAATGGTCGTGGCCATCGCATTCGCGGTGTCGTGGAAACCGTTCGTGAAATCGAACGCGAGTGCGGTTACCACCACAATCGCGAGGATCAGCGAGAAGCTTTCCATTTACCCAGGCAATCGTTCGAGGTTGTTGGCTCGATGAACGTAGGGAACCTGAGTGAACGGAAGATGAACTGGGAGGGGCGCAGGGGTGACCGCAACAGGGGGCCGGCGTTCCGCCCCGGGACGGCCGCCCGGCGCCCCGGCGGCCGACCGCCGGGAGCGTTCCGTTTCACCCGCACGAGTGACCCGTCGCACGAATCCCGGTCACGCGACGGGGTGCCCCCGCGGTTGTGTACGAAGCAGGCCCCCGAAGTCCCCCGCACCGCAGCGCTGCGAGCCCCGGCCTGGCAGGATCGCGGCATGGCTGAGCGGCGAGGCGACGAGCGGGGCACGGCGGACGTGCCCGGGGACGAGGCGGGTGCGGGGGAGCCGCGCCGCAGGACCGCAAGCCCCGAGGAGGTACGCGCCTGGGACGACCTCGTCGCGACGGCCCGCCGGACGGTAGCGGAGGGACTCGTCGTCGGCACGTCCGGCAACGTCTCGGTGCGCGTCGGGAACACCGTCCTGGTCACCCCGTCGGGCGTCCCCTACGACCGGCTGACGCCGGAGGACGTGACGGGCGTCGGCCTGGACGGTCGGCAGGTCCTCGGCACCCTCGTCCCGACCAGCGAGCTGCCCATGCATCTCGCCGTCTACCGCACGACCGGCGCCCTGGCCGTCGTCCACACCCACGCCGTGCACGCCACGGCGGTCTCGACGCTCGTGACCGAGCTGCCGCTGATCCACTACATGGCCGCCGCGCTCGGCGGCCCCGTCCGCGTCGCCCCCTACGCCACCTACGGCAGCGACGAGTTGGCCGAGAACATGCTTCACGCCCTCACCGACCGCTCCGGCTGCCTGCTCCAGAACCACGGCACCCTCACCCACGGCACCACCCTCGCCCAGGCCTACGACCGCACCGCCCAGATGGAGTGGATGTGCCGCCTGTGGCTCACCGCCTCCTCGGTGCCCGGCCTGACCCCGAGCCTGCTGACCCGCGCGCAGCTGACGGAGGTGGGGGAGCGCCTGCGCGGCTACGGCCAGCGCGGCTGAGCCGGCCCCCCCGCCGCGCCGGCACCACCCCGCCGCTCCGTCCCACTGGTCGCCCGCCCGATCCACCGGGACACTTGAAGGCGTGCGCACTGTCAGAGCGACGGCCGCTGCCGTCACCGCTGTGTTCGGGGCCGGTGCCGCCGCGGTGGCCGCCGGCCGGCTCGCCAGCGACGCCGCGCTCAAGGCACCCCCCGGCAGGCCCCTGCCCACCGAACCCCGGCTCACCGTGCACGGCACCGCCGCCGGGCAGATCAGCCTCACCCGCGACCTCGCCGCCCTGCGCCCCGGCCGCTACGGCCTCTCCGGGGACGGCTCCCACGCCGTCGTCGGCCCTGTCCTGACCGGCGTCCGGCACCCCGCCGACACCGTCGTGCGCCGCCTGGAGAGCGTCACCCACGGCACGCTGGAATCCGGTGACAAGGTCTGGCTCACACCGAACGTGTACGTCGGCAACCCCGGCACCGCCCTCGGACTCGAACACGCCGACGTCGACGTCCCCGGCGAACTCGGCTCCCTGCCCGCGTGGTTCGTGCCGGGCAAGCGGGACACCTGGGTGATCGCCGTGCACGGTCTGGGCACCACCCGGGAACTCGCCATGAACGTCATGGGGTTCCTGCACCGCAGCCGCATCCCGGTGCTCGCCCTCGCCTACCGCGGCGACCTGGGCGCACCGCGCCCGCCCGACGGGCTGAACCACCTCGGCGAGACCGAGTGGCGCGACCTCGACGCGGCGATCCGCTACGCCGTGCGCTACGGCGCCCGGCAAGTCGTCCTGCACGGCTGGTCCACCGGCGCCACCATGGCGCTGCGCGCCGCCGCGCACTCGGGGCAGCGCGACCGCGTCGCCGGGCTCGTCCTCGACTCCCCGGTGCTCAGCTGGGAGACCACCCTGCGCGCCCTCGCCTCGGCCCGCCGCACCCCCGGCGTGCTGCTGCCCCTCGCCGTCCGCGCCGCCCAGGGCCGCACCGGACTGACCGCCGACCGCGCCGCGGGCACGGACCCGTCCCACGGACTGCGCGTCCCGTCCCTGCTCTTCCACGGACCGGACGACGCCGTCGCCCCCTGGCGGCTGTCGAGCCGGCTCGCCGACGCCCGCCCCGACATGGTCGCCCTGCGCACTGTCGCCCACGCCCCGCACGGAGCCCTGTGGAACGCCGACCCGGAGGCCTACGAGGAGGCGCTCCGGCGCTTCCTGACGCCCTTGCTGTGACCCGGCTGCGGTACGCCCACCGACGCGTCTCCTCTCGGCGCCGTGCCCACACCCTCCGTTCACGCCCCCTTCGCCCGGCCGCAACCACGTCCCGTCCCGCCCACGGCGGACCGGTCGCCACCATTCCGTTTAGTGTCGTACCACTGGCCTGTTCCCGGCCCTCGACCACTCCCGCGGGCCGGTGCGTTGGCCATCCCCGTCGCCCGCCGTGACATTCCGTTTGGGTTTTCGGACCGTCAACCGGAAGACTGCCCCCGTGACGTCCCGTATCCCGCGCGACTCCAGGCTCCGACTCGTCCGCCCGCGACCCCTGGCCGCCGCCCCGCCGGCGATGAACCAGCGGCGCTCGCGCCGCCCCGCGCCGCGCCCCCCGGAGGGCACCCCGGCACCGGCGGAACTGGCCAGAATGGCACGCTCAGGTCTCGCCGCCGCGGCTCGCGTCGCCCGCTGGGCGGACAGGGCGCTCGGCCCCGGCCGGGACAGCGCCACCGACGACGGCAAGGCGACCCTCTCCGACGCCACCGCCGAACGGGCCGCCCGTGACCTGGGCCTGACCCCGGCTCAGGTCAGAGCCGACTGGGACACCGCCCGCCTCGCCGGTCTCGTCGAGGTGCACGGCGACACCGCACGCCCCGGCTGGCGGTTGCGCGCCTGGGACCGCGACGACAGTGCCGTGCTGCGCGGCTGGGTCGCGCTCTTCGACGCCTGGTCGCTCGCCCATCCGGAGCCCGCGGAACACGAGCCCGCCGCCGTCGCCGAGGTCGTCTCGGCCATGCCGCAGGCACTCTCCTTCCTCCAGCTGTCCGCCGGGCCCGTCCCGGTCGAGCAGCTCCTCGACCTCCTGGAGCAGCGCGTCACCGAGCTGCGCACCGCCCGCTGCGAGATCCCCTACGGCCCGCAGCCCGAACCGCGGGCCGAACCGGAGCCCACCGACGCCCCGCTCGCCCCGCTGCTCGACTGGGCCCTGCGAGCCCTTGCCTCCGTCGGCGCCCTCACCTACGGCGACGGCCAGGCCACGCTCACCCCCCTCGGCAACTGGGCCGTCTGGGTCAAGCTGGAGCAGATCTGCGTCGCCGCGCAGAGCCCCGCCGGGAACATCGAGCAGGCCGCCGAGGACATGCTCCGCGGCTGCGCCCAGCTGCGCCCCAACGCGGCCCGTGCCGAGTACCGCGCCTGGCTCGCCGCCCGCCCCGTCGGCAGCGCCGTCACCGAGCTCCTCGGCGCCGCCCGCGGCGAGGACGCCCTGCTGCGCGGCCTCGCCTTCGAGGCGCTGCGCGTGGTCGGCGCCCCCGCCGAGCCGGACGTCCGCGGCGTGCTGGACGAGCCCACGCTCAGGCCGTACGCGCTGCTGTGGCTGGCCGAGCACGACGGCGCGGACCCTGAGGACGCCCATGAGGTCCTCACCCGCGCGGAGGCGACCTGGCTGTGGGTGGACACCGCCGCCGCCGTCGCCGACCACGGTGAGGCGCCGCTGCTGGTGCGCCACCTGGAGTCGGCCGTGCAGCCGACCGTCCCGATGCTGCTGGACGAGGTGCGCGCCGTGGGCCACCCGCGCACCGTGCAGGTCCTGGTCGCCCTGGCCGCCGCCCACCCCGACCCGGCCCTGGCGAAGGCGGTCCGCCGCGCCGCCTTCCAGGTGCACACCGGCGGCAGCTAGGGCCTGCCGCGACGGGGCGAACGGCGCCCGGTGCGGCGCTAGACCCCCGTGTCGGGCGCGTAGGTCCCGAAGCTCCAGACATTGCCCTCGACGTCCCGGGCCATGTAGTCCCGGGAGCCGTAGTCCTGGTCCGTCGGGGGCATCAGGATCTCCACGCCGTGGTCCACGGCGTGGCGGTGGTGCGCGTCGACGTCGTCCACCACCACGTACACCCCCGTGGTGCCGGCGTCCTTCATGGCCGTGTCGAAGGGACCGCCCCGGCCCTTGGAACCGACCATCACCGCGCCGTTGCCCTGCGCCAGCTCGGCGTGCAGCACCGAGCCGTCCTCACCCTCGTACACCGACAGCTCCGTGAAGCCGAGGGCCTCCGTGAGCTGCCGGATCGCCGCCTTGGCGTCCGCGTACAGCAGCGTCGGGTAGATGCTCGGACGTCCGCCGGGCGTACCTGCCATGGCGATCACTTCCTCGTGTCTCGCGGGGCTGTCCCGCCCAGTGTTCCACCGGCCACCGACAACGGCCCGGACGCCGGCGACGGCGCTCCGTCCGGCTGCCGGTGATCGAACACCCGCACACAGAAAAAGTGGTTGCACGCCCCCGTTAGACTGTCCCCATGGCCATTCTCCTCGCGCATTAGACGGCGGGAACGTCCTCAGCCGCCCATCCCGCCCCCGTATCCGCCCTGGAGTCTGTCCGTGATCTCCGCCTCCGGTATCGAGCTGCGCGCCGGTGCCCGCGTCCTCATCGAAAACGCCTCGTTCCGCATCGCCAAGGGCGACCGCATCGGCCTCGTCGGCCGCAACGGCGCGGGGAAGACCACCCTCACCAAGTGCCTCGCGGGCGAGGGCATGCCCGCCGGCGGCGCCATCACCCGCTCCGGCGAGGTCGGCTACCTCCCGCAGGACCCCCGCACCGGCGACCTCGACATCCTCGCCCGCGACCGCATCCTGTCCGCGCGCGGCCTGGACGTGCTGATCCGTAAGATGCGCGACAACGAGCAGCGGATCGCCAACGGCAAGGGCGCCACCCGCGACAAGGCGCTCAAGCAGTACGAGCGCCAGGAGACGGAGTTCCTCACCAAGGGCGGGTACGCCGCCGAGGCCGAGGCTGCCACCATCGCCGCCGCGCTCAACCTGCCCGACCGGGTGCTCGGCCAGCCCCTGCACACGCTCTCCGGCGGACAGCGCCGCCGTATCGAGCTGGCCCGGATCCTCTTCTCCGACGCGGACACCCTGCTGCTGGACGAGCCCACCAACCACCTCGACGCCGACTCGATCGTCTGGCTGCGCGACTACCTGAAGACCTACCGCGGCGGCTTCATCGTGATCTCCCACGACGTCGACCTGGTCGAGACGGTCGTCAACAAGGTGTTCTACCTGGACGCCAACCGCGCCCAGATCGACATCTACAACATGGGCTGGAAGCTCTACCAGCAGCAGCGCGAGGCCGACGAGAAGCGCCGCAAGCGCGAGCGCCAGAACGCCGAGAAGAAGGCCTCCGCGCTGCATTCGCAGGCCGACAAGATGCGGGCCAAGGCCACCAAGACCGTCGCCGCGCAGAACATGGCCCGCCGGGCGGACAAGCTGCTGGCCGGCCTGGAGGCCGAGCGGAAGTCCGACAAGGTCGCCAAGCTGCGCTTCCCGGAGCCCTCCCCGTGCGGCAAGACCCCGCTCATGGCCGAGGGGCTGTCGAAGTCCTACGGATCACTGGAGATCTTCACCGACGTCGACCTGGCCATCGACAAGGGCTCGCGCGTCGTCATCCTCGGCCTCAACGGCGCCGGAAAGACGACCCTGCTCCGTCTCCTCGGCGGCGCGGAGGAGCCGGACACCGGCAAGGTCATCCAGGGCCACGGCCTCAAGCTCGGCTACTACGCGCAGGAGCACGAGACCCTCGACCCGGAGCGCACGGTCCTGGAGAACATGCGCTCGGCCGCCCCCGACCTGGACCTGGTGGACGTCCGCAAGACGCTCGGCTCGTTCCTGTTCTCCGGCGACGACGTCGACAAGCCGGCCGGGGTGCTCTCCGGCGGCGAGAAGACCCGTCTCGCCCTCGCCACCCTCGTGGTGTCGTCGGCCAACGTGCTGCTCCTCGACGAGCCGACCAACAACCTCGACCCGGCCAGCCGTGAGGAGATCCTCGGCGCGCTGCGCACCTACAAGGGCGCGGTCGTCCTCGTCACGCACGACGAGGGAGCGGTCGAGGCGCTCCAGCCGGAGCGGATCATCCTGCTGCCGGACGGCGTCGAGGACCTGTGGGGCGCCGACTACGCGGACCTCGTCGCCCTGGCCTGAGCGTCAGTGCCGCTTGATCGAATGCGTGATCAACAGCGTATGGATCATTCGGCCCAGCGGTGATCCATCATCTGTGTGAGATCTCCTCGTACCGAGGTGTGTCCTACATCGATTTCGCGGCCGAGTCCCCGATTCTTCGGGGCTCGGCCGCGCCGCCTTTGTGACCTGGCCTTTTCCGGAACAATCCGTTCGGCCGCGCCGACGCCGCGCTTCGGAATTTCGCATTCCGCATGTGGGGATGCGCTCCCGTCGTCACAACCTTGTCTCACGGACCTTGCCGAATGGGTGGCCATGAAGGCCCGGAGGGGTGATCATGAGGAGACCAGAGCGCACTTCCCATGAGGAGGCACGGGTGGCCGAGACTCTGAAGAAGGGCAGCCGGGTGACCGGCGCCGCGCGCGACAAGCTCGCGGCAGACCTGAAGAAGAAGTACGACGCCGGTGCGAGCATCCGGGCGTTGGCCGAGGAGACCGGCCGCTCGTATGGCTTTGTGCACCGCATGCTCAGTGAGTCGGGCGTCACGCTGCGAGGGCGTGGCGGGGCGACCCGGGGCAAAAAGGCCACGGCCTGACCCCGGGTGGCCCCACGGCTCCGATGGTGGCCACCCGGTCGGTCGACTGATCGCCCGGGTGGTTACTGTGCAGTCACTTAAGCGTGCCTGTCACGGCGGTGCAGCCGTCGTACGGGCGCGCAAGACCGCACACATCGGAGGCGTCCCATGGCTTCGCCCGACAAGGACCTCGTTCCCGTACTCGACAAGGACGGCGTACGGCTCACCGTCGACGACACGATCGCCACGGTGACGCTGACCAACCCGGACAAGCGCAACGCGCAGAGCCCCGCTCTGTGGCGGGCGCTGACCGAGGCCGGTCGGCAGTTGCCGGGCTCCGTCCGCGTCGTGGTGCTGCGGGCCGAGGGCAAGTCCTTCTCGGCCGGGCTCGACCGGCAGGCGTTCACGCCCGAGGGCTTCGACGGGGAACCGTCGTTCATCGACCTCGCGCGCGGCTCCGACACCGAGTTGGACGCGACCATCGCCGAATACCAGGAGGCGTTCACCTGGTGGCGGCGCAGCGACATCGTCTCCGTCGCCGCTGTCCAGGGGCATGCCATCGGGGCGGGCTTCCAGCTCGCCCTCGCCTGCGACCTGCGCGTCGTCGCCGACGACGTGCAGTTCGCCATGCGCGAGACCAGCCTCGGACTCGTGCCCGACCTGACGGGCACGCATCCGCTGGTGGGACTCGTCGGCTACGCCCGCGCGCTGGAGATCTGCGTGACCGGGCGCTTCGTCACGGCCGAGGAGGCCGTGAACACCGGTCTGGCCAACCTCGCCGTGCCCGCCGGGCAGCTGGACGACACGGTCCGCGACCTCGTCTCGGCCGTGCTCGCCGCGCCCCGCGACGCCGTCATCGAGACCAAGGCGCTGCTGCGCGGCGCCCAGGACCGCACGTACGAGGAGCAGCGCGCGGCGGAGCGTCAGTCCCAGGCCCGCAGGCTGCGGGACCTCGCGGGCGTCGAGGACTGAGGACCGCCGGGCCGCGGGCCGGGAGCGCGGTCAGCCGATCGCGCTCACCACGACCGCGACGTCGGAGGTCGCGCTCACCGCGACAGCCGTCGGGTGATCGCGCGGGAGCACCGGTCAGCCGACCGCGCTCACCACGACCGCCACCGTCGGGTGATCCGACAGTGTCCGCCTGACCGCCGTCCGGACCTCGCGGGCCACGTCCCGGGCCCGCTGGTCCGAGCCCACCGCCAGCTCCAGCCGGACATGGCGGTGGGGCAGCGCCGCGCCCTCGGGGAACAGCAGCTCGATGTGCACCGGATGGCCCAGCGTGCCGGTCAGATGCAGTACACCCGGGACATCGAGAGCGGCGGCCGCCACTCGGGCCTCATCGTCGCCCTCGGCCCGTGCGGCATGCGGGGGTTCGGGAAGGGCTACGGCGGTCCCGCGTTGCGCGGCCCCCTCCTCGTCCAGCAACTCCGTCACCCGCAGGTCCACCTCCGTCACCGTCAGCCCGAGCCGCCGGTCCGCTGCGGTCGCCAGTGCCTCCCGCAGCACCGACGCCGTCGTCGGCAGGGGCCGCGAGGCCGTCGCGGCGAACTCCGCAGTCACCCGCAGCGGTCCGGGCGGTAGCGCGCTCGGCGGAGCCGGTACGGCCGGCTCGGCGGTGTCCGCCATATCGGTGACCGCGACACGGAGCGCGTCGAGGCGCACCCCCGGCGCGTCCCACACCGCACTCCGCAGTACCGCCTCCACCGCCCGCTCCGCGATCCACGCGCCGTCCCGCGCGTCACCCAGCGGCAGAAGCCTGCCGATTCCCAGCTGATGTCTCACTGCCTGCGCCCATCGGTCGGCCGTCATTCCTCCAGCCTGCCGCATCAGAGGCGCGCTTCCACGCAACCGTGCTTACCGTGGTCGAAGGACGACGAAAAGGACGTACGGCGATGACTGACATGACCGAGAACCGGGGCGGGGAGACCGAGACCGCGGCGGTACGCAGGAGCCCGTTGGCCAAGCACCGCGGGGGAGACGCCGGTTCCCGCGGGCGGACGACCATCGCGGACGGTGTCGTGGAGAAGATCGCCGGCCTCGCCGCACGCGACGTCGACGGTGTGCACGCCATGGGCAGCGGCCTGTCCCGCACGTTCGGAGCAGTGCGCGACCGCGTGCCCGGCGGCACCAAGTCGGTGTCGCGCGGGGTGAAGGCCGAGGTCGGCGAAGTGCAGGCGGCCCTCGATCTGGAGATCGTGGTCGAGTACGGCGTGTCGATCGCCGATGTGGCCCGCGACGTACGGGAGAACGTCATCACCGCCGTGGAGCGGATGACCGGGCTGGAGGTCGTCGAGGTCAACATCGCGGTGAGCGACGTGAAGCTGCCCGACGAAGAGGAAGAGGAACCGGAGCGCCGGATCCAGTGAGCACGGGCCATCGGACAACGACACAGCGGCTGAGGAGCTGAGGAGCGCATGAGCATGGCCGTGGTCGGCATGATCGCCGGCATGGCGCTGGCCTTCGCCGGATATTTCGGCGGATTCGGCGCCTTCCTGCTGGTGGCGGCACTGGGCGCCGTCGGCTTCGTCGTCGGCCGGTTCCTGGACGGGGACCTGGAGTTCGGCGACTTCTTCCGCCCTCGCGAACGTGAACGGCGGCGGTGACGCTCGTGAGTACGGGGGCCGGTGAGCTCGACAGACCCCTGACCGTCGTCCCGTCGGGCGAGCGCGGCGCGACGCGGATCGCCGACCGGGTCGTCGCGAAGATCGCCTCGCAGGCGGCGCGCGAGGCCGTCGGCACGCTGCCGCCCGGCGCCGGCCGGCCCTCCGCGTCCGTCGTCGTCCACCACGAGGTCGCCCACGTCCGGATCCAGCTCGAACTGGGCTACCCCTGCGACATCGGCGCCCGCTGCCGCGAGGTGCGTCACCAAGTCGTCGAGCGGGTCAGCACCTTGGCGGGCATGCAGGTGCCGGAGGTCGCCGTCCAGGTGGAGCGGCTGCACCTGGAGGCGGCGCTCGGCGCGGTACAGGGGAGGACGCAATGAGCGAACCCCAGGGCACTCAGCCCCCCGAGGACAGCACGCAGCGCCTGCCCGTCCTCGACAAGCGGGAGACGGAGAACGGCGACGGACCCCACCGGGACGAGTCGTCACCCGCCTTTGGGCCACCGCCCGAACTCGAGGGAAAGGGCGGCCGCCAGGGCCGCTTCTGGTCGGCGCGCCGCGTCCCCGCGGGCATCGTCGCCCTGCTGCTCCTGGGGCTCGTCGGGCTGTTCCTCTACGACATCGTCTCCGTGCGCGCCGACCGGCCCGGCATGTACTGGCGCCGGGAACTGGCCCAGCAGCTCGCCGAACGGCCCCTGGACGACACCTGGGTGCTGGTCGGCGCCGGGATCGCCGCGGTCCTCGGGCTGTGGCTGCTGATCCTGGCGGTCACACCCGGCCTGCGAAAGGTGCTCCCGATGCGGCGTACGCACGCCGAGGTCCGCGCCGGACTGCACCGGGACGCCGCCGCCACCGCGCTGCGGGACCGGGCCATGGAGGTGGCCGGTGTGCAGGCGGCACGGGTACGGGTGCGCCGGCGGCGGGCGGACGTCCGCGCCGTGTCGCACTTCAGGGAAGTGGACGAGGTGCGAACCGACCTGGACGCAGTGCTCGCCGACGCGGTCCGCGGACTGGGACTGTCCCGGCCGCCGTCGCTGTCGGTGCGGGTCCGGCGCCCCGGCCGGAAGGGGTGAGAGCGGTGCTCGGGATCGTCAACCGTGTGTTCCTCGGCCTGGTGGGCCTGGTCCTGCTGGTCGTCGGCGGCTCCGTGCTGGCCGTAGGCCTCGGCGCCCCGGCGCCCTCGTGGTGGATCCACGACAGCAAGCACGACGTGCTGCTGAGCAACGCCGAGCGCACCCGCTGGCGCGACGACGGCTGGTGGTGGCCGGTCGTCATCGCCGCCCTCGCGGTCCTGCTGCTGCTCGCCCTGTGGTGGCTCGTCGCCGTCCTGCGCAGGCGCCGTCTCGCCGAGGTCCTCGTCGACACCGGCGACGGCGAGGGCGCGCTCCTGCGCGGCCGGGCCCTGGAGAACGTCCTCACCCAGGAGGCGGACCACATCGACGGTGTGGACGGAGCCCAGGCCCATCTGAAGGGCCGGCGCAGCACCCCCGAGGCCCACGTACGCCTCGCACTGGAGCCGCACGTGGACCCGGGAACGGCCTTGACCGACTTCACGACCGGAGCCTTGGCCCATGCGAAGACATCGGCGGGACTTGAGTCACTGCCGGCAGAGGTACGCCTGCGGGGTGTCAAGCACGGCGCAGAGAGAGTGAGTTGACGGCGCACTCCAGGGGTGCGCCCCGAGGGGCGCGGGGCTGGATCGAAGTGCGGCTCCGCCGTGCGGGCGCGACCAGCCCCCGCGCGACCCGCGGACGGCAACGGTCAGAACCCGTGGCGCGCTCCCCCGTCGACGGGCACCATCACACCGGTCAGGTAAGAAGCGGCCGGCGACAGCAAGAACGCCGCTACCCGCCCGAACTCTTCGGGCGCCCCGTACCGCCGCAGCGGAATACGCGACTCCGAAGCGGCCCGGGTCGCCTCGGGGTCCGCCGACAGCGCGTCCAGCTGCCGTACCCGGTCGGTGTCGATCCGCCCGGGCAGGACACCGACGACCCGGATGCCCCGTGGCCCCAGCTCGTCGGAGAGCGACTTGGCGAAGCCCGCGAGCCCCGGCCGCAGCCCGTTCGAGATGGTCAGTCCCGGGATCGGCTCGTACACGGACCCGGACAGCACGAACCCGATGACGCTCCCGGCCTCCATCTCTGCGGCCGCGGCGCGAGCGAGCCGCACCGCACCGAGGAACACCGACTCGAACGCCGTCTGCCACTGCTCGTCCGTGTTGTCCGCGACGAACCCGGCCGGCGGGCCGCCCACGCTGACGAGCACGCCGTTGAAGCGGCCGAAGTTCTCCCGTGCGGCCGCGATCAGCCGGGCCGCCGCCTCCGGGTCGGCGTTGTCGACGGCGACCCCGACCGCGTTCGGTCCCAGCTCGGCCGCCGCTTCGGCGACACTCTTCTCGTCCCGCCCCGAGACGATCACCTTCGCCCCGTCCGCGACCAGCTCGCGCGCGGTGGCGTTCCCGAGGCCCCGCGTGGCCCCGGTGACGACGTACACCCGGTCCTTCAGTCCAAGATCCATGGTCCCTATCCTGCCCCGTTCCCGCCGAGCAGGGCGAGGGCGGTGTTCACCAGCCCGATGTGGCTGAACGCCTGCGGGAAGTTGCCGAGGTGCCGGCCCGTCACCGGGTCGAACTCCTCCGACAGCAGCCCGACGTCGTTGGCGAGCCCCGCCAGCCGCTCGAACAGCTCCCGGGCCTCCTTCGTGCGGCCCGTCATGTACAGGGCGTCCGCGAGCCAGAACGAGCACACCAGGAAGGCGCCCTCGCCGCCGGGCAGCCCGTCGACGTTCGCGTCGTCCGTGCTGTAGCGGCGCAGGAAGCCGCCGTGGGCCAGCTCCGCGCGGACCGCGTCGATCGTGCCGATCACCCGCGGATCGTCCGGCGGCAGGAATCCGACGCGGGGGATGAGCAGCAGCGCGGCGTCCAGTTCGCGGGAGCCGTAGGACTGCGTGAAGGTGTTGCGTTCGGCGTCGTAGCCCTTCTCGCACACCTCCTGGTGCACCTCGTCGCGCAGCGCCCGCCAGCCGTCCAGGTCCCCGTCCAGCTCCGGATGGAGCTCCAGGGTGCGTACGGCACGGTCCGCTGCCACCCACACCATCACCTTCGAGTGCACGAAGTGGCGCCGGCCGCCGCGCACCTCCCACAGCCCCTCGTCCGGCTGCTGCCAGTTGTCTCGCAGGAAGTCCAGCAGGGCCGTCTGCAGCGCCCACACGTCCGGCTGCGGGGACAGGCCCGACTCGCGGGCGAACGAAAGGGAGTCCATGACCTCGCCGTAGACGTCCAGCTGGAGCTGTTTCACGGCGTCGTTGCCGATGCGTACGGGGGCGGACCCGGCGAAGCCGGAGAGCCACGGCAGTTCGAACTCGGGGAGCCGGCGCTCGCCCGCCACGCCGTACATGATCTGCAGGTCGGCCGGGTCGCCCGCGACCGCGCGCAGCAGCCAGTTCCGCCAGGCCTCCGCCTCCTCCTGGTAGCCGACGGCGAGCAGCGCGTTCAGGGTGAGGGTGGAGTCGCGCAGCCAGCAGTAGCGGTAGTCCCAGTTGCGGACCCCGCCCGGTTCCTCGGGCAGGGAGGAGGTGGGGGCGGCGACGATGCCGCCCGTCGGGGCGTAGGTGAGCGCCTTGAGCGTGATCAGGGAGCGGACGACGGCGTCCCGGTACGGACCGTCGTAGCGGCAGCGCGACACCCAGGCCCGCCAGTCCTCCACGCTGTGACGCAGTGCGTCGTGCGGGTCGACGAGCGGCGGACGCGGCTCGTGGGAGGGGTGCCAGGTCAGGACGAAAGCTACCTTTTCTCCCTTTTTGACGGTGAACTCCGCGTGGGTGCCGAAGTCCGCGCCCCAGCTGGGCACCTCCGGCTCGCTGCGCAGCCAGGTCGAGTCCGGGCCGGCGACCGCCACGCGGTGGCCGTCGGCCTTGCGCACCCAGGGGACGATCGAGCCGTAGTCGAAGCGCAGCTTGAGGACGCTGTGCAGCGTCACCTCGCCGTCGAGGCCCTCGACGACGCGCACCAGGTCGGGGGCGCGGTCACGTTGGGGCATCAGGTCGGTGACCCGGACGGATCCTTGCTCCGTCTCCCACTCGGTGTCCAGGACGAGGGTGTCGCGGCGGTAGGCGCGCCGGGTGCAGCGGTCCGCCCCCACGGGGGCGATGCGCCAGTAGCCGTTGTCCTCGTCGCCGAGCATTCTGGCGAAGCAGGCGGCCGAGTCGAAGCGGGGCAGGCACAGCCAGTCGACGGATCCGTCCGTACCGACCAGGGCCGCGGTCTGCTCGTCGCCGATGAGCGCGTAGTCCTCGATGCTGGGGTGCACGGAGTGCGGGTTCCCGGCAAGCGGGCGCGGCAATCAGGGCCGGGGCCGGGGGAGTGACATGCACCGGCCGACGGGGGCGGGGCGTCGGGTCCCGCCTCGCGGCGGCCGGTCGCGGGTGTCTACACCGCCGCTGGCTCGGTCTCCGTAGCGTCGGATTCCTCGGCTGCCTTCCGGGCCCGGTCCCGGGCCTCGCGGCGGGCCAGGACCACCCAGCCGACCGGGACGGCCGCGGAGAACAGCCACCACTGGATGGCGTACGCGTAGTTCAGGGCCGCGTCCTCCTTGCCGGGGTCGCCCAGCAGCTCGGGGACGTCGCCCTTGGGCTCGGGGGAGGTCTGGGCGAGGTAACCGCCGAGCACCCGGGCGTCCAGCCGCCGGGCCTGCTGTTCGCTGTTGATCAGCATGATCTGCCGGTCCGGCAGGCCCTGGAGGTTCTTGATGCCGCTCGCGGCGGTCGTCTCGTCGGGCATCAGCCGCCCTTCGACGGTGATCTCGCCGCCCGGCGGCGCGGGAACCCTCGGGAACGTGGTCTGGCTCGGGCCGTCGGAGGGGATCCAGCCCCGGTTGACCAGCAGCACCTTGCCGTCGTCGAGGACGAAGGGGGTCAGCACGTGGTAGCCGACCTCGTCGTCGGAGTTGGTGCGGCGCCGGACGACGACCTCGTCCTCCGTGTCGAAGCGGCCCTTCGCCGTCACGGTGCGGTACCGCTCGGCGCTGGTCACGGTGTGCCCCGGCGCGGTCAGCTGCTCGACGGGTACCGGATCGGCCGACAGTGCGTCGGTGACCAGCTGATTCCGGGCGGTGCGCTCCTCGTAGCGATGCATCTGCCAGATGCCCAGCCTGATCATCGTGGGGATGAGGAGCAGGGCGATCAACGTGAGGATCACCCACTGCCGGGACATCAGGAAGCGGTACACCCCACGACCGTACAACTCGGTCGTGGGGTGCATTCAGTCGGGTACGGGTTCAGACCTTGTCGACAATTCCTGCCTTTCCCTCCGCCCGGGCGCAGTGGGCGCCGCAGTACCAGTGGCCCTCGACCTCGACCCCCTGGCCGATGATCTGCACCCGGCAGTGCTCGCAGATGGGGGCCATGCGGTGGATCGCGCAGGAGAAGCAGTCGAAGACGTGCACCGCGCCCTGCGCGTGCACCTCGAAGGTCATTCCGTACTGATTGCCACATACCTCACAGGTCGCCATGCGCCACAGGGTGAGCCGTCGTCCCCGCGCGGGCGAGCGGGCGCAGGGCGAGTCGCCCGGCAATCACCCGTCCGTACGGTCGCCCCTGCGAGGCGGGACACCCCTCCGGCGTCGCTCGCCCCTGCCTCCTGCGGTGCGGGTCGCCCCTGCGGAGCCGGTCACCCCTGCCTCCTGCGGTGCGGGTCGCCCCTGCGGAGCCGGTCACCCCCGCCCCCCCCGCGGTGCGGGTCACCCTTCCGTAGCCGGCTCCACGTCGGCGAGGAGCTGCCCGAACGCCGCCTCGTCCACGACCGGCGTGCCGAACTGCCGGGCCTTGACGACCTTGGAGGTGCCCGAGTCCGGGTCGTTCGTGACGAGCAGGCTGGTGAGGCGGGACAGGCTCGTGGCCACATGCAGCCCGGCCTCGGTCGCACGGTCCTCCAGCAGGTCCCGCTCGATGGAGGTGTCGCCGGAGAAGGCGACCCGCATGCCCTGCTTGAGCCGCCCACCCGCCTCGTAGCGCCCGGGGTTGGGGTAGGGGCAGGCGGGACGCTTGCGGGACGGGCGCCAACTGCTCGGCCGGTAGCCGCCGTAGCCTCCGGGACCCGCCTGCTGCCCGATGCGGGGCGCGGCGGGGCGGTCCGTCCACTCGGTCAGCGGCCGGCACTCGTGCAGCGGCAGCCGTACGTTGTTCGCCGCCGCCGCCCGCAGGCTCGGCCGGAACGCCTCCGCCAGCACGCGCGCGTCGTCCAGGGCGTGGTGGGCCCGCTGCTGGACGACGCCGAAGTGGGCCGCGAGGGACTCCAGCTTGTGGTTGGGCAGCGGCAGCCCGAGTTCCTTGGAGAGCGCGATGGTGCACAGCCGCTGCCGCACCGGCGCCTCGCGCTCGGCGCGCGCGTACTCCCGGGCAATCATCTGCCAGTCGAAGACGGCGTTGTGCGCGACGAGCACCCGTCCCTCCAGCCGGGCCGTGAACTCCTCGGCGATGTCCGGGAAGAGGGGCGCCCCTTCGAGCGCCTCGCTCGTCAGTCCGTGGATCCACACGGGGCCCGGGTCGCGCTCGGGGTTGACCGTCGTGTACCAGTGGTCCTCGACCTCGCCGCGCTCGTCCAGCCGGTAGACCGCCGCGGAGATGATGCGGTCGTCCCGGGCCAGGCCCGTGGTCTCCACGTCAACGACCGCGTATCCCTTGGGGTACGCGGCCGGCCACGGCGTGGCCGAGAACACTGCGGTCGTCAGGTCTTCCAGCATGGTCCCTGAGGATACGGGCCGTGACTGACACCGCCGTCCGTCAGGTGCGCCGACAGCCTCTTCCGATACCCCCTCAGGCATGTTGTCCGGCTTGTCCGTTCGAAGGGTGTACGTCTGATCGGTCCTCAGTCGATCAGCCGGGCGCCTCGTCCTTCGACGTCCGACTTCGCCCCGTTCCGGATTGGCGGAGATCACCAAGAAGCAAGCGCGTACCGTCGGTAATACTTGTGGGTAACAACGTCTAGCCGGGGCAGGGCGCCGGTCCTACGGTGCTTGCATGCCGAACCTGCCCGATGTCGTGCTGTGGTCCATCCCCGCCTTCGTGCTGCTCACCGTGGTCGAAATGGTGAGCTACCGACTCCACCCCGACGAGGACGCGGAGGGCTACGAGGCCAAGGACGCCGCGACGAGCGTCGGCATGGGTCTCGGCAGCCTCGTCTTCGACCTCCTGTGGAAGGTCCCGATCCTGGCCGTCTACACGGCCCTCTACGAACTCACGCCGCTGCGCGTGCCCGTGTTGTGGTGGACCGTCCCGCTGATGCTGCTCGGGCAGGATTTCTTCTATTACTGGTCCCACCGCGGCCACCACGTCATCCGCATCCTGTGGGCCTGCCACGTCGTCCACCACTCCAGCCGGAAGTTCAACCTCACGACCGCACTGCGCCAGCCCTGGACGTCCCTGACCGTCTGGCCGTTCTACGTCCCCCTCATCGTCGCCGGCGTGCACCCCGCCGCGCTCGCGTTCTGCTCCTCGGCGAACCTCGTCTACCAGTTCTGGATCCACACCGAGCGCATCGGCAAGATGCCCCGCTGGTTCGAGTTCGTCTTCAACACCCCGTCGCACCACCGCGTCCACCACGCCTCCCAGGGCGGCTATCTCGACCGCAACTTCGGCGGCATCCTCATCGTCTGGGACCGGCTGTTCGGGTCGTTCGTCGAGGAGACCGAGCGGCCCCGGTACGGGCTGACCAAGAACATCGCCACGTACAACCTGCTGAAGGTGGCCACGCACGAGTACGTGTCGATCGCCAAGGACCTGCGGGCGGCGAGCAGTTGGAGCGAGCGCGCGGGACGCGTGTTCCGGGGACCGGGCTGGGGCCCGCAGCCGCCTGCCACCGCCGCACCGGCTCCGTCACCGACGGACAGGACCACGCCCGCCGACGGGTCCGAGCCGGCTGCCGAGACCGCGCCTGTCCCCGGGAGCACGCCGGTTTCCGGGTCCGCGCCCTCCGGCGAGGCTGCGCGGGTTTCCACGAGCACGCCTGCCGGAAAGACCGGGCTGGTCCCGGGGGGTGCGCCCCTTTCCGGGAGCGCGGCTGCCGGGGGAGCCGTGCCGCCCCCGGGTAGCCGGCCGGTTTCCGAAGCTGCGCCCTCCGGCGAGCCCGCTTCGGTTTCGGACCCCGCTCCGGTCGCCGGGAGCACGTCCGCGTGAAGCTCTCGCGTCTCCTCCTGGCCGCCTTCGGTCTCGTCGCCGCCGTCGATCTGGTCTGCCTCGCGGCCGGTGCCGACGTCGGGCACGCCGTCGCCAAGCCCCTGCTGATGCCGCTGCTGGCCCTGTGGGCCGCCGTGCGGAAGGCACCCCGGCCGCTGCCGGCAGCCCTGTTGTTCGGCTGGGGCGGGGACGTCCTGCTGCTGTCGGACGCCGAGCCGGCCTTCCTGGCGGGCATGGCCTCCTTCGCGGCGGGACACGTCTGCTACCTCGTGCTCTTCGCGGCCCACGGCAGCCGTCACACGCTCCCACGCGCGCGTGCGGGCGTCCTGGCCCTCGCCTACGCCGCCGCCCTTGGGACGACCGTCGCACTGCTGTGGCCGGACCTGCCGGCAGACCTGCGCGTGCCCGTCGCCGGCTACAGCCTCCTGCTCACCGCCATGGCGTACCGGTCCGCCACCCGGCTCGGCCTCTTCGCCGGGCTCGGCGGGGCGCTGTTCCTGCTGTCCGACACGCTCATCGCGACCGGCGTGGCCGCATGGCCGCAGCCGCCCGTGCCCGACTTCTGGATCATGCTCACCTACATCGCCGCGCAACTCCTGCTGGCCGGCGGCACCCTCGGGGCCCTCGACGCACGCAGGGCACCCGCCGTCACCTACGGCGAGATGCGCGCGGCCTGACGACGCTCCGGCGTCACCGGCGTCACCAGCGGATGGGCACCGGAAGCGCCGTCAGCAGGCCGGACGCCGCGACCGCCAGGCCCAGGACCACGACCTCCGCCCGGGCCGGAGCGCAGGCGGTCAGCGGGTCGGCCGCCCGGCGCAGCCGACGCCGGGCCCACATCGCGAGGGCGGCGACGACCGCCACGAGCAGCACCTTGGCGAACAGCGCACGCCCGTACGCCGTTCCCGTCAGCTGCTCCAGGATCGTCTCCGGCGGCATCCGGCGCAGCGAACTGCACACGCCCGTCGCGGTGATGGCGGCGAGCAGCACGAGGGCCACGCGCGCGTAGAGACCCAGCAGGGCCGCGCCCGCCGCCGTGGCGCGCCGGCCGTGCCACGACCGCAGGACGCGCAGCGCGTGCAGCAGACCGCCCGCCCACAGTGCCGCGCACGTCAGATGGACGAGCGTCAGCCCGGAGCCGGTGAGCGGGCTGTGCTCGGTCGTGGGGTGGGCGCGCAGGGCCTCGGCGACGACCACGGCGGCCAGCGGCCAGACCTGCGTGACCGGGCGGCGCGACACGGCGCACAGCCCCGCCACCAGGAACGCGTTGACCTCCAGCAGGGCCAGCTTGCCGTCGCGGGAGGCGTAGAGGCCCCCGACGTCGATGTCCGCCACATCGCCCGGCACGAGATTGCCGGTGGCCACGACCGTGGCGAGTCCGAGGGCGGCGACGAAACCGGCGGCTGCCGCGACGGGGGACCAACTGCGGGGCGACGCCGGGTGCTGCCCCGCGCCCGGTGCGGTGCCGGGCTCGGGGGCGGGCTCCGCGCCGGGCAGCGACCGCGCCAGGCGGTTCACGAAGAGCTCGCCGACGGGTATGCACAGCGCCGCGAACAGCACCGTCCGGAGCAGGGCTATGCCGCCGGCGCCGGGAGCCTCGGCCTCCCCGGTGCCGTGCAGCGCGGCGGACGGGCCGAGCAGCGGGATCAGCGCGGCCAGCGCCACCAGCACCAGGACGGCGACGGTCCGGCCCGCGCCGGTGCGCCGCGCGGGCCCGTGCGCATCGGCCGCGTCGGGCGTGGGTCTTGTCAGGATCACCCCAGGATCTTCACCAACCTCCACGCGTCCGGGCAAGCCGGTCTCACGTCAGCCGGAAATCAGCCGGAAGTCAGCGCGGTCCTGGGCGCGGCCGCCCACCACAGCCGCACCTCCTTGTGCTCGTCCGTCGGCCTCAGCTCCCAGCCCTGCGCGAGCGCGACCTCGGCGACGTACCACCCGCCGGCCCCTCGGTAGTCCCGCAGGGGTATCGCGCACTCCACGGGAGGCTTCGGCTTCTGCGGCCGGACCGGCGCGGAGGCCCGGGCGGTCCACTTGCCCACGGCCTTCTCCACCCGCGCCTTGTAGTACTCCACGTCGCCCTCATGACGCAGCTCCGGCCAGGACACGCACCAGGAGGCCAGCCACCCGACGCGGTCCATCGTCCAGCCCATGGCGTCGAGGTAGCGGCGTTCGAGCCTGTCGCTGAAGGCAGTGATCACCTCGGCGAACATCCCGACCACGAGGAACGCGGCCACCACCGCCGCCCACAGCACACACACCACCGGAAACCACACCACACTCCCGGCGAACCGCAGGGCCAACTGCCACTGCGGCCGCGTGGGCAGGGCTGTCCAGGTCGCCGGATCCTCGTACACGTCCATGACAAGGAATCCTGCCGCAGGCGTGATCCGGGCCGGACGGACACCCCCGCCCGGCCCGGATCACCTGCACACGAGCTCTACTTGGTCACCGCGTCCAGTGCGTCCGCGATGCCCCAGCCGTAGAAACCGTTGCGGTTCTTGGAGCCCTCGCACACCGCGTCGACCTTGCCGTCGCCGTTGATGTCGTACGGGTCCGTGCACGGCGTGGCGTCGGCCTCCGCGTACAGCAGGGCCTTCACCAGGGCCGGAGAGGCGTACGGGTGCGTCGACTTGATGAGCGCGGCGACGCCCGCGACGTGCGGGGAGGCCATCGACGTACCGGCCATGTATCCCCACTTGCCGCCCGGCAGCGTGCCCAGGATGAGGCCGCTCGTGGCCGGTGCGTCCGGCTTCTGGTAGGCGGTCGAGTCGCCGCCCGGGGCTGCTATGTCGATGACGCCCAGCCCGTGGTTGGAGAAGGACGACTTGATGCCCTTCGCGCCCGTCGAGGCGACCGTGACGACACCCGGCAGCTGGGTCGGGATGTCGAGGCACTTCGAGGGGTCGACGACCCGGTCGCCCGGCGTGCTGTCGTTCGGGGACGACGGGTCGGTGATCTCGTCGGCGGCGAGGTCGTAGTTCTCGTTGCCGGCCGCGGCGACGTTGACCGCGCCCTTCTTCTCCGCGTACCGCGAGGCCCGGCCGACCGCCTCGACGAGGGCCTTCTGGTCCGGGTCGTTCTTGCAGTTGAAGTACCAGGGGTCCGTGTAATAGCTGTTGTTCGTCACGTCGACCCCGTGCTCGGCGGCCCACACGAAGCCGCACACCACGGCCTCCGTGTAGAAGAACCCGGCCGTGGTGGACACCTTGATGCCGGAGACCTTCACCCCGGGCGCGACACCGGTCATGCCGACGCCGTTCCTGGCGGCGGCGATCTCACCGGCGACGTGCGTGCCGTGCGGGCTCTCCTCGGCGCTCGGCCGCCACGCCCCGTCGGCCGTGTCCGGCTTGCCCGACACGCAGTTGACCGACGCCTTGCGGTCGAAGTTGGGCGCGATGTCGGGGTGGGTGTCGTCCACGCCGGTGTCGATCACGGCGACCGTGACCTTCTTGCTGCCCAGCGTCTTCTGGTGCGCCTTGTCCGCCTTGATGGCGGGCAGGTCCCACTGCTGGGGCTGCAGCGGGTCCTGACCGGCCGGGGCGTCCGCCGCGGCGACCTCCGCCGCGCTCAGCACCTTCGGGGCGCCCAGGTCGCCGGTCGACGCCGACGGGAGCGGCGCGGTGCGGGTGGCGCCCGCCGACTGCACGCCGCGCACCGTACGCATGGTCCTGGCGAAGTCGGGGTTCGAGGAGTGGACGACGAGGACGCCGATCTGGTCGTACGACGTCACGATCGTGCCGCCCGCCTTGGCGACGGCCTTCTTCACGTGCGCCGAAGTGCCGTGGCCCGGCTTGACGTTGACGACGTAGCTGAGCGGGGTCGCGTCCGCCTCGGCCGCGGCGGGGGCCGGAGCCTCCTCGGCGGCCGTGGCGACGGTGTTCGGCAGGAACGCGAGGGCCGTGGCCATGGCCATCCCGGCCGGGATCGCGACGGCACGACGGTAGCGCGCGTACGGCGCAGTCATGGTGTCTCCAGTTCGTTCACGGTACGAGCTGATCTTGCGGGAGGTCCCGGTGGCGGGCCTGGTCACTTGACGGCGCGCAGCGCGTTGACGATGCCGTGGCCGTAGAAGCCGTTCAGGCGCTTGCCGCCCTCGCACACCGCGTCCTGCGTGCCGTCGCCGTCCTGGTCGTAGGACGTGGGGCAGGCGGTCCGGTCGGCCTGCGCCTTCAGCATCGCCTGCAGCTGGGCCGGAGAGGCCCAGGGATGCTTGGACTTCAGCAGCGCGGCGACACCGGACGCGTGCGGCGAGGCCATCGAGGTGCCCTGGAGGAAGCCCCATGTGCCGTTCGGCAGGGTGGACAGGATACGGCCGTTCTTCGAGGGCGTGTCAGGCGTCTGGTAGCGCCCGTCACCGCCCGGCGCGGCGACGTCGACCACGCCCTCGCCGTAGGACGAGTAGTACGACTTGACGTCGTTCACGCCCGTCGCGCTCACCGTGACGACACCCGGCAGCAGGTTCGGCACGTCGAGGCACTCGTGCGGGTCGATGGTGCGCTCGACCGGGGTGGAGTCGTCCGGGCTGGAGTCGTCGACGATCGCGTCCGCGTCCAGGTCGTGGTTGGAGTTGCCCGCCGCGGCGACGTTCAGCGTGCCCTTCCTCTGGGCGTAGAGCTGCGCCCGGTTGACCGCGTCCACGATGGCCCGCTGGTCCGGGTCGTCCATGCAGTTGTACAGCCACGGGTCGACGTAGTAGCTGTTGTTCGTGATCTCGACGCCGTGGTCGGCGGCGAACACGAACGCGCACACGACGCTCTCCGGGTAGAAGAGGCCGTTCGTCCGGTCGGTCACGTTGATGCTGGACACCTTCACCCCGGGAGCGACGCCCGCGACGCCGACGCCGTTGCGGGCGGCGGCGATCTCACCCGCGACATGCGTGCCGTGGTAGTCCTCGGGGGTGTACGGCCGCCAGGCGCCCTCGCGGGTGTCGGCCTTGCCGCCGTCGCAGTTGGCGGACTGGGACGCGGAGAAGTTCGGGGCGATGTCGGGGTGGGTGTCGTCCACGCCGGTGTCGATGACGGCGACCGTCACCTTGCGGCTGCCCGGGTTGATCTTCGCCGCCTGGTCGGCGCCGATCGCGCGCAGGTCCCACTGGTCCGCTTCGAGGGGCTCGCTCTCGGCCGTCCGCGCCGAGGCGGCCTCGGCGCGCTTCGCCTGGGCGGCCGTCAGATACTCGACGGCGCCCTCCTGCTTCGTGCCCGCGGCCGTCAGCGGCACCGTCCGCGTCGCACCCGCCGACTGGACCCCGCGCACCGTGCGGATCGTCTTGGCGAAGTCGGGGTTCGAGGAGTGGACGACGATGACGCCGATCCGCTCGTACGTCTCCACCACCGATCCGTCGGCCTTCTCTATCGCCTTCTTCACCGAGGCGATCGTGTGGCGGGCCGGCTTGGTGTTGACGACGTACGACAGCTTCGGCGCGTCCGCCGACCGGGTGGCCGACCCCGGGTGCGGGGCCGCCGACGCGGCGGCCGGCAGGAAGCCGAGCGAGGCCGTCAGGGACAGCACGACGGGCACGGCGAGAGCGAGCCGGCGTCTGGAACGCAAGTGAGACATGGGGTCTCCACATCCTCCGGAAACGAAACCGGCCCGAGGCACAGGTGGTGCCCGGGCAGGTACATGACGTGGTGGTGCAGGGCGAAGCTATCCCGGCGACTCGCCCGCAGCAACGCTTTGTCGAAACGACTTCGGAAACAACGCCGGGCGTTTGAACCGGTTCCCATACGCCGCCGTGACGTTGGACAAGGAGCGCGAGGGCACGCGCCTTTCGCCCCCGCTCACAACCGCTTCCGTCCCTGCGAGGAGACTCCGTGGCCACCGACGCACCGCCCCCCTCGAAAGAGCAACACAAGCTCCCCTCACCCGAGGAGTTCGCCGAGGTGCAGGAGAGCGCGGAGTTCGGTGAACTGCGCCGCTCCTACCGGTCCTTCGCCTTCCCGCTGACCGTCGGCTTCATCGCCTGGTACCTGCTGTACGTCCTGCTCTCGAACTACGCGGGCGGCTTCATGGGCAGCAGGCTGTTCGGCAACATCAACGTCGCCTTCGTCCTCGGCGTCGCCCAGTTCGTCACCACGTTCCTCATCGCCTGGTGGTACTCGCGGCACGCCGCCGCGAAGCTCGACCCCAAGGCCGAGGCCATCAAGACCCGGATGGAGAGCGGCGCATGAACCCCGTACAGCACACCTTCCTCGCCGCGAACGAGGCCAGCGAGCACCGCCCGCTGATCATCACCCTGTTCGCGCTGTTCGTCCTCGCGACCCTCGGCATCACCATCTGGGCGGGCCGCCAGACCAAGGACGCCGCCGACTTCTACGCCGGCGGCCGCCAGTTCAGCGCCTTCCAGAACGGTCTCGCCGTCTCCGGTGACTACATGTCCGCCGCCTCGTTCCTCGGCATCGCGGGCGCCATCGCCATCTTCGGCTACGACGGCTTCCTCTACTCCATCGGCTTCCTCGTCGCCTGGCTGGTCGCCCTGCTCCTGGTGGCCGAGCCGCTGCGGAACTCCGGCCGCTACACCATGGGCGACGTCCTCGCGTACCGCATGCGCCAGCGCCCGGTCCGCACCGCCGCCGGCACCTCCACCATCGTGGTGTCGATCTTCTACCTGCTCGCCCAGATGGCCGGCGCGGGCGTCCTCGTCTCGCTGCTGCTCGGCATCACCTCCGACGCCGGCAAGATCCTCATCGTCGCCCTCGTCGGCGTCCTGATGATCGTCTACGTCTCCATCGGCGGCATGAAGGGCACCACCTGGGTCCAGATGGTCAAGGCCGTGCTGCTCATCGGCGGCACCATCCTGATCACTTTCCTGGTGCTGCTGAAGTTCGACTTCAACATCTCCGACCTGCTCGGCCAGGCCGCCGAGAACAGCGGGAAGGGCGCCGCCTTCCTGGAGCCCGGCCTCCAGTACGGCGCGACCGGCACCTCCAAGCTGGACTTCATCTCCCTCGGCATCGCCCTGGTGCTGGGCACCGCCGGCCTGCCGCACATCCTGATCCGCTTCTACACCGTGCCCGACGCCAAGGCCGCCCGTAAGTCCGTGAACTGGGCCATCGGCATCATCGGCGGCTTCTACCTGATGACCATCGCGCTCGGCTTCGGCGCCGCCGCGCTGATCTCCCAGGAGGAGATCATCGCGTCCAACCCGTCCGGGAACACGGCCGCACCCCTGCTCGCCCTGCATCTGGGCGGTGTCGACTCGACCTGGGGCGCGATCCTGCTCGCCACGATCTCGGCGGTGGCCTTCGCGACGATCCTCGCCGTCGTCGCCGGCCTCACCCTCGCCTCGTCGTCGTCCTTCGCGCACGACATCTACGCCAACGTCATCCGCAAGGGGAAGGCCTCCGGCGCCGAGGAGGTCCGCGCGGCCCGCTGGGCGACCCTGTTCATCGGCATCGTCTCCATCGGCCTCGGTGCCCTCGCCCGCGACCTGAACGTGGCCGGCCTGGTCGCCCTCGCCTTCGCGGTCGCCGCCTCCGCCAACCTCCCGACGATCCTCTACAGCCTGTTCTGGAAGCGCTTCACCACCCAGGGCGCACTGTGGTCGATCTACGGCGGTCTGATCGTCGCCGTCGGCCTGGTGCTGTTCTCTCCCGTCGTCTCCGGCGACCCCAAGGCGATGTTCCCCGAGGTCGACTTCGCCTGGTTCCCGCTGAAGAACCCGGGCATCATCTCCATCCCGTTCGGCTTCCTCATGGGCTGGCTCGGCACGGTCCTGTCCAAGGAGGAGCCCGACGCCAAGAAGTACGCGGAGCTGGAGGTCCGGTCCCTGACCGGCACCGGAGCCCACTGAGCACGACCCCTCCCACGCGGCCGGATCGTAGGAACCTCCAGGTCCCTGCGGCCCGGCCGCGTTCCACGTCGTGGGATCGGGCCTGTGGCGTTGCCGGTGGGGTCACGTAGGCTCGCAGATGTCGGAGAAGCAGTGCCGCACGCATGATCCGCGACGAGGGAGGGGGCCCACGTGCTCATCGACACCTACGGCCGGGTGGCCACCGACCTGAGGGTCTCACTGACCGACCGGTGCAACCTGCGCTGTACGTACTGCATGCCCGAGGAGGGCCTGCAGTGGCTGGCCAAGCCCGACCTGCTCACGGACGACGAGATCGTGCGCCTGATCGACATCGCGGTCACCTCCCTCGGGATCGAGGAGGTCCGCTTCACCGGCGGCGAGCCGCTGCTGCGCCCCGGCCTGGTCGGCATCGTGGAACGCGTCGCGGCGCTCGGCCCCCGCCCCCAGATGTCGTTGACGACCAACGGCATCGGCCTCAAGCGCACGGCGGCGGCCCTGAAGGCGGCGGGCCTGGACCGGGTCAACGTCTCCCTCGACACGCTCCGCCCGGACGTCTTCAAGACCCTCACCCGCCGCGACCGCCACAAGGACGTCATCGAGGGCCTGTACGCCGCCCGCGACGCCGGCCTGACCCCGGTCAAGGTCAACTCCGTCCTGATGCCCGGGCTCAACGACGACGAGGCCCCCGACCTCCTCGCCTGGGCGGTGGAGCACGACTACGAGCTGCGGTTCATCGAGCAGATGCCGCTGGACGCCCAGCACGGCTGGAAGCGCGACGGCATGATCACGGCCGGCGACATCCTGGCCTCTCTGCGCACCCGCTTCGAGCTGACCGCCGAAGGCGAGGAGAAGCGCGGCTCGGCACCGGCGGAGCGCTGGCTCGTCGACGGCGGCCCGCATGTCGTCGGCGTGATCGCCTCCGTGACCCGCCCGTTCTGCGCGGCCTGCGACCGCACCCGCCTCACCGCCGACGGCCAGGTCCGCACCTGCCTGTTCGCCCAGGAGGAGACGGACCTGCGCGCCGCCCTGCGCTCCGGCGCCCCGGACGAGGAGATCGCCCGCATCTGGCGCCTGGCGATGTGGGGCAAGAAGGCGGGAGCGGGCCTGGACGACCCGACGTTCGTGCAGCCGGCCAGGCCCATGTCGGCGATCGGCGGTTAGGGAGGCGTCACACGTCCCGCGCTTCCCAGTCCTTCAGCAGAATCACGTCCTTCAAGAACCCCCGCACCCCGAGGAACTGCGACAGATGCTCGCGATGCTCCTCACAGGCCAGCCAGGTCTTGCGACGCTCCGGCGTATGGATCTTCGGGTTGTTCCACGCCAGCACCCACACGGCGTCGGCACGGCAGCCCTTCGCGGAGCAGATGGGCGTCTCGTCACTCACAGGTTCGTCTCACCACAGCACACAGAAAAGGCGACGCCGAGCAGCCACGGGGGGAGCTGCCCGGCGTCGGTCCGTCGCTCCGACGGGGGATGCGGAGCGCGTACGAAGTATGTCACGGGTAACCCCGACCCCGGCACTGGAACAACATGATTGATCTGAGCTTTTCTTGAGCTTGGCGGGAAGCTGACTTCCCCTTCCCGCGCTCCCGCGATCTCCCGCGGAACAGCGCCGGGGCGCGCCTACCGCTCCTGCGATTCGCTCCGCGCACTCGCCCCCGGTCCGGGCACGGCATCTTCCGCAACCGATTCCCCCGACCCGTCGTCCGCATCCGGCGGGCCGATCATCGGACGCGCGTGCGACACCACGAATGTCGACGGCAGAGACGGCGCATTCTCACGCCCGGCGTTGGCGATCACCACCGCGATGTACGGCAGCACCAGCCCCAGCACCAACGCCACGATGGCGACGTGCCGTTCGACGTTCCACAGGGTGGCCGCGAGGATCACGGAGATCGTGCGGACCGTCATCGAGATCACGTACCGGCGCTGCCGCCCGCGTACGTCCTCCTGCAGCCCCGTCCGGGCGCCGGTGATCCGGAAAACCTGGACGTTGCCGCCGCCATGCTGCTTCCGCATCGCATTCCACCATCCGCCCGTATCGGACTGTCCCCGCCCCGTGGCCGTCCCCGGCCGGCCGGGGAACCTGACCAGGACAGCTCTTACGTTACGCCGCGGCCGCCCCGGCCACGAGGCCGGGTCGCGGCCCGCCCGGGCGGGGTGTCTGCGCCGCCCTGCGTACGGCCCACGTCGGCATGCGGCGTAGGGCACATGGGCCGACACTGGCCGTAGTGCTCACGTCGGGCCGTGCGAGGAGGCAGTGAGATGGGCTGGTTGTGGGCGATCATCGTGGGACTGGTGCTCGGCCTGCTCGCCAAGGCGATCATCCCGGGCAAGCAGCACATCCCCCTGTGGCTGACCGTCATCCTGGGCATCATCGGCGGCATCGCCGGCAACGCCATCGCCCGGGCGGCCGGGGTCGACGCCACATCGGGCATCGACTGGTGGCGGCACGTCTTCCAGCTGGTGATGGCGATCATCCTGGTCGGTCTGGGCGACAAGGCCTGGACCGCCGCCCGGGGAGAACAACGCAGGGCATGACCCTCATGGAGAAGGGGTGGTCTCCGGCACCGGAGACCACCCCCTCACCGGCATGCTCAGCCGCCCGTGACCTCGACGGCCGCCAGGTTCTTCTTGCCCCGGCGCAGCACCAGCCAGCGGCCGTGCAGCAGGTCCTCCTCGGCGGGCACGGCGTCCTCGGCGGCGACCTTGACGTTGTTCACGTAGGCGCCGCCCTCCTTGACCGTGCGGCGCGCGGCCGACTTGCTGGCCACCAGGCCGACCTCGGCGAACAGGTCCACGGTCGGACCGAGCTCGGCGACCTGGATGTGCGGCACCTCCGACAAGGCTGCGGCCAGCGTCCTGGCGTCCAGCTCCGTCAGGTCGCCCTGACCGAAGAGGGCCTTGGACGCGGCGATCACGGCGGCCGTCTGGTCGGCGCCGTGCACCAGGGTCGTCAGCTCCTCGGCCAGCGCGCGCTGCGCGGCCCGGGCCTGCGGACGCTCCTCGGTCTGCCGCTCCAGCTCCTCAAGCTCCGCACGGGAACGGAAGGACAGGATGCGCATGTACCGGGAGATGTCCCGGTCGTCCACGTTCAGCCAGAACTGGTAGAACGCGTACGGCGTCGTCATCTCCGGGTCGAGCCAGACGGCACCGCCCTCGGTCTTGCCGAACTTGGTGCCGTCCGCCTTGGTCATCAGCGGCGTGGCCAGCGCGTGCGCGGTCGCGTCGGGCTCCAGGCGGTGGATCAGGTCAAGGCCCGCCGTGAGGTTGCCCCACTGGTCGCTGCCGCCCTGCTGCAGCGTGCAGCCGTAGCGCCGGTACAGCTGCAGGAAGTCCATGCCCTGCAGCAGCTGGTAGCTGAACTCCGTGTAGCTGATGCCCTCGGAGGACTCCAGGCGGCGGGCCACGGAGTCCTTCGTCAGCATCTTGTTGACGCGGAAGTGCTTGCCGATGTCGCGGAGGAACTCGATCGCGGAGAGGTTCTCCGTCCAGTCGAGGTTGTTGACCATGACGGCCGCGTTCTCGCCCTCGAAGTCCAGGAACGGCTCGATCTGGGCACGCAGCTTGGCGACCCAGCCGGTGACCGTCTCCGGGTCGTTCAGCGTGCGCTCCGCGGTCGGACGAGGGTCGCCGATGAGCCCCGTGGCACCGCCGACCAGCGCCAGCGGCCGGTGACCGGCCTGCTGGAGCCGGCGCACGGTGAGCACCTGCACCAGGTGCCCCACGTGCAGGGACGGCGCGGTCGGGTCGAAACCGCAATAGAACGTGACGGGACCGTCCGCGAGCGCCTTGCGCAAAGCGTCCTCGTCAGTGGACAGGGCGAACAGCCCGCGCCACTTCAGCTCGTCGACGATGTCCGTCACGGTTCTCGTATCTCCTCGGATGATCCTCGGGCAGTCGGGTGACAGCCGCCTACGAGGTTATACGCCCTGACTGACAGAGCTCATATTGAAATCGGGGACGCGCAGCGCCGGCATCGCCGCCCTGGTGAACCAGTCGCTCCACTCCCGGGGCAGCGTCTTCTCCGTCCGCCCGGCCTCCGTGGCCCGGCCCAGCACCCCGACCGGCGACTCGTTGAACCGGAAGTTGTTCACCTCGCCCGTCACCTCGCCGTTCTCGACGAGGTAGACGCCGTCCCGGGTCAGGCCCGTCAGCAGCAGCGACGCCGGGTCGACCTCGCGGATGTACCACAGGCAGGTCAGCAGCAGCCCGCGTTCGGTGTTCGCGACCATCTCGTCCAGGGAACGGTCCTCGCCTCCGTCCAGGACGATGTTGTCGATGCTCGGCGCCACGGGCAGGCCGGTCAGGCCCGCGCTGTGCCGGCTGGTCGTCAGGTGCCTCAGCTCGCCCTCGCGCATCCACTCGGTGGCCGCGAGCGGCAGCCCGTTGTCGAACACCGACTGATCGCCCCCCGAGGAGTGCGCGATCACGAAGGGCGCCGACTCCAGGCCCGGCTCGTTCGGGTCGCTGCGCAGGGTCAGCGGCAGATCGGTCAGCTTCTCGCCGACCCGCGTGCCCCCGCCCGGCTTGGAGAACACCGTGCGGCCCTCGACCGCGTCCCGGCCCGACGCCGACCACATCTGGTAGATCAGCAGATCCGCCACCGCCGTAGGCGGCAGCAGCGTCTCGTAGCGGCCGGCGGGCAGCTCCACGCGCCGCTCGGCCCACCCGAGGCGCACCGCCAGTTCCGCGTCCAGCGTCGCCGGGTCGACGTCCTTGAAGTCCCGGGTGGAGTGCCCGGCCCAGGCGGACCGGGTGCGGTCCGGTGACTTCGCATTGAGCTCCAGCGTCCCGTTCGGCTGGTCGTGCCGCAGCCGCAGTCCGGTGGACGTGCCGACGTACGACGACACCAGCTCGTGGTTGGCGAAGCCGTACAGCTCACGGCCACCCGCACGCGCGCGGGCGAAGGCCTCACCGAGGGCGGGCGCGAAGTCGGCGAACACGGCGGACGAGGTCTCGGCGGGCGCGTCCGTGAACTCCGGTGTCTGCGCCACGCCCGTGACCAGCGGCTGCGCGTCCTCGGCGGGCCCTGCGCCGCGCGCGGCGGCCTCGGCTGCGCGCACCAGGGGCTCCAGCTCGTCGGGGGTGACGGCGGACCGTGAGACGACCCCGGAGGCCGTGCCCTCCTTGCCGTCGACCGTGGCGACGACGGTGAGCGTGCGCCCGCGCGTGACGCCGTTGGTGGTCAGCGCGTTGCCCGCCCAGCGCAGATTGGCGGTGGACTGCTCGTCGGCGATGACGACACAGCCGTCCGCCCGGGACAGTTCGAGGGCGCGCTCCACGACCTCGTGCGGCTTGCTGGAACGCGCGCTCATCGCCCGGCCTCCTGGGTCGTGTTCAGAATGTTGACGCCCTTGAAGAGGGCCGACGGGCAGCCGTGGGAGACGGCCGCCACCTGGCCCGGCTGGGCCTTGCCGCAGTTGAAGGCGCCGCCCAGGACGTAGGTCTGCGGCCCGCCCACGGCGGCCATGGAGCCCCAGAAGTCGGTCGTCGTCGCCTGGTAGGCCACGTCCCGCAGCTGCCCGGCCAGCCGCCCGTTCTCGATGCGGTAGAAGCGCTGCCCGGTGAACTGGAAGTTGTAGCGCTGCATGTCGATCGACCAGGACCGGTCGCCGACGACGTAGATGCCGCGCTCCACGCCCCCGATCAGGTCCTCGGTCGACATCCCCGCCGGGTCCGGCTGCAGGGACACGTTGGCCATGCGCTGCACCGGCACGTGCCCGGGGGAGTCGGCGTAGGCGCAGCCGTTGGAGCGCTCGAAGCCGGTCAGCTTCGCGATCCGCCGGTCCAGCTGGTAGCCGACGAGCGTGCCGTCCTTGACCAGGTCCCAGGACTGGCCCTGGACGCCCTCGTCGTCGTAGCCGACGGTGGCCAGGCCGTGCTCGGCGGTGCGGTCGCCGGTGACGTTCATCAGCTCCGAGCCGTACCGCAGCTTGCCCAGCTGGTCGAACGTGGCGAACGAGGTGCCGGCGTAGGCGGCCTCGTAGCCGAGCGCCCGGTCCAGCTCGGTGGCGTGCCCGATGGACTCGTGGATGGTCAGCCACAGGTTGGACGGGTCGACGACCAGGTCGTACAGGCCCGGCTGCACGCTGGGCGCGCGCATCTTCTCCGCGAGCAGCTCCGGGATCTGTTCGAGCTCGCTCTCCCAGTCCCAGCCGGTGCCCGTCAGGTACTCCCAGCCGCGTCCCACCGGGGGCGCGAGGGTGCGCATGGAGTCGAACTCGCCGCTCGACTCGTCCACCGACACCGCGTTGAGCACCGGGTGCAGCCGCACCCGCTGCTGGGTGGTCACGGTCCCGGCCGTGTCGGCGTAGAACTTGTTCTCGTGGACCGTGAGCAGCGAGGAGTCCACGTGGTCGACCCCGTCGGCCGCCAGCAGCCGCGCGCTCCACTCGGCGATCAGCCCGGCCTTCTCCTCGTCGGGCACGGTGAACGGATCGATCTCGTACGAGGAGATCCACGTCTTCTCGGCGTGCACCGGCTCGCCTGCCAGCTCCACGCGCTCGTCCGATCCGGCCGCCTTGATCACCTGCGCGGACAGCTTCGCCATCGCCACGGCCTGCCCGGCGACCCGGGCGGCGGCGTCCAGGCTGAGGTCGACGCCGGACGCGAAGCCCCACGTACCGCCGTGCACCACCCGCACCGCGTACCCGAGGTCGGTGGTGTCCGACGACCCGGCGGGTTTGGCGTCCCGGAACCGCCAGGAGGCGCCCCGCACCCGCTCGAAGCGGAAGTCCGCGTGTTCGGCCCCCAGCGCACGCGCGCGTGCGAGGGCCGCGTCGGCGAGGGGGCGTAGGGGGAGGGCCGTGAAGGCCTCGTCGATGGTATGAGGCACCGCCGTCTCTTTCTGTCGAGGTGACCGTGGTTGCCGTGCGTCGTGACTGCTCCGATCATGTCGTCCATCACGCCCGCGGGCCACGAGTTTCCCGAGCCGGAGCCGCGGCTTTCTGTAGGGACCCGACAGTGAGTCCCGTACGCCACTGTCGGTGCCCGATTGTCCGCGGGCCTGCCCGGACCGATAGGTTTTCGAGGAAGCCGCCTGTCATCACCGCCTGTCGTCCAGGCGGCCGGGCGGGTATCAGACCGCTATCGAAAGGGTGATCCGTTGAGCCGCTCGGTTCTCGTCACCGGAGGCAACCGGGGCATCGGCCTCGCCATCGCCCGCGCTTTCGCCGATGCCGGCGACAAGGTCGCCATCACATACCGCTCGGGTGAGCCGCCGGCCGCCCTGACGGAATTGGGCTGCCTCGCCGTCAGGTGCGACATCACCGACGCAGAGCAGGTGGAGCAGGCCTACAAGGAGATCGAGGAGGCCCACGGCCCCGTCGAGGTCCTCGTCGCCAACGCCGGTGTCACCAAGGACCAGCTCCTGATGCGGATGTCCGAGGACGACTTCACGTCCGTCCTGGACACCAACCTCACCGGCACCTTCCGCGTCGTCAAGCGCGCCAACCGCGGCATGCTGCGCGCCAAGAAGGGCCGCGTCGTGCTGATCTCCTCGGTCGTCGGGCTGCTCGGCTCCGCGGGCCAGGCCAACTACGCAGCCTCCAAGGCCGGCCTCGTCGGCTTCGCGCGTTCCCTCGCCCGTGAGCTGGGCTCGCGCAACATCACCTTCAATGTCGTCGCGCCCGGCTTCGTGGACACCGACATGACCAAGGTGCTCACCGACGAGCAGCGCGAGGGCATCGTGAAGCAGGTGCCGCTCGGCCGGTACGCCCAGCCCGAGGAGATCGCCGCGACGGTGCGGTTCCTCGCCTCGGACGACGCCTCGTACATCACTGGAGCCGTCATCCCCGTTGACGGCGGACTGGGAATGGGTCACTGATCACCATGAGCGGAATTCTCGAGGGCAAGCGCGTCCTGATCACCGGCGTGCTGACGGAGGCATCCATCGCCTTCCACGCCGCCAAGCTGGCCCAGGAGCAGGGCGCCGAGGTCATCCTCACGGCGTTCCCGCGGCCCACGCTGACCGAGCGCATCGCCAAGAAGCTCCCGAAGCCGGCCAAGGTCATCGAGCTCGACGTCACCAACGACGAGCACCTCGGCCGTCTCGCCGACATCGTCGGCGAGGAGCTCGGCGGTCTCGACGGTGTCGTGCACTCCATCGGCTTCGCCCCGCAGGACGCCCTCGGCGGCAACTTCCTGAACACGCCGTTCGAGTCGGTCGCCACGGCCATGCACGTCTCGGCGTACTCCCTGAAGTCGCTCACCATGGCCTGCCTGCCGCTGATGCAGAACGGCGGATCCGTCGTCGGTCTGACGTTCGACGCGCAGTTCGCCTGGCCGCAGTACGACTGGATGGGCCCGGCGAAGGCCGCCCTGGAGGCCACCAGCCGCTACATGGCCCGCGACCTGGGCAAGCAGAACATCCGCTGCAACCTGGTCTCGGCCGGTCCGCTCGGATCCATGGCCGCCAAGTCCATCCCGGGCTTCAGCGAGCTGGCGTCCGTGTGGGACGACCGCTCCCCGCTGGAGTGGGACCTGAAGGACCCCGAGCCGGCCGGCCGCGGCGTCGTGGCCCTGCTGAGCGACTGGTTCCCGAAGACCACCGGCGAGATCGTCCACGTGGACGGCGGTCTGCACGCCATCGGAGCCTGATCTCCCGTACGTCTCGACGCCCCGTTCCCCGCAGCGCGCGGGGAGCGGGGCGTCACTCGTCCGGCCCAGCAGGCCGGGCGGGGGAGGCCGCCGACCGGGCATTCTGGAGTACGCGAACCGGGCACCCCGGAGTACGCGTTCATCACACGCGAGCCCCTCCCCAGCACGGCCGAGGAGGTCCCCTTGTGCGCTTGTCCCTCCGAACGGCCTCAGTGTCCCTTGCTGCCGTCGCGCTCGTACTGACCCTGGGGTACGAGGCGGTGCCCCACGCGCGCGTGCCCGCCGACGAACGCGAGACCGCGGACCCCTTTGGCGCGGCCTGCCGGATCCGCGTGACCGGCTCCCGGGTGACCGTGTACTGCCACAACCCCTACCCGGAGACCGACCGCGTGAGCCTGCACGTCGAGTGCGCCCGCTGGTGGGACATCGACACCGACAGCGCACCGGTCGAGGCCGCGCCCGCACAGACGGTGCGGCTGACCGGCCGGTGCTGGAAAGAGGTCGCCGACGTGTGGATCAGCCACCGCCGGGAGAGCTGAGCCGCGGCCGGCGGGCGGCTGTGGTCCGGTGGCCGGGCAGCGGGCCCCGGCCGGGCGGTGTCAGTCACTGCTGGGAGAGCTGAGCCGCGGCCGGCGGGCGGCTGTGGTCCGATGCCGGGCAGCCGGCCCTGCCCCGGGCGGTGTCAGTCACCGGTGGGGGAGGTGACGCCGCCCAGGCGGCACAGGAACGGGTAGCGGGCCGCCTCCGTCGCGGCCGTGTCCGACTCGCCCGCGCGGATCGCCTCCAGCAGCCGTCCGTGGTCCATGTGCGTCTCCGGCGTCAGCTCCTCGCCGACGTCCTCGCGCAGCCAGTCCCGCAGCACCTCGCCGAGGTCCGCGTACATCGCCGTCATCACGTCGTTGTGGGAGGCCGACACGACGGCCAGGTGGAAGGTCGCGTCCGCGGTCACGAACGCCTCCTTGTCGCCCGACTCCCACGCCTCCTCGCGCCGCAGCAGCAGCGCGTCGAGCTGCTTGAGGTCCCGCTCCGTACGCCGCTCGGCGGCCAGCCGGGCGGCGGCCGACTCCAGGGTGGAGCGCAGCTCGGCGATGTGCCGGGGGTCGGCCCCGGCGAACCGGCGCTGCATCACGCCCGCCAGCTCGCTCGTCGCCACGACGTACGTGCCGGAACCCTGGCGGATGTCCAGCAGGCCGTTGTGCGACAGGGCACGGACGGCCTCACGGACGGTGTTGCGGGCGACGCCGAGCTGCTCGACCAGTTCCGGCTCGGTCGGGATCCGGGAGCCGACGGGCCACTCACCCGAGGTGATCTGGGCCCGCAGCGCGGCGATGACCTGCTCGGACAGGGCCGAGCGACGGGGATGGCTCAGAGGCATGGCACACCTTCGCACGGCCGGGGCGCCCGGGGGCAACCGAGGAGTGGACAGTCAATCATCCCATGATTCTATGATGGGCCTCATGCCTAGCGAGGAAACCCGGACGACGACGCACCCGACCGTACGCAGCGATGCCGCGCACGCCACCGGGAAACCGGACGGCGCGTCCCCGCGCGCGTGGACGACGCGCCTGCTCGTCCTCGGCATCGTGCTGTCCGCGCTGAACCTCCGCCCGGCCATCACCAGCCTCGGCGCCCTCCTGGAGGAGGTCCGCGACGGGCTCGGCATGAGCGGCAGCGTGGCCGGGCTCCTCACCTCCGTGCCACCCCTGTGCTTCGCCGTCTTCGGCGTCATGGCCCCGCGGCTCGCCCGCCGCTTCGGGCCCGGCGCCGTGGTGTGCGCCGGCATGGCCGCCATCGCCACGGGCCTGCTGATACGCCCCTACGCGGGCGGCACGGCCGGCTTCCTGGCCGGGAGCGCCCTGGCCCTCATGGGCATCGCGGTCAGCAACGTCCTGATGCCGGTCATCGTCAAGCGCTGGTTCCCCGACCGCGTGGGTTCCATGACCGGCCTGTACTCGATGGCCCTGGCCCTCGGCACGGCCCTCGCGGCAGCCGTGACGGTCCCCCTGACCGACGCCCTCGGCGGCAGCTGGCAGACGGGCCTGGCCCTGTGGGCGGGGCTCGCCCTGGCGGCGGTCCTGCCGTGGCTGTCCTTCGCCCGGGGACGCGGCTCGCAGCCCGGCGAGGGGGAGCGGGCCGCCGAGCGGGCGACGCGGAACCAGGCCCCGGCCTCCGCGGAGCACGCGCGCGTGCAGACGCCCCCGCTGCGGATGACCCGGAGCCGTACCGCCTGGGCCCTGGCCGTCTTCTTCGGGCTCCAGGCCACCGCCGCCTACATCACCATGGGCTGGATGGCGCAGATCTTCCGGGACGCCGGTGTGCCCGCCGGCACCGCGGGACTGCTGCTGGCGGTCACCATGGTGATGGGCGTGCCCCTCGCCTTCGTCATACCCCGCCTGGCCACCCGGCTGCCCCACCAGGGCCCGATCGTGGTCGCCCTTGGCCTGTGCGGCCTCGCCGGCTACGCGGGGCTGTACCTCGCGCCCGCGGCCGGCGCCTGGGCCTGGGCCCTGCTGCTCGGCGTGGCCAACTGCGCCTTCCCGCTCGCGCTGACCATGGTCGGCATGCGGGCCAGGACCGGCCCGGGCGTGGTCCGGCTGTCGGCGTTCGCGCAGAGCACCGGCTACCTGATCTCCATCCCCGGACCCCTCCTGGTGGGCGTCCTCTACCAGCACAGCGGCGGCTGGGGTCTGCCCATCGCGTTGATGAGCGCCCTGATGATCCCGCAGATGGCCGTCGGCGTCCTGGCCGGCCGCGACCGCACGGTGGAGGACGAGGCGTCCCGCTGAGCCACGCGCCGGGGGAGCCCGAGGGAGGGGAGTCACCCCGGGGCGTCCGGCGCGGAGCGGGGGTGGGAGACTGGCCCCATGCCAGTGCTCGACCCGAATCCCCAGCACGGTCAGAAGAAGATGCTGCTCGTCTTCGGCGCCTTCTTCGCGATCTTCATCGTCATCGCCGTCATCGCGACCATCGCCTCGCCGTGACCCGCGCTCACCCGGCCGGGGGTGGGGCTGGCCCCCGCGTCCCCTAGGGGGTGAGGGTCAGGGTCAAGTGGGTGGATCACCGGATGGGTTGGCAGCCGGGGAGCCCGTAGCTTCGAGTGTGTGGCCGCCAGACGGTCACCGGCCACTCGAGGAGCGGAGGCATCCATGTCGGCCCCTACGCACACCCGGCTCCACCCGGCGACCCGGGCCGGCGCCGCCGGACGGCTGCCCTGGTGGGCTCTGGCCCTGCCCGTGCTCGCCTTCGCCGCGCTGCTCACCCTGATCCTCAACCCGTCCGACGCGCACGCGGCCACCGGTGAGCCGGTGATCACCCACCTCTTCGAGCGCATCCAGCAGCTCACGGCCCGCTGACCACGGCCGAAGCCGGTGGTCAACTCCCTGCGCCAGGTGGCGTGTTTCATGCGAAGCTGGATCTCATGAGCGTCGCAGAATCCCGCAGGATTGTCCTCTTCCGCCATGCGAAAGCCGACTGGCCACAGGTCACCGATCATGAGCGTCCGCTCGCCGACCGGGGCCGAATGGACGCGGCGGAGGCCGGGCGCAGGCTGACCGACACCGGTATCGCCTTCGACCTGGCCCTGTGCTCCACCGCGGTCCGGACCCGGGAGACCTGGAAGCTCGCCGTCCAGGAGTTCCCGCAGCGGCCGAAAACCGTCTACGAGGAGCGGATCTACGAGGCCTCGCCGGGCGAGCTGATCGCCCTGCTCAACGAGACCCCCGACGACGTGCGGAACATCCTCCTGATCGGGCACAACCCGGGCATCCAGGGCCTCGCCGATGTCCTGGCGGGCTCGGGCGAGGACACCGCGCGGGAGCGGATGGCCCGACGCGGGTTCCCGGCCGCCGCCTTCGCCGTGCTGTCGTTCGGCGGCCCGTGGAAGAGCCTGGAGCCGGCTGTGGCCACGCTGCAGGACTACTGGGCACCCGCCGAGTGACGACCCGCGTGGCACGCGTGACGGAGGGGCCCGGCGCCGGTGCGGCGCCGGGCCCCTCCCGTCGGCTCAGACGACGTCGAGGATGTCCGCCGCCTCGACCTCTTCACGCGTGATGCCCAGCAGGTACAGGACCGTGTCCAGGAAGGGGAAGTTCACCGCGGCGTGCGCCGCCTCACGCACCACCGGCTTGGCGTTGAAGGCCACACCGAGCCCCGCGGCGTTCAGCATGTCCAGGTCGTTGGCGCCATCACCGATCGCCACCGTCTGCGACAGCGGCACACCGGCCTCCGCCGCGAACCGGCGCAGCAGCCGGGCCTTGCCCGCACGGTCGACGATCTCGCCGGTGACCTTGCCCGTCAGCCTGCCGTCGACGATCTCGAGGGTGTTGGCGTGGGCGAAGTCCAGCCCGAGCCGCTCCTTCAGATCGTCCGTGACCTGAGTGAATCCGCCCGACACGACGCCGACTTGGTAACCGAGCCGCTTCAGCGTACGGATCAGGGTGCGGGCGCCCGGCGTCAGCCGTACCTCGCTGCGCACCTTGTCCACGACCGAGGCGTCCAGTCCCTCCAGCAGTGCCACGCGCGCGTGCAGGGACTGCTCGAAGTCCAGCTCCCCGCGCATCGCGGCCGCCGTCACCTCGGCGACCTTGTCCTCGCAGCCGGCGTGGGCGGCGAACAGCTCGATGACCTCGTCCTGGATGAGCGTCGAGTCGACGTCCATGACGACGAGGCGCTGCGCGCGCCGGTACAGGCCCGCGGCGACGACCGCCACGTCGATGCCGAGCCGCGCGGCGTCGGTCACCAGGGCGGTGCGCAGCGGTTCGGTCTCCACGCCGGAGACGGCGAACTCGACGGCGGTCACCGGGTACTTGGCGAGCCGGAAGATACGGTCGATGTTGCCGCCGGTCTTCGTGATCCGTGCGGCGATCGCGGCCGTCGCCTCGGCGGTGAGCGGGTGCCCGAGCACGGTGACCAGGGAGCGGCCCAGGCCGCGCGGCCGGTTGTCGCCGAGGCCGGAGATGATCTCCGCCTGCATCCTCATCGACTCGGCCCAGCTGTGGACGGTCGCCCGCAGGTCGCCCTCGAGCCCCGGGGGCGGCTCGGTCACGAGCGCGCACAGCACCATCCGGCCACGGGTGACGACCTGCTCGATGTCGACGACGTCGACGGAGTAGGCGGCGAGGGTGTCGAAGAGGCCGGCGGTGATGCCCGGCCTGTCCTTGCCGAAGATCTTCACAAGGAGGGTGGGGACGTCGGCAGGGACGTCGGAAGACGAGGTCTGCGAAGCGCTCATGGTGGTTCCACCGTATCCGGCGCGCCGTGCCTGTCGCCCCCGCGGTCCGTCTGGCGGACAGCGAACACTGCTTGTCGCGCCGATGGCGTGAATCTTACGCAGCGGTACGTGCGGGGCGCCGTGCCGGTACGGCACCCCGCACCCTCGCCGGTCACCTTCCGCCCGGCGGTTTCCGCGGCGGCGGTGGAGGCGGTGGCGGCGGCGGCCCGTTCCCGTTCCGCGGCCCGGGCGACTGCCGCGGGCCACGTGGCGGCGGCCCGACCGGCCGTACGACGGTGGGGGCGCCGTGCACGTCGCCAGGGGCGGGGGGCTCGTCGTCCGGCCGGGTGCCGGACTCCGCCCGGGGCGCGGCATCGGTGGGCCGTTCCGCCCCGGGAGACGGTGAGTCCTGCGGCCCCAGCAGCTCGTCCGGAACGCGGAGGTACGGGTTGGTACCCGGGTTGGGCGGCCGGTACGGCGTACGGGGCGCATAGGGCCCGGCCTCCGGCTGCCCGGCTTCTGCCCCGGCCCCGTACCCGGTCTCCTGGGTCTTGCGCCCGGCCTCCGGCTGCCCGGCCTCTGCCCCCGTCCCGGCCCGGCGGCCGACCTGCGGCTGCCCTGCCCCAGCCCCAGCGTCGGACCACGTCCCTGCCTCGGCCCCGTGCCCGGTCTCCTGGGTCTTGCGCCCGGCCTCCGGCTGCCCGGCCTCTGCCCCCGTCCCGGCCCGGCGGCCGGCCTGCGGCTGCCCTGCCCCAGCCCCAGCGTCGGACCACCTCCCGGTCCCGGCCCCGTGTTCGGGCCACCCCGTGCCCGTGAGTTCCTCCGACCGGGCGAGGCCCCCGGGCCCGTGGTCCGCCCACCCCGTGCCCGACAGGCCCTCGGCCGCACCGGTTCCGGTCCGCCCGGCCGCCCGGGCGGCCACCGTGGCGCGGCGCCCGGCAGCCCCGCAGCCCCACGCGAGGAGCGCCCCCGCCGCCCCGGCCGCCGCGCCCCAGACCGCGCCCAGCAGCAGAGCCATGGCGGGACGGCCGTGCAGTTGGATGCCCGCGCCGAACGCGTCGAAGCCGAGTACGGACAGGGACGCGCTCGCGGAGACGTCCGTCAGCCAGGCCAGCAGCGGCAGGGCCGACGCGGTGGCGACACCCAGCCGCAGCGCGCCCCGCCCCGCGAAACCAAGGGCGTCTTCTCCCGCCCCGGCCGGCGTCCGCACCCCCGCCAGCACGCCCGCGAGCAGCATCATCAGCGCCGCGGCCACCCCCAGCAGCCACACCCGCCCGTCCAGCTCGGCCAGTCGGCCCAGCGTCACCGGCCCGCCCGAGCCCGCACCGAGCAGGTCGTCCAGGGGGTCGGGCAGAAACCGGGTCAGTTCCCCCGTCGCGCGTCCGTCCCACGGCACGAACAGGCCGAGCGGCACACCCAGCCACACCCCGTTCGGCGCCCCGAGCAACGCCGCACCGGCGATGCGCCGGGGATGGTCGTCGCCGACCGCCGCGTACACCGCCGCCGCGCACCCCGCCGCCACCGCCACCAGCAGCACCGTCACCACCGCGGACACGGCCGGCCGCACGACCCGGTGCACGGCCTCCCAGCCCCGCGGCAGTGGCGTGCGACGCGAGGCCAGCAGGGCGATGAGGAGGATCCCGGCCGACCAGCCGAACCCGCCGAGCAGGGTCGGGACGGTGTCGACCGTGAAGCCCACCGCGGCCTGCGCGTCGACCAGGTCGCCCAGCCGGTCCGGCAGCAGCCCCCCGACGTCCCCCAGCCTCGGAATCTCGACGCCCCCGCTCCCGCCGGTCACGTCGTCCAGCCCGAGCGATCCTCCGTCGATCGTGATGACGTCGTGCCCCGCCCATGCCAGCCCGCCCAGCATCGCCACGAACAGCGCCACCACCGACCCCGCCCGCGCGAGCAGTTCGGCCGGTGCGATCACAACTCCCGCCCCCCGCAGGGACCGCAGGAAGAACCACGACAGCAGCACCGCCCCGACCAGGCTCACGCCCAGTGGCGTGATCTCGATGGCCGTGTCCGCCTCCGCGCCCGACAGGCCGAACACCGACACATCACCGGACGGCGTGACCGAACCCCCGGCCCCGAGCGCCACCACCGCCGCGGTCATCGGTCCCAACGAGCCCGCCGCGTCCGCCTCCAGCAGCCGCAGACCCAGCGCCGCCGTCCCCGCCATCCCGATCAACGCCCAGCTCACGGCGGCCACGGCGGACATCAGCACGTCCCCCCACGGCACGCGCGCGTGCCCCTTCGCCCTCCCGGCCCCTGCGGCAGCGCCCATGGCAGACCCCCCGATCCGCTACGCGGCGGGAACACCAGGCATGTCCCCCTCGCGACGAAATACCACTCTCCGGCCCGTTTTCAACCCCGTCAACGGAATCGGCCGATGCGTCCGAGTGCGGTCTTCATGAGGCCCGACTTTCGGTCAGGGGGCCGCTCCTGAAATAGTTCCCCCCGATGTTCGACATCCCTAGACTCCCCATGTCGGGGGTAACTCGGGGGACAACTCAGTGGGGCATGGAGTGCCGGAACTCGTACTGGAATCAAACGGACGTACCTGGACGCTCGATCCGTCCAGGGCATACACCCTCGGACGTGATCCGCAGGGGGACGTCGTCTTCGACGACGCCAGGGTCTCCTGGCGTCACGCCACGGTCAGCTTCAACGGCCGCAGTTGGGTCATCGAGGACCACGGCAGCACCAACGGCACGTTCGTGCAGGGGCAGCGTATCCACCATCTGGAGCTCGGCCCGGGCTCGGCCGTCAACCTGGGCAACGCGACCGACGGTCCGCGCCTGAACCTGTCCGGCGCCGCGGCCTCCGTCGCCTCGCCGCAGGCCCAGCCGCAGCAGCAGCCGTACGCCGCGCAGGGCGCGAACCCCGGCTGGGGCCAGCAGGCCCCGGCCCAGCAGCCGTCGCAGCAGCAGCAGCCGCAGCAGCAGGCCCCCCAGGCCGGCTGGCAGCAGCCGCAGCAGGCCGCGGCGCACATTCCGCAGCAGCAGGGTTCCGGCGGTGTCGCGGGGGCGTCGCCGGTCCACGGGGACCGCAGCCCGACCACGTTCCACCAGTTCTCGCTCGGCCGCGTGATGCGCATCGGCCGTGCCCTGGAGAACGAACTGGTCGTCTCCGACCTGCAGGTGTCCCGGCACCACGCCGAGTTCCACGCGACGCCCGACGGGCGCATGGAGATCCGTGACCTCGGCTCCCACAACGGCACCTACGTCAACGGCCAGCCGATCGCCAAGGGCGGCTCGCAGCTGCTCGGCCCGGCGGACGTCGTCGGCGTCGGTCATTCGACGTTCCGCATCGTCGGCGACCGGCTCGAGGAGTTCGTCGACACCGGTGAGGTGTCCTTCTCCGCCCGCCATCTGACCGTCACGGTCGACGGCGGCAAGCAGATCCTCAAGGATGTCTCCTTCGGCGTCCCGGAGAAGTCGCTGATCGCGGTCATCGGCCCGTCCGGCTCCGGCAAGTCGACCCTGCTCAAGGCGCTCACCGGCTACCGCCCCGCCAACCAGGGCGAGGTGCTGTACGACAACCGGAACCTCTACAAGCAGTTCGCCGAGCTCCGCCAGCGCATCGGTCTGGTCCCGCAGGACGACATCCTGCACAAGGAGCTGACGGTCAAGAAGGCCCTCAAGTACGCGGCCAAGCTGCGCTTCCCGGCCGACACCACGGCCGCCGAGCGCGAGGCCCGCATCGACGAGGTGCTGCGCGAGCTCAAGCTCGACATCCACAAGGACAAGAAGGTCACCTCCCTGTCCGGCGGCCAGCGCAAGCGCGTCTCGGTCGCCCTGGAGCTGCTCACCAAGCCGTCGCTGATATTCCTGGACGAGCCGACCTCCGGCCTCGACCCGGGCATGGACCGCGACGTCATGCAGCTGCTGCGGGGCCTCGCCGACGACGGCCGTACGGTCCTCGTCGTCACGCACTCGGTGGCCGAGCTGGCGATCTGCGACAAGCTGCTGGTGATGGCGCCGGGCGGCTCGGTCGCCTACTTCGGCCCGCCCGAGGAGGCGCTGAACTTCTTCGGCTACGACACCTGGGCCGATGTCTTCTCCGCCTTCGAGAACTACCGCGACTACGACTGGGCGGGCCGCTGGAAGGGCTCGCAGCACTACCAGATGTACGCCGCGGACATCGACGCCGTAGCGCCGCAGTCCGTACAGGTTCCGCCCATGCAGGCGATGAAGCCGCCGAAGCCGCAGGGCTGGATGTCCCAGTTCGTCACGCTGGTCCGGCGCTATGTGTCGGTGATCGCCTCCGACAAGGGCTTCCTGGCGCTGATGGTGATCCTGCCGGCCGTGCTCGGCGCGGTCAGTCTGCTCATCGACGCGGACAGGGGCCTGCTGCCGAACCCGGTCAATCCGCAGACCGGCCGGATCATCCCGAACGGCACGGCGACCACGGTCCTGCTGATCCTCGCGGTCGGCGCCTGCTTCGCGGGCGCGGCGAACTCGGTCCGAGAGCTGATCAAGGAACGCGTCATCTACGAGCGGGAACGCGCGACCGGCCTCTCGCGCTCCGCGTACCTGATGTCCAAGGTGTTCGTGCTCGGCATGATCACCGTGCTCCAGGGCCTGCTCGTCGGCGTCATCGGCTTCTCCAGCCGGGAGATCCCCGAGGAGGGCCTGATCTTCGGCAGCGCCACGCTGCTGGAGCTGTCCGTGCCGATCATGGCACTGGGCTTCACCTCGATGATGTTCGGCCTGATCATCTCGTCGCTGGTGAAGACCGCCGAGAAGACCATGCCGCTGCTGGTGATGTTCGCCATCATCCAGGTGGTGTTCACGGGCTGCCTGTTCACGCTGCACGGTTCGGTCGGCGTCAACCAGTTCTCGTTCCTGATGCCGTCGCGCTGGGCGGTCGCCGCCTCCGGCGCCACGCTGGACTTCAACAAGATCAGCCCGCCCGAGACGGCCGGCGACAACGACCCGCTGTGGGAGCACACGGCCGGGGCCTGGGCCATGGACATGGGCGCGCTCCTCGTCCTCGGCGTGATCTGCGGATTCTTCGTGGCCCGCTTCCTGCGCCGCCACGAGCCGGAGGTCATGCGCAAGTAGTCCCCGCTCCGCGAGCCCGAAGGGCGGCACCCCGTCAGGTGGGTGCCGCCCTTCGGCGTTCCGTTCAGCGAAGCAGAGAGGTCCGCGCAGGCCTCAGTACGCGCTGTTGACGTTGTCCATCGAGCCGTACTTGTCGGCCGCGTAGTTGCAGGCGGCGGTGATGTTGGCGACCGGGTCGTAGATGTCCCAGGAGGTGCCGGGGACGTGCCAGGTCTTGAAGGTCGGCGGGATGACCTGCAGCAGACCCTTCGACGGGATGCCGTTGATGGCGTTGATGTCCCAGTTGTTGATCGCCTTCGGGTTACCCGAGGACTCCCGCATGATGTTGCGGTGGATGCCGTCGTAGGACGCCGGGATCTTGTGCTTCTTCAGGATGTCGAGCGACTCGCGGATCCAGCCGTCGAGGTTGTTCGGGTAGCTCTTGACGGCGGCCTTCTTCTTGGCCTCGGCACGCTTGGCGGCGCGGCTCGCGGCCTCCTTGGCCTTGCGCTCGGCCTCGGCCTTCTTCTTCGCCGCCTCGGCGGCGGCCTTCTTCTTGGCGGCGGCCGCGGCGTCGGCCTTCTTCTTGGCCGCGATCTGCTCGGCCTTCAGGGTGGCGCCGGCCATCTGGTCCGTGACGCTCGCCTTGACGTCCTTGATCTGCTGGGTGCTGTACGCCACCGCAGCCGGCTGAGCGGCCTCGGTCGTGGTCTTGGTCGAGGCGCCGCTCGGCACCGCGGAGAACCCGATGGCGGCGGCACCGAGGGTGGCGACACCGGCCATGGCGATCTTGTGGTGACGGGTCAGGCTACGACTCTGAACACGGCTGAAGATGTTCTTGGGCATGCTGCGTTGGACCTCTTCGAATAGCGCGGGAGTCGCTCGGCGTCCGGCGTTGGACTCGGTGTGTTTCCGACACGAACGCCGCGGAGGTGAACCCACGGCGCTGAGCGACGTCAGCAATTCTTAGCGGCCGCAAAATCGCGTGGCAAAGGTGTGACGTACGAAAGGAGATAGTGGATCAGGGATGGGTAAATCGGGACAGATTGGACCGTATGCGCCGCTCAATAGGGGCGGCTTTGTCTCCTACGTCCTTTCGTACGTGACGTGGGTCCTATGCGAGGGCTCACATCGCCCCTGGATCAGTCTCACGTCCCGTTGCACAAGCGATGCTCTGCGTGAGGTCCTTTCAGGGCAGCACGAGGTGCAGGTCGCCGAACTCGTGCCACAGATAGCGCCCTTGCAGCGCGGCCTCGTACCCCCGCTCGACCGCCGTCCGCCCCGCGACCGCCTCCAGCATCAGCAGATGCGAGGCCTCCGGCTCGTGCAGCCCGGTCAGCAGCCCGTCCACCACCCGCACCCCGCGCTCGGGCGTGACGACGAGGTCCGTCCACCCCGCACGCGCGCGTACGGCCCCGTCGGTGCCCACCGCCGACTCCACCGCCCGCACCGCGGTCGTCCCCACCGCCATGACCCGGCCCCCACCTGCCCGCACCGCGCCGATCAGCCGCGCGGACGCCTCCGGCACCGCGAACCGCTCCGGGTAGGGCGGCTCGTGCGCCTCCGCCGAGGCCACCCCCGTGTGCAGCGTGACCGGCGCGAACTGCACCCCCCTGCTCACCAGCTCCGCCACCAGCCGCGCCGTGAAGGGCCGCGCCGCGCTCGGCATCTCCGCACTGCCCGTCCCGTCCGCCGACGGCAGCGCGAACACCGTCTGGTAGGCGGACAGCGGCTGGTCCCGCTCCGTATAGGCGTAGCGAATGGGCCGCCCGTGCTCCCGCAGCAGCCCCGGCACCCCCGGCCCGGACACCCGCGCCCACCACAGCCGATCGCCCCGCCCGCTCAGCGGCTCCTCCAGAACCAGACCTGTGCCTCCAGGCAGCCGCACCTCCGTCCCCGCGGGCCCGCCCGCACGCGGGGACGTGGTGCCCCGCCCGTCGGGCTCCCGCAGTTCCACCGCCCAGCGGCCGTCGTCCCCGCGGGTGGAGAAGTGCACCACCACGCGCGCGTGCCCGGACCGTCCGTCCACGGCCGCCGCCAGCGTGGCCGAGGTGTTGACCACCAGCAGGTCCCCGGCCCGCAGCAGCCGCGGCAGTTCCGTGAACGTGTGATGCGCCACCTCGGCACCCCGCGACACCAGCAGCCGTACCGCGTCCCGGTCCAGCCCCGGGCCCCGCTGCTCGACCGGCACCCGCGCCGACAGTTCCTCCGGTACCCGCACCGCCAGTGTCATCGCGCTCCGTCCAGCAGCGCCGCAGCCCCGTACCGCCCGCTCGCCGGACGCTCGTCCAGCAGCCGCAGGAACCCCGGCACCACTGCCGCCGGCTCCGGCCGCGGCTCCGGGTCGTCCGGCACGGCCGCCGCGTACAGCTCCGTGGCCATGTCCCCGGGATCCACCGCCCAGACCCGCAGCCCCGGCTCCTCCACGGCGAGCACGGCCGCCAAATGGTCCAGGGCCGCCTTGGACGCCCCGTAACCGCCCCAGGTCTCGTACGCCTCGGCCGCCGCGTCCGAGCTGACCGCGACGACAGCGCCGGCGCGCGCGGCCCGCAGCAACGGCAGCGCCTCCTGGACCAGGCCCAGCCCCGCCACCAGGTTCACCTCCAGCGCCCGGCGCAGCCCCTCCAGAGGCAGCTCCTCCAGCCTGACCAGCGGCTCCGCGCCCAGCGCGCTCGCGTTGTGCACCAGCAGGTCGACCCCGCCCAGCCGCCAGGCCGCCGCCACCAGCTCCGCCCGGTGACCGGGATCCGTGACGTCCCCCGGCAGGGCGGTCACCCGTGTGCCGTGCCCTGAGACGGCTTCGGCCGTCTCCGCCAGCGCCTCGGCACCCCTGGCGTCGAGCACCAGGTCCCAGCCCCGCCCGGCCAGGGCCTCTGCCAGGGCACGGCCCAGCCCCCTGGACGCCCCGGTGATGATCGCAACCGGCATGATCAGCTCCCTCTCGGTGATCGAAGTGCCCTCACCGTAGGAACGGGGCCGTCCGCACCGCCTCGGACGCGGGCCCCGATCCGCCGGGTCCCTTCGCCCTACGCCAGGGGACCGGGGGCCACGGGCCCGGTGCCCCGGACCTACACCCCGGCGTCCCGCCGCCTCGGCCCCGGGACCTAGGCCCAGCGACCGGGCGCCCCGCCGCCACCGGTCCGATCCGCACCGTCACAGCCCGCCGGTACCGTGAGGTCATGAGTCACGGCCCCCGGTCCGGCCTCGCCGCGGTGAGTTCCGCGCTGCTGGCCATGAGCAGGCACCTCGAGGTGCGCGACGTCCTCAAGACGATCGTCGCCTCGGCCCGCGAGCTGCTCGACGCGCAGTACGCCGCCCTCGGTGTCCCGGACGACCACGGCGGCTTCGCCCAGTTCGTGGTGGACGGCGTCAGCGAGGAACAGTGGAAGGCCATCGGCCCCCTCCCGCGCCAGCACGGCATCCTCGCCGCGATGCTGCACGAGGCCAGGTCCGAGCGCCTTGCGGACGTCCGCGAGGACCCCCGCTTCGAGGGCTGGCCGAAGGCCCACCCGGACCTCGTCGACTTCCTCGGCCTGCCGATCCGCGACGGCGACGAGGTCATCGGAGCGCTCTTCCTCGCCAACAAGAACTGCGAGCGCCCCCAGGGCGGCTGCGGCTTCACCGAGGACGACGAGGAACTCCTCGGCATCCTCGCCCAGCACGCCGCGATCGCCCTCACCAACGCCCGCCTCTACGAACGCAGCCGCGAGCTCACCATCGCCGAGGAGCGCTCCCGCCTCGCCCACGAACTGCACGACGCGGTCAGCCAGAAGCTGTTCTCCCTGCGCCTGACCGCCCAGGCCGCGGCCCGCCTGGTGGACCGCGACCCCTCCCGCGCCAAGGGCGAACTCCAGCAGGTCGCCGTCCTTGCCGCCGAGGCCGCCGACGAACTGCGCGCGGCCGTTGTCGAGTTGCGGCCCGCGGGCCTCGACGAGGACGGCCTCGTGGCGACCCTCCGCACCCAGATCCAGGTGCTCGACCGCGCCCACAGCGCCCGCGTCACCTTCACCGGCCACGGAGTGAAGGCCCTGCCCGCCTCCCAGGAGGAAGCCCTCCTGCGCGTGGCCCAGGAAGCCCTGCACAACGCCCTTCGCCACTCCGGCGCCGACCACGTCGACGTGACCCTGGACCGCCGGGGCAACGGAGCCGTCCTGCGGATCACGGACGACGGCGGGGGCTTCGACCCGAGCGCGGTCCGCCGCGCGGGGCGCCACCTCGGCCTGGTCTCGATGCGGGACCGGGCTGGCGGCGCCGGCGGCACGCTGACCGTGGAATCGGCGCCCGGGAAGGGCACCGTGATCGAGATGGAGGTCCCCGGTGGCTGACGCAATCAGGGTGCTGCTCGTCGACGACCACCAGGTCGTCCGCCGGGGCCTGCGCACCTTCCTGGAAGTGCAGGACGACATCGAGGTCGTCGGCGAGGCGGCGGACGGTGCCGAAGGAGTCGACCGTGCCGAGGAGCTGAAGCCCGACGTCATCCTCATGGACGTCAAGATGCCGGGCATGGACGGCGTCGACGCCCTGCGTCGGCTCCGCGAGCTGGACAACCCCGCCCGCGTGCTGGTCGTCACCAGCTTCACCGAGCAGCGCACGGTGGTTCCGGCCCTGCGCGCCGGCGCCGCGGGCTACGTGTACAAGGACGTCGACCCCGACGCCCTCGCCGGAGCCATCCGCTCGGTGCACGCCGGGCACATCCTCCTCCAGCCGGAGGTCGCCGGTGCCCTGTTGGCGCAGGAGGAGACCAACGCGGGGACCACGAGGGCCGGTTCACTCACCGAGCGGGAGCGCGAGGTCCTCGGACTCATAGCGGACGGCCGTTCCAACCGGGAGATCGCCCGGGCCCTCGTCCTCTCCGAGAAGACGGTCAAGACCCATGTCTCCAACATCCTGATGAAGCTGGACCTTTCCGACCGGACGCAGGCCGCGCTGTGGGCCGTTCGCCATGGCGTGACCGGCTGACACGCTCACTCCACGGCCACGCGGAAGGTTGCGTTCCGGACTGAGATTCATACTGTCGTGGGAACGTCCCTCATATGGCGCAACCTCCGCGGATCCCCACCGTTCTCAGTGCGTGCTGCGGCGCCTGCCGCGGCAACCGCAAGGAGGGCTCAGAAGTGAAGAACCTGAAGAAGGTCGCCGCCGTGACGATGGTGACGGGTGGCCTGCTGGCCGCCGGTGCGGGCATGGCCTCCGCCACCAGCGCGCACGCCGACGGCAAGGCCGTGGGCTCCCCGGGCGTCGGCTCGGGCAACGTCGTCCAGGCCCCGGTGCACATCCCGGTCAACGTGTCCGGCAACAGCGTGAACGTCGGGGGCGTCCTGAACCCGGCGTTCGGCAACCTCGCCGTCAACCACTGACGCCCCACCTCCGTCTCCGAGCCGGAGGCACCACCGGCCTCCCGGCCCCCACCCGGGAGGCCGGTCGCCGTCACAGCCCGCCGTCCTGGCTGCGGCTACGCGCTGTCCCCTGGCTGCGGGCAATCGTGCCGCCAAGGGCGGCACGGGTGGGCGTGTGGTCCCCCCTGCTCGAGCGATGCCGAGAGCTCGGGGGAGGCACCCCGCGACGCCGGGCTGTGGCCCACCCGCCCCAGCACCAGCCCGGGCACCCCGTTACGCCGAGCTGCGAAACCCCCCGCCCGCACCCCTCACGCCGACCACACGAAGCACCATCACCGCACCCCCCGCTCCCGCTCCTCCACAACGGAGTTGTACGCGGCGACCTGTGCTCGCCGAGCCGTCCGCTCCACCGGCCGCAACGCCTCCCGCCGCGCGAAGATCTCAGACGAACTCACCGCACCCCCATGCCCACTCTCCGTCGCCACGGCGATGAGCGTCCCCACCCGCTGCGCCAGCTCCAGCACCCGCACCGCCCGCGGCGGATACCCCGGCGCCAGCACCTCCCGGCCCCGCTCGGCCCGCGCCCGGTACGCGTCGATCGCCGCCTCCGACACCGGCCCCGCCCCGGCCACGTCCAGCCGGGTCAGCACCTCGGTCGCCTCCCGCAGGGCCTCCGCCAGCTCCCGCTCCGCCTCGCCCAGCGACGGCACATCCGCGGGCGGCGCCTCCCGCACGGGCAGCACATGCCACACCACCTCGTCCCGCACATGCTCGGGCCCGGCCTCGTACACGTCCGGCACCAAGCCATAGGCGGCTCCGTGACCGACCACCGCCTCCTCGGCCTCCAGTGCCCGCGCGTTGAACTCCGGCGGCCCGCTCAGCCCCAGGGGATGCCCCGGCGCGGGCAGCGCCACCCGCAGCCCGGTCACCCCGAGCGTCCGCAGCCGTCCGAGCGCGAGCGTCAGCCCGACCTGCCCCGGCTCACCCGGCAGCCCCTCCACCCGGTGCACCGCATCCGCGCCGACGATGGCCAGAACGGCGTCATCCGGCGAGACAAGACCGGCCAAAAGGGCATTTCCCCAAGCTGCGAGACGTCCAGCACGTGGTTCCGAGAGCATGGCTCCACCCTAGGACCCACCAAGGACCGGACCGAGGGAATGCCCCGGCCGACCGGTGGCGTAGATTTCATGGAGGGCTGCGCCCACCGGCGCGGCGGACCGAGCCACAGGCTTACGCGACAGCCGAGACCGGCCACACTGCAAGGGGAGACAACGCGCTCATGAGCGATGTTCTGGAGCTTCAGGACGTATCCGTGGTCCGTGAGGGCCGGGCTCTGGTGGACCAGGTCTCCTGGTCGGTCAAGGAGGGCGAGCGCTGGGTCATCCTGGGCCCGAACGGCGCCGGCAAGACCACCCTCCTCAACCTCGCTTCCACCTACCTCTTCCCCAGCTCGGGCACCGCCGCCATCCTCGGCGAGACCCTCGGCAGGCCCGGCTCCGACGTCTTCGAACTGCGCCCCCGCATCGGCATGGCCGGCATCGCCATGGCCGAGAAGCTCCCCAAGAGCCAGACGGTCCTGGAGACGGTCCTGACCGCCGCGTACGGCATGACCGCCACGTGGCACGAGGACTACGAGGAGATCGACGAGCAGCGCGCCCGTGCCTTCCTCGACCGCCTCGGCATGAGTGAGTACCTGGACCGCAGGTTCGGCACGCTCTCCGAGGGCGAGCGCAAGCGCACCCTGATCGCCCGCGCCCTGATGACCGACCCCGAGCTGCTCCTCCTCGACGAGCCCGCCGCCGGTCTCGACCTCGGCGGCCGCGAGGACCTCGTCCGCCGCCTCGGCCGCCTCGCTCTGGACCCGATCGCCCCCTCGATGCTCATGGTCACCCACCACGTCGAGGAGATCCCCCCGGGCTTCACCCACGTCCTCATGATCCGCCAGGGCAAGGTCCTCGCCGCCGGCCCGCTGGAGCTCGAACTCACCTCCCGCAACCTCTCCCTCTGCTTCGGCCTGCCGCTCGTCGTCGAACAGGCGGGCGAGCGCTGGACCGCGCAGGGCCTCCCGCTCTCCTGAACCGGGCCCGCACCCCACAAATCCCGGAGTGAGAACGGGATTTCACACCACGGGCGCCCTGTCGCCGACAGGGCCCGCGGACCTACCATGACCAGGTGGACATCGACGCATGGCTGTGGTGGCTGATCGGCGCGACAGCGCTCGGCATCGCGCTCGTGGTCACCGCCATGCCCGAACTGGGCATGCTGGCGGTGGGCGCCATCGCCGCGGCGGTCGTCACCGGCGTCTTCGGCGGCGGAGCCGTCGCCCAGGTCGTGGTCTTCGCCGTCATCTCGACCGCGGGCATCGCCGTCGTACGGCCCATCGCGAACCGGCACCGCGCACAGCGACCCCAACTCGCCACCGGAGTCGACGCGTTGAAGGGCAGACAAGCCGTCGTCCTGGAACGCGTCGACGGCTCCGGCGGTCGGATCAAACTCGCCGGCGAAGTCTGGTCGGCCCGAGCCCTCGACACCGGCCACGCTTTCGAAGTGGGCCAGGAAGTGGACGTCGTGGACATCGAAGGAGCCACCGCGATCGTCATGTGACCTCGCAGGACGTAACTGGAGCGGAACTCCTCGCCAGCAACGCGACGGTCTGTCAGACTCGACCAGCAAGATCTTCGACAACCATAAGATCTGCCGAAGGCGCCGCAGCGGAGAAGGGACACGGGGAACGACGATGGAACCGGTCATCATCGTCTTGATCATTCTGGTGGTGTTGGTCTTCATCGCCCTGATCAAGACGATCCAAGTCATCCCACAGGCCAGCGCGGCCATCGTCGAGCGCTTCGGGCGCTACACGCGGACACTCAACGCGGGCCTCAACATCGTCGTCCCGTTCATCGATACCATCCGCAACCGCATCGACCTGCGTGAACAGGTCGTTCCGTTCCCGCCGCAGCCGGTGATCACCCAGGACAACCTGGTCGTCAACATCGACACCGTCATCTACTACCAGGTCACCGACGCCCGGGCCGCGACGTACGAAGTCGCCAGCTACATCCAGGCGATCGAGCAGCTCACCGTCACCACCCTGCGCAACATCATCGGCGGCATGGACCTGGAGCGGACCCTGACCTCCCGCGAGGAGATCAACGCGGCCCTGCGCGGCGTCCTCGACGAGGCCACCGGCAAGTGGGGCATCCGCGTCAACCGCGTCGAGCTGAAGGCGATCGAACCGCCCACCTCCATCCAGGACTCGATGGAGAAGCAGATGCGCGCCGACCGCGACAAGCGCGCCGCGATCCTCCAGGCCGAAGGTGTCCGCCAGTCCGAGATCCTGCGCGCCGAGGGCGAGAAGCAGTCCCAGATCCTGCGCGCCGAGGGTGAGGCCAAGGCCGCGGCCCTGCGCGCCGAAGGCGAGGCCCAGGCGGTCCGCACGGTCTTCGAGGCCATCCACGCGGGCGACCCGGACCAGAAGCTCCTCTCCTACCAGTACCTCCAGATGCTCCCCAAGATCGCCGAGGGCGACGCCAACAAGCTCTGGATCGTCCCCAGCGAAATCGGCGACGCCCTCAAGGGCCTCTCCGGCGCCATGGGCAACTTCGGCGGCATCGGCGGTGGTTCCGGCGGCAACGGCGGCGCGACCGGAGCGAGCGTCCCCGCCCAGGAGCGCCGCGAAAAGCCGCACATCGACTGACAGCACCCTCAACGCGCAGTTCCCCGCGCCCCCCTTCTCTTCAGGGGCGCGGGGAACTGCGCGAACAGCCACACTCGGCCCGCAGCCGACGAACCATCAAGGCCTCGCGGCGACTGGTCACGCCGCGTCCAGCGCCAGCCAATCCGGCAGCGCCGCAAGGTCATCCTGCGCCAGAGCCAAGAGCATCGCATCCGCGGGCGTCGGCTCGAACGGCTCCCGGAGCAGCGGCATACCCGCCTCGACAGGAGTCCGATTCGCCTTGCGGTGATTGTCCTGCGCACACGAGGCCACCGTGTTCAGCCATGTGTCCTGACCACCCTGCGAGCGCGGCACCACGTGGTCCACGGTCGTAGCCCGCCTTCCGCAGTACGCGCACCGGTGCCGGTCCCTCACCAGCACACCCCGCCTCGACCAGGGAGCGCGTCTTCGGAACGGCACCCGTACGTACTGGCAGAGCCTGATCACCCGCGGCGCCGGTATGTCGACCGCGGCTCCCCGCATCCGCAGTTCGGGGTGGGCCTGCTCGACGACGGCCTTGTCCTGAAGCACCAGAACGACGGCTCGGTTCAACGTCACCGTCGACAGCGGCTCGAAGCTCGCGTTCAGTACCAGCGTGTCCCGCATACCAGCCCACCTCCCGTGCACCGGCCCACCCCCTGGCGGGCTGGGATCAACTCTGGCCGGGCACGCCGAGATGGACAACGCAATATCCGCTGCTCTCACGAGGGGTGACCCCCGCGGCCCCCGGCAACAAAAATGCCCGCTCCTGATCAATTCCAAGACCAGGAGCGGGCAAACGTTCCGTGAACGCCGGGATCGTGGGCGGCTTGCTCAGCCCTCGGCGGGCACCTCGTACTCACCGATCAGCTGGGCCCGCCCGATCGTGTGGAACCGCAGGTTGAAGCCGACCACCGCGGGTGACGCGTCGGCGTCCGGCCCGAGCTTCTCCTCGTCCACGGCGTACACCGTGAACACATAGCGGTGCGGCCCGTCCCCGGGCGGCGGCGCGGCTCCGCCGAACTCCTTGTCGCCGTAGTCGTTGCGCGCGTGGATCGCACCCTCCGGCAGACCGTCGAACTTGCCGCTGCCGGCACCCACCGGCAGCTCGGTCACCGACGCCGGGATGTCGAACAGCACCCAGTGCCAGAAACCGCTGCCCGTCGGGGCATCGGGGTCGTAGCAGGTCACGGCGAAGCTCTTGGTCTCGGGCGGGAAACCCTCCCACCGCAGCTGCGGCGAAGTGTTGCCGGCCGCCTGGACCTGAGCGTCCTTGAGCGTCGCGCCTTCCTCGATGTCCTCGCTCGTCACCGTGAACGACGCGACGGGCGGATGGAAGTCGTGGGGGAGCGGCCGCCGCTTGAGCTCGGTCACCTCGGTACCTCCTGATCGTTTCTTGCAGTCGCCCCCGAGCCTAGAACCAGTTGCGCTTGCTGCCGACCTCGGACAGCCACTGGTTGAGATACGCCGTCCAGTCCGTCCCCTGGTAGTCGTTGAGGCCCACCTGGAAGGACCGGAAGGTGTCGCTGCCCTCGCTGAAGAGCCCCGGCTTCTTGTCCATCTCCAGCACCACGTCCATGGCGTTCTGGTCGGCCACGAAGCTCAGCTCGACCTGGTTCAGCCCGCGGTACTGCTGCGGCGGGTAGAACTCGATCTCCTGGTAGAACGGCAGCCGCTGCCGCGTACCCCGGATCACACCGCGTTCCATGTCCGCGTTCTTGAACCGGAAGCCCAGCTGGATGAACGCGTCGAGGATCGCCTTCTGCGCCGGCAGCGGGTGCACGTTGACCGGGTCCAGGTCACCCGAGTCCACCGCACGCGCGATCTCCAGCTCGGTCGACACCCCGATGTTCATGCCGCGCAGCGCCTGACCGTCGATCATCGTGATCGGCGTCTCCCACGGGATCTCGAGACCGAACTGCACCGCGTGCACCGCGCCCGCCTGCAGCTCGAACGCACCGCCCAGCCGCGACTTCGTGAACTCGATGTCCTGCTTGTACTCCTGGTCGCCGCTCTCCACCTCGACCTTGGCCTGCAGTCCGACCGAGAGCCCCTCGATCTGCTGGTTGACGGAGCCGCCCTGGATCCGCACCTCACCCTGGACGACACCGCCCGGGACGACGTTGACCTCGTGCAGCACCGTCTCGACCGAAGCCCCGCCGGCCCCCAGGCTCGCGAGCAGCTTCTTGAACGCCATGTCTCTCCCTCTCGCCCACAACGGGTGGATCCTTGATCCGTACAAACGCGATCCGGCCGTGGCCGGTTCCAAGCCCCACCCTGGCAAGGGCGGTGCCCAACGGCCACCCCGCGGCACCACTCATCTCCAGTACCCTCGGACGGCATGATCGCGACCCCTGACCGTACGCCCTTGTCCAGGGAGTTCTTCGACCGGCCCGTCCTCGATGTCGCGCCCGATCTGCTCGGCCGCATCCTGGTACGCAGCACCCCGGACGGTCCGATCGCCCTCCGTCTCACCGAGGTCGAGGCCTACGACGGTGAGAACGACCCCGGTTCCCACGCCTACCGCGGCCGCACGGCCCGCAACAGCGTGATGTTCGGCCCGCCCGGACGCGTGTACGTCTACTTCACCTATGGCATGTGGTTCTGCATGAACCTGGTCTGCGGACCCGAGGGAAAGGCGAGCGCTGTCCTGCTGCGCGCCGGCGAGATCATCGAGGGTGCCGAGCTGGCCCGCACCCGTCGACTCTCGGCCCGCAACGACAAGGAACTGGCCAAAGGGCCGGCCCGTCTGGCCACGGCCCTGAACGTGGACCGTTCGCTGGACGGCACGGACGCGTGCACCTCCGAGGACACCCCGCTCCGCATGCTGACCGGCACGCCCGTGCCCTCCGACCAGGTACGCAGCGGACCCAGGACGGGCGTCGGCGGCGACGGTGCCGTGCACCCCTGGCGTTTCTGGGTCGCCAACGACCCGACCGTGAGCCCGTATCGGGCCCACGTCCCGAGGCGCCGTCGAAGTTGACGCGCTCTGCCGAGGTGCGTAATGTAGCCCGAGCCGCTGAACCGGGTATGGCGATCGCCAGCAGCCGGAAGCGGCCAAACCAACTACCTAGCAACTCCCCTCAGCAGGGGCGAATTCGGCGTGCCCGCATGCCCGAATTCGACGCCGACAGACTCGATTATGAGTTGGACGGGGAATCCGCTAACGTAGTGAATGTCGAAAGGCCGACGAGCGAAAGCCCGGGGCCGAACGGCAAATCCCACCGACTGGGAATCGGATCGAAAAGGATCTGATAGAGTCGGAAACGCAAGACCGAAGGGAAGCGCCCGGAGGAAAGCCCGAGAGGGTGAGTACAAAGGAAGCGACCGTTCCTTGAGAACTCAACAGCGTGCCAAAAGTCAACGCC